>CAYLHK010000113.1:0-11011 GCA_964383295.1 uncultured Rhodovulum sp.
AGCGGGGACCGACCGCCGAGCCGCGTGCCGGGGTCGAAGCCGGCGCTCAGGCTCATCGGCTGATCAGCCGCAGCAGCCGTCGGCAGGCACAGCGCCAGCACTGCGAGAGCGGCCAGGAAGTGGTCACGCACGCCGAACGCGGGCACCGGCGCTAGTACGAGAGCGAGCCGGTGGCACGGAGCGTTGCCGCCCACGTCTGGCGGTTGACGACGCCGGCGAACCGCCCTTTCCCACGGGCCTTGCGGAAACGACCGGTACCGCCTGCGAGCGTAGCGGTGCCGTCGAACTTGGTATTCAGCCCGCCCGATCGAGCCGTCCCGCGGACCCTGATCCTCAGCGATCCGCCGGCGGCAACGATCGTGACCACACCGTCCATCGAGAGCCCGTCCAGCGTCATCTTCGAGCGCACAGAGCCCACGATCGTGCCTCGTGCCGTCCCGCGATGCTCAAGCGACAAGCCCGACTTCTTGACGAGCTTCAGGCGTACATCCTCGCTAATCGACTGGGCGCGGGCCGATGCTTCCGAATGGCCGCACATCGCCACGAGACAGGCCCCAAGAGCAACTGTCAATGCGATGCCGTGGAACCCCCGACGACCAAACGAGATAAAGACATCGGCAAGGGCCATAGAATCACGAACGTACCAGACAGTCGTGAGGGTACCCACGCACGGAAAGCTCACCGCGGCTTGTTCCCCGTTCCCGAATGGCTACGGTCGAAGCCCGCGATCATGGTCAGCTGCTTGAACTGCTGCGGGGCCTGGGGCAGGGCGTAGAACTTGCCGGGGTGCAGGCGCGAGGGGACGAGGAAGTCGCGCGCGCCCTCTGGGGAGGAGGCGGTCAGGATCGGGGTCTGGAACTCGGTGAAGCCCTGGCCGTGCATGGCGTCGCGCAGGTGGCGGATGACCTTGCTCCGCAGCATGATCTTCTCGTGCAGCCCCTCGCGGCGCAGGTCGAGGAAGCGGTACTTCAGCCGCGTCTCCTCGGGATAGTCGGTCTCGCCGAAGACCGGCAGCGGCAGTTCGTCCGCGGCCGAGAGCACCTCGATCTCGCGGATGAAGACCTCGATCTCGCCGGTGGGCAGCTTGGGGTTCACGAGGCTGGCGTCGCGAGCCTTGACCACCCCGTCGATGCGGATCACCCATTCGGCGCGCACCTTCTCGACGCCGGCAAAGGCCGGGCTGTCGCTGTCGGCCAGAACCTGGGTGATGCCGTAATGATCGCGCAGGTCGATGAAGAGCACGCCGCCGTGGTCGCGCACCCGGTGGACCCAGCCCGACAGGCGCACGGTCTCGCCGACATCGGCGCTGCGCAGGTCGGCGCAGGTATGGCTGCGATAGGCGTGCATGGTCTCGCTCCCCCGGGAAAGGCGTCGCGCGGATACAGCGCGGCACCCGCCCGCTGTCAACCCCGACCGGATGACGTGCGCGGAATGGAAGGTGACGGCGCTGGGGTGCCGTTGGGGTATCGGCAGGCTTTCACGGATCGAAAGCGGCCAGGCGCCGGATGATATCGTGCCGCCCCGATTATGCCCGGCATGCAGCCTCTCAGGCTCTTGGATCAGGGGTGCCGGCGTGGCGCGAAGGGGCGGGTCAAAGCATGCCGAGGGACAGCCTCGCCCGTGAGGCAAGCTCGGACCCGCGCTGACGACTGCGTCAAAGCGCGGCAATCGCGGGGGCGTGCTCGACCATCTGATCGATGAACCGCTGCTCGATCAGCGATGCGGGCCGGTCGCGCATGCGGAGGAGGTAGATCGGCATCTCAAGGCGTGGGCGAAACGGGCGGATGACGAAGTTTTCGTCGTCGCGTTCCATGACCGTTCCCCAGTCGACGATCCCGATGCCAAAGCCGAGCCCCACGAGCTCCCTGACGCTGGCGCCGAGCGAAACCTCGACTTGCCGCGAGACCTTGACCCCCGCCTCGTCAAGCGCGCGCTGCAACTGGATGGTGATGATGTCCTGCCTGGACAGCGACACGAATACCTGTCCGTGCAGGTGCGCCGGCGTGATGACCGCCTCGGCCGTGAGGGGATGGTTGGCGGGCATGATGCAGACCGCTTCGAGCGAGAAGAGAAGGGTTCGTTCCATCGAGACGTCCTCGATACGCGATTGAGCGATCCCGAGATCGATCTGCCGCTGGCCGACGAGCTGCGCCGTGTGCGGTGACGATGCCGCCTGGAACGACAGGCTGGCGTCCGGGTATTTATCCAGAAACCTTACGAGAACCTGCGGCAGCCATCGATCGGACAGCGCCGGGATCACGCTGACCCGCAGCCGCTCATGCTTTAGCGAGCGCAGCTCGCCGGCGTAGTCGCGCAGATGCGCGAGGCCGATGAAGCTCCGCTCGACCTCGGTATAGAAGGCCCGCGCCACCGATGTCGGCACCAGCCCTTTCGGCGTTCGTGTGAAGAGCTTGAGCCCGAGGCTATGCTCGAGAAGCTGCAGGGATTTCGTTACCGCCGGCTGCGAGACGAACAGAACGTCGGCGGCGCGCGTGATCGAGCCGCACTCCATGATGGCCTTGAAGACCTCCACCTGGCGAGAGTTCATCCCATAACCTCCAGTTATGCACTGCCGAAGATTATCAATTACAGATTCGTTTTGATGGGGGCTAGGGTGTCATGAAAGCGCAAACGTTCGCCGATCTTCCCCGAGAAGCCGGCGTGGCGCGCGCGTCAGTCCGTAGTGGCGGAAACAGTCACGCGGCCCCGGTAAAGCCAGCAGTAGGGAGCTTGCACATGACCAACCGACTGAAACCAATTCTGTTCAGCACCGCCGCGGCGCTGGCGCTGACCATGCATGCGGGCGCACTGATGGCAGAGCCGTCGGGCGTCCTGCGTGTCGCGGTCGGGGCGGACCCGGAGACGTTCGACCCGCATTTCAACGATCTGCCTACCGGCAACACGATCGACCTTCTGGTTCTCGAGGGACTCTATCGGCTCGACGCTGAAAACAACCCCATCCCGAATCTCGCGACGGGGCACGAGTTTTCTGAAGATGGCCTGTCGCTCAAGGTCACGATCAAGCCGAACAAGTTCTTCAGCAACGGTGACCCGCTCGACGCCAATGCCGTCGCCGCCTCGTTCACCCGCATGCTCGACCCCGACGTCGGGTCGATCTACCGCGGTCTCTACTCCTCGATCTCCGAGGTCGTCGCGCTCGATGACACGACGGTCGAGTTCCGGATGTCGCAGCCGAACGGCCATCTGCTGCTGATGCTCGCGCCGACCCCGGCCAGCATCATCAACGTCAAGGCGCTCGAGGAAATGGGTCAGGCCTACAGCCGTCAGCCCGTGGGCAGCGGCCCCTATATCGTCGAGAGCTTCGTCGGCGGCGAGAGCTATCGGCTCGTGCCCAACCCGACCTACGAGGGCGATTACCCGGCCACGCTCGAGGCGATCGAGTTCATCGCCGTGCCCGAGGATGGCTCGCGCATGGCGCTGCTCGAGACGGGCGACGTCCATATCGTCGAGCGCGTCCCGCCGGAGGCGATGGCGTCGATCAATGCGCTGAGCGACGCTGCCGTCATCAACCCGCCGAGCATGTTCTCGATCAGCATGGAAATGGTGATGCGCGGGCCGCTCGAGGACCCGAAGGTGCGCGAGGCGCTGAACCTCGCCATCGACCGCGAGGGCATGGTGCAGGGTATCCTCGGCGGGCTGGGCACGCCCGCGGTCGGCATGCCCGGACCGGGCACCCAGAACGAGCTGCGCGTCACCTTCGACCCGATCCCCTTCGATCCGGACCGTGCGCGCGAATTGATCGCCGAGGCAGGCTATGCCCCGGGCGAGATCCAGCTCGCCATGACCTGTCCGAACGGGCGCTACATCAAGGACGCCCAGGTCTGTCAGGCCATTCAGGGGTCGCTGCAGGCGATCGGCGTCAATGCCGAGGCCCGCGTCGTCGACCGCGGCACCTGGTCGCAGGTCGCCTCCACGCCCCCCGCCCAGCGCGAGGACAACATGGCGATGCTCGGCCGAGCGACGGCGGGCATGGACTACACGCTCTACCGGCTCTTCTACACCGGGGTCAGCGCCAACACGACCGGCTTCAGCAACCCCCGGGTTGACGAGCTGCTGGTCGAGGGCCGCACGACGACGGATCCCGAGCAGCAGAAAGAGATCTATGCCGAGGTGCAGCAGATCATCTGGGAAGAGCAGCCCTTCATCTTCCTGTGGTACCAGACCCAGGCGCTCGGTGTCGCGGACAGCGTCGAGGGCTTCCTCGTGCAGCCCAACGAGACCATGGTTCTCGACCACGTGAAGCTGGTCCAGTAACCGGCCTCCGCGAGGGAGAAGAGGGATGCTCGTCCTGAACCGCCTGGCTGCGGCACTGCCGACGCTTTTCATAGTGTCGCTGCTGGTCTTCTGGTTCGTCGACTTCATCCCCGGCGACCCGGCGAGAATTCTCGCCGGGCCGATGGCCACCCAGGAGGAAGTCGACGTCATCCGCCAGGCGATGGGGCTGAACGAGCCCGCGCTGACGCGCTACGTCAACTTCCTCACCGGCATCTTCAATCCCGACGTCGCCGTCTCGCTGCGCACCGGCCGGCCGGTCGCGGTCGAGATCAGCGAGCGGCTGCCCAACACGCTCATCATCGCCATTGGCGGGCTGATCGTGGGCATCGGCGTCGGAACCATCACCGGCATCATCTGCGCCCTGCGCCAGGGGAGCTGGCTCGACACGGCGATCACCGTCTTCACCCTCGCCGGCATCTCGATGCCGATCTACTGGCTCGGCCTTCTGTGCATCTGGCTCTTCGCCGTCCATCTCGGCTGGCTGCCGGCCGCCGGAGCCGGGACGCCCGCGCATTTCATCCTGCCGATCCTGACCGTCGCCACCCGTCCGGCCGCGATGTTCAGCCGTCTCGTCACCGCGAGCCTGCTCGAGGTGATGGGGCGCGACTATCTCGACACGGCCCGCTCCAAGGGATTGAGCGAGACGCGGGTGATCGTGCGCCATGCGCTGCGCAACTCGCTCGTCGCGGCGGTCAGTGTCGCCGGTGTGCAGTTCGGCGCCATGCTGGGCGGCTCGGTCATCACCGAGACGGTCTTCGGCATCCCCGGCATCGGGCGGATGCTCGTCGATGCGGTCTCGCGCGCCGACTATCCCGTCATCCAGTACGCGATCCTGATGTTCGCGTTCTTCTTCGTCATGATCAACCTTCTGACCGACCTGCTGACGCTGTGGCTCGACCCGCGCACCCGGCAGAGCGCCCGGTCGGGTTGATCCGGCACCAGGGGATTTGCCACGGATGTCGCAAACATCTGCAGCCACGGCGCCGGAGGCGGACGTTCGTCCGGGCGGCACCGCATCGCCGCCGCGGTGGGAGCTTCTGCGCGAAATTCTGCGCCAGCCCAAGGGGCTGATCGGCCTCTGCATCGTGGTCGTCTATACGCTGCTCGCGTTCTTCGGCCCCTGGATCGCCCCGCTCGATCCCTATGCGCAGAACTTCGCGGCGACGCTGCAGCCCCCCTCGGCCGCGCACTGGTTCGGGACAGATGCTCTCGGGCGCGATGTCTTCAGCCGCATCCTGACCGGCGCAAGCACCTCGCTCGGGATCGGCATCGGCGGGGTGCTGGTGGCTCTGGTGGTCGGCGTGCCGATCGGGGTGCTCGCGGCCTATCTCGGCCGGCGGACGGACTTCTTCGTGATGCGCGGCATCGATGTGATGCTGAGCTTTCCCGACATCGTCTTCGCGCTCGCGATCGTGGCGATCCTCGGGGCGAACACGCAGAACGTGGTGATCGCGGTCGGCGTCGTCTCGATCCCGGTCTTTGCCCGTACTGCCCGGGCGGTCACGCTGTCGACGATGGCGGAGCCCTATATCGAGGGCAGCATCTCGCTCGGGTGTTCGCCGGTACGTGTCGTGGCGCGCCATATCCTGCCGAATATTTCGGGCGTGCTGCTCACGCTCGCGAGCCTGCTCTTTGCCTCGACGCTGCTCACCGCCTCGGGCCTCGGCTTTCTCGGGCTCGGCACGCAGCCGCCCAATCCCGAATGGGGGACGATGCTGGGCGAGAGCCGGTCCTACATCCGCTCGCATCCGCATCTCGCGACCTTCCCGGGCCTGTTCCTCGCGGTCGCGGCGCTGGGGTTCAACCTGCTCGGCGAGGCCCTGCGCACGATCTACGATCCGACCGCCCCCAAGGGGTTCCGGGCCCGGGCCGGGGACTGGATGACCGGCGCCAAGGGCATGGCGCAGCGCTTGGCCGAACGCGCCGACGCGCCCGCCGCCCCGGTCGAGACCCGCGATCTCAGCGTTTCCTACCTCACCGCCAGCGGCCCGCTCGAAGTCGTGCGGGGCGTCAGTCTGCGCATCGACGCCGGGCGCACCATGGCGATCGTCGGCGAATCGGGTTCGGGCAAGAGCACGCTCCTGCGGGCCATCGCAACGCTGCTGCCGGCGGGACGTGCGGTCATCAGCGGCGGCAGCGTCGCGGTCGATGGCCAGCGTATAGAGACGCTAGGCCCGCGCGAGATCCGCGAGCTGCGCCGGCGCAAGATCGGCGTCGTCTTCCAGGATGCGGCCAGCGCGCTCAACCCGGTGCTGACCGTCGGCGCGCAGATCGAGGAGGCGATCCGCTCCGGCCAGGGCCAGCTCTCTGCCGCTGACGTGCGTCGCAAGGCGGTCTCGTTGCTGCGCGACGTGAACATCTCCGACCCGGAGCGGCGCCTGTCGCAGTACCCGCACCAGTTCTCCGGCGGCATGAAGCAGCGCATCGTCATCGCCATGGCGCTGGCACAGGACCCGATGCTGCTGCTGGCCGACGAGCCGACCAGCGCGCTCGATGTCACGATCCAGCAGCAGATCCTGGCGCTCCTGCGCGAGATGCAGCGCGCGCGCGGCATGGCCATGCTGCTCGTCACCCATGATCTGGGCCTCGTCGCACGCTACGCCGACGATGTTGGGGTGATGTATGCGGGCCGGCTCGTCGAGACCGGAGACGTGCGCGACGTCTTCCGCGCGCCGAGCCATCCCTATACCCGCGCGCTGCGTGATTCCGCGCCCGCGGTGGCGGTGCAGAGCCAGTCGAAGCTCCTGCCCGCCATCGCCGGCGAGCCGCCGAACATCGGCCGGTTGCCGGATGGCTGCGCCTTCCGCCCGCGCTGCCCGACCTGCGCCGGCCGTGAGGTCTGTGCCGAGGTCGTTCCCGACCTGCGGCCCGTGCGGCGGCAGTTCGCGGCCTGCCACTTCGCCGAGGAGGTGGGGGCATGAGCGCGGTGGTCGAGGGTGACGTGATCGTCGCACGCAACGTCGAGAAGCACTTCCCCGTCCGCTCAGGCTTTTTCGGCCGCAAGCGGGGGGCGCCGATCCGCGCTGTTGACGGCGTATCCTTCAGCATTCCCCGCGGAAGCTGCTTCGCCATCGTCGGCGAGTCGGGCTCGGGCAAGAGCACGCTCGCCCGCCTCGTCGTCGGCCTCCTGCGCCCGACGGGGGGCGAGGTGCGGCTCGACGGCGAGCGGGTCGAGGAAAAGACCGACGCCGAACTGCGCCATCTACGCCGCAAGGTGCAGCTCGTCCTTCAGGACCCCCACGCCTCGCTCGACCCCCGCATGACCATCCGCGCGATCCTGCGCGAGGCGCTCGTCGTCCACGGCCTCCACCCCGGCCGCGCGGCCCGCGAACAGCGGATCGAGACGGTCGTGCGTGAGGTCGGCCTCAGCCTCACGCATCTCGATCGCTATCCGAACGCGCTTTCGGGCGGCCAGCGCCAGCGCGTGGCCATCGCCCGCGCGCTCATCTGCGAGCCCGAGGTTCTCGTTCTCGACGAGCCGGTGAGTGCGCTCGACGTCTCGGTCCAGGCGCAGATCATCAACCTGCTGATGGAACTGCAGACCGCGCATGGCCTCACCTATGTGATCATCACTCACGACCTGTCGCTGGTGGGCCATATGGCCGATGCGGTGGGCGTCATGTATCTCGGCCGCTTCGTCGAGCGCGGCCCGGCGGCGCAGGTCTGCCCCGCGCCGACCCATCCCTATACCGAGAGCCTGCTTTCGGCCGTGGCGGGCGTCGACCCCGAGCTCGAGAAGAGCCGCCCGGTGCAGATCCTCCAGGGCGCCATCCCGAGCCCCTCGGCGATCCCGCCCGGCTGCACCTTCCACACCCGCTGCCCGCGGGCGCGTCTCATCGCCCAGAGCCTGCCGGAGACCGAGCGCCGCAGCTTCGACGGCGAGGACATTCCGGCCATCTGCGCCACGGTGGTCCCCGAACCGCGCGACGTCGGTCCCGTCACCGTCACCTGTCATTTCTGCACCCGAAGCGGTGGCCCGGATATTGCCGACGCCACCGCCGACCACTCCGGAGGAAGACCAGCACCATGACTGCAAAGAGCAATTCTGCCGACGTCGTTATCGTTGGCGGGGGGATCTACGGCTCGAGCCTCGCCTATGAGCTGGCAAAGGCCGGCAAGAACGTCACGCTTCTCGAGGCGAACGAGATCGCATCGGGTGCCTCCGGCGGTCCGGGCGAGCGCGGCGTCCGTGCGAACGGGCGCGACATCCGCGAGCTTCCGATCGTTGCCCTCGCTCAGGAGCGCTGGCAGCACTATCAGCAGAAGATCGAGGGCGGTGTCGGTTACCGCCGCCTCGGCGGACTATGGGTCGTTGACAAGCCGTATGGTCAGCATACGCACGAAGTGATGGGCCTGGTCGAGAGCCGCTGCCTCATCCAGAGCGCGATGGGTGCCCCCACCGAGTTCCTCGATCGCGACGCGACTCACGAGAAGGAGCCGGAGCTCAGCCGCAACATCCTCGGCGCGATCTGGTCGCCAAATGACGGCGTTGGAGATCACACCTTCGCCACGCAGCAGTTCGCCAAGGAAGCTGCGAAGCTCGGTGCAACCGTCCGCACCGGCGCGAAGGTCGTCGAGATCCTGCACAAGGGCGGCGAAGCCACCGGCGTGAAGCTCGCTGACGGCGAAGTTGTTCCCGTCACCGGCCAGCTCGCGCTCATGGCGAATGCGGGCATGATCGACCTTCTGTCGCCTGTCCTCAGTGACGACGAGCGGATGCCGATCTGGAACATCATGCCGCAGATGATGTACGTCACCAACCCCGAGGGGCGAAAGATCAACCACCTCCTCGGCCACATGCATCGCCGCCTCGCTATCAAGCAGCTGCCGGACGGCACGATCATGCTCTCGGGCGGCGTCAGCATCACCTATGACAAGGAAGGCAGGCTTGAGGGCTCGCTGTCGGCGACGGCGCTTAACCTGAACGATGCGATCGCGACCATGCCCTTCATCGACCGGTCTTCGTTCGTGAAGGTCGACGCATCGCGCACCGAAGCTACGGCGATCGATCTCATCCCGATCATCGACCGACCGGATGCGCTCGCGAACACGATCTACGGCTATGCGTGGTCGGGACATGGCTTTGCCATCTCGCTCGGCTTTACCAAGTACTTCACCGACTGGCTGCTCACCGGCGAGAAGCCGGAAGCGCTCGAGCCCTTCTCGGCGCGGCGCTATCGCGACCCCGCTCGCCAGGCGATGGACGCGGTGCGCGCCCAGCAGCAGGCCTACGCGGCCGAATAGGCCCGCCGATCAGGCTCAGACGATACCCCCGCCGGGCCGATCAGCCCGGCGGGACAGGAATGGACTGTCCAGAAGGAGTGAGGAACATGCTCGAGGGATTCGACCCCGAGGCCGAGGGCAAGCGCATCTACGACCTGCGCCCGCTGGTGGCCGATGATGCCGCGCTGCAGGAGGACGTGATCTGCGTCATCCGCAACGGCGAAGGGCCCACGGTCCTGCTCTGCGGCGGCATCCATGGCGACGAGTTCGAGCCGCAGGTGGTCCTGCGCCAGCTCATCCGCGACATCGAACCTGCCGACGTGCGCGGCCGGATCATCATCATCCCGACGATCAATCCGCCCGCCTCGCAGCGCGGCGAGCGGATCTCGCCGGTCGATGGCAAGAACATGAACCGTGTCTTCCCCGGAAAGGCGGATGGCACGGGGACCGAACGGCTGGCGGCCTTCCTGCACGATCAGGTGTTTCCGCTCGGCGACCTGCTCGTCGACCTGCACACGGGCGGCGGCGACTACCGCGTCGTGCCGCTGATCTTCGGCTTCAGCGCGCCCGGCTGCGCGCTGGATGACGCGGCGCTCGAGCAGGTCATGGAGGACTGGGGCTATCCGGTCATCCAGTACGTGAACGGCATCGCCTCGACCTCCGCGGGCGCGGCACCGCTGGCGGGCATCGCGTCGGTCGAGACCGAGGGCGGCGGGGGCGGGGCGCTTCTGACCGAAGAGATCGACATCCTGCGCGACGGCGTGTTGCGCGGGCTGCGGGCACATGGCGTGCTCTCCGGGGCAAGGACCGAGCCCCGCGGCGCTGTGGCGGCGGCGGTGGTGCGTGTCGATGTGGGTGCGGCGAACCAGCACGAGGCCCCTCACGACGGGCTGATCGAGCACCGGGTGTCGCTCGGCGCCGACGTGGCCGAGGGGGACCTCCTCGCCGTCATCCACCCTTCGGCCGGCGGCGACGCGACCCCGACCGAGATCCGTGCCAAGGGGCCAGGGATGGTGCTGCGCCAGCGCGCGCGCTTCTTCGTCCGCAAGGGCGAGTTGGTGGCAAATACCGGGACGCGGCGTAGCTGAGCGGCAGGCGGGGTCTCGATGACAGGGCCCCGCCATTGAAAAGCGCGGCCGGGATCGCGGTCCCGGCCTGAAGCATCCTGGGCGACGGTCGAGAGCGTGAGGCGATCGGGCGCGACAATCTGGCAATCCGCCGGGCTGTGGCAGGAGCGCTGCATGGCGGCTTGCCGCCCGAAGCGCGTTCGGTGACGCCGATGATCCGGCGGGTGGTGTCACCTGCCGAGCGGCTCCAACGCAGGGGGTGTGGTCGCCGCCATCCACACCGCGTCCCTTGCGTTGGTCCGGACGCGCCGCCAACCGCCGCAATCCGGGACGGAACGGCCTCGGAGCCTTTCGCGCCGCCGCGTGGCTTGCGGTAGCCCCCCGCCGCTCGCTATAAGGGCCGGGCGCGGGTGTAGCTCAATGGT
>CAYLHK010000114.1:0-10737 GCA_964383295.1 uncultured Rhodovulum sp.
GCTTCATGTCGGTGTTGAGAAGCGTCTCGTAGCCCTCGCGCCCGCCCCACAGCACGTAGTTGACGCCGCCCAGGCGCCGCGTCACGTCGATGCAGGACTTCACCGTGGCGGCGGCATAGGCGAACACGTCCGGGTCGGGGTTGGTGGCGGCGCCGGCCATGTAGCGGCGGTGCGAGAAGAGGTTCGCCGTGCCCCAGAGGAGCTTCACGCCGCTCTGCTCGATCTTGGAGGCGAAGAGCTCGGTGATCTCGCGGAGGTTGCGATTGCTCTCGGCCAGGGTCTCGCCCTCGGGGGCCGCGTCGCGGTCGTGGAAGGTGAAGAAGGGCGCGCCGAGGATGGTGAACATGTCGAAGGCCGCCTCGGCCTTGACCCGCGCATGGCTCATGGCATCGCCGAACCACGGCCGCTCGAAGGTCTGGCCGCCGAAGGGGTCCTGCCCCTGCCAGGCGAAGCTGTGCCAGTAGCAGATCGCCATGCGCAGATGGTCCTCCATCCGCTTGCCGAGCACCATCCGGTCGGGCTCGTAGAAGCGGAAGGCGAGCGGGTCGTCGCTGTCCGGGCCCTTGAAGGGGACGGGGTCGATGCCGGCGAAGAAGGCGCTCATTGATGTGTCTCCTTGAGAGCAGGATAGAGGGCACGGTAGCGGGCGTAGCCCTCTGCATAGGCGGCCGTGAGATCGGGGTCGGGTTCGATCACGCGCAGGATCTCGGGGCGGGCGCAGACCTCGGACGGTGCGGCGCCCTCGGCGGCGCAGATCGCGAGCCGGGCGGCGCCCAGAGCCGCGCCGACGTCGCTGTCGGCGGCGATCTCGAGCGGGCGGTCGAGGACGTTGGCGATGATGCGCAGCCAGGTCTCGGAGCGCGCGCCGCCGCCCACGGCGAGCGCCGCGTCGAAATCGGTGCCCGCATCGCGCAACACGCGCTGGCAGTCGGCGAAGGCATAGGCCACGCCCTCCATGACCGCCTGGGCGAGGTCGGTCACGTCGGTGGACTGCGAGAGGCCGGCGAAGGCGCCGCGCGCGCCCGCGTCGTTGTGCGGCGTGCGCTCGCCCGAGAGATAGGGCAGGAATGCGACCTGCGAGGGGCTTGCTCCCGGCTCGACCGTTGAGGTCAGCTCGCGCGCGCTGCGGCCGGTGATGCGGGCGAGCCATTCGAGACTGTCGGCGGCCGAGAGGATCACCCCCATCTGGTGCCAGGTGTCGGGGATCGCATGGCAGAAGGCGTGGACGGCGCCCGCGGTGTTCGGCGAGAAGCGCGCGTTCGAGACGAAGAGCACACCCGAGGTCCCGAGCGAGACGAAGGCATCACCCGGGCGCACCACGCCGACGCCGCAGGCTGCGGCGGCGTTGTCGCCGGCACCCCCGGCCACGGCGACGGGCCCGCGGACGCCCCAGCGGGCGGCAAGGTCGGGCGAGAGTTCGGCCGACGGGGCGCTGCCCTCGACCAGGCGCGGCATCTGGGCGCGGGTGAGGCCGGTGGCGGCGAGGAGGTCGTCCGACCAGTCGCGGGCGGCGACGTCGAGCCAGAGCGTGCCGGCCGCATCCGACATCTCCGAGACGTGGTGGCCGGTCAGCCGGAACCGCAGGTAGTCCTTGGGCAGCAGCACCATGGAGACCTGGTCGAACAGCGCCCGCTCGTGGTTGCGCATCCATTCGAGCTTGGGTGCGGTGAAGCCCGGCATGGCGATATTGCCGGCGATCTCGCGGCTTCGCGGCTCGGCGGCCTCGATCGCGGCGCATTCGGCCTGGGCGCGACCGTCGTTCCAGAGGATCGCCGGGCGCAGGACGCGGTCGGCGTCGTCGAGGCAGACGGCGCCATGCATCTGGCCCGAGAGGCCGATGCCGCGCAGGTCGCCGAGCGGATGGGCGGATGCGATCTCGTCGATGGTGGCGAGCGCGGCCGTCCACCAGGCCTCGGGGTCCTGTTCGGACCAGCCGCGGTGGGGGCGGGCGACGGTCAGCGGGCGGCTCGCCTGGGCGATCAGCCGCTGGTCGCGGTCGAAGAGGACGGTCTTGACCGAGGAGGTCCCGAGGTCGATTCCGAGATACATGTGGGGTCCTACTGCACCGACGACCCGGGCATCTTGCCCAGGATGATCATGCCGAGGATGTCGTCCTCGGTGACGTCGGTGACGCGCACGGTGCCGACGAGCTGGCCGTTCTTCATCACCGAGACCCGGTCGCAGAGCGCCATGACGTCGTGGATGTCGTGGGAGATCAGGAAGATGCCGAGGCCCTCGGCCTTCAGCTGTTCGATCAGCTCGGCGACCATCTGCGTCTCGCGCACGCCGAGCGCCGCGGTCGGCTCGTCCATGATCAGGATGCGGGCGTTGAAGTAGACCGCCCGCGCGATCGCCACCGACTGGCGCTGGCCGCCGGAGAGGGCCTTCACGGGGGCCGCGAACTTGGCGAAGTTGGGGTTCAGCCGTCCCATGATCTTGCGGGTTTCGGCCTCCATCGCATCGTCGTCGACGAAGCCCGCCGCCGTGGTGATCTCGCGGCCGAGGAAGAGGTTCTGGGCGGCGTTGAGGTTGTCGGCCAGCGCGAGCGTCTGGTAGATCGTCTCGATGTTGTAGCGGCGCGCGTCGCGGGGGTTGGCGATTTCGGCGCGCTCGCCGTTGATCAGGATCTCGCCGGAATCGCCCTTGTAGGCTCCCGAGAGCACCTTGATCAGCGTGGATTTGCCGGCGCCGTTGTGGCCGAGCAGGCCCACGACCTCGCCGGGGTAGAGATCGACGGTGACATGGTCGACGGCGCGGATGCCGCCGAAGCTGATGCAGATGTCGCGAAGCTCGACCAGCGGCTGGGTCATGACCCGGTCCTCTTGCGGTAGACGATGTCGACCCAGACGGCGAAGACGAGCACGAGGCCGACGACGATGGACTGCAGCGGGGCATCGACGCCGACCATGGCCATGCCGGACTGCAGGCTCTGCATGATCAGCGCGCCGAGGACGGCGCCGTAGATGGTGCCGATCCCGCCGGCGAGCGCGGTGCCGCCGATCACGGCCGCCGCGATCACGCGCAGCTCGTCGAGCGTGCCGAGATCGTTGCCGACGGCGTTCAGGCGGGCGGAGGCGATCACCGCGGCGATGGCGGTCAGCCCGCCCATCAGGGCGAAGATCTTGACGGTCAGGAGCCGCGTGTCGATGCCCGAGAGCTCGGCTGCCTCGGGGTTGCCACCGGTGGCGAAGACGTAGCGTCCGAAGCGGGTGCGCCGCGCGACGATGGTCATGGCCAGCGCCACGACCAGCATCACCACCACCGGGATGGCGATGCCGTGCGGCATGCTGATCCCGCCTTCGGGGATGGGCAGGCCGCGGGCCTGCAGGATGCGCTCGGCGGCGCGTTCAGGCACCGGATAGGCGACCATGACGGAGGTAAATCCGAGGATCACCGCGGCGATGATGCCGGCGAGCACGCCCTCGGCCCAGAGCGGCTTCACCTGGAAGCCGTGGGCGGCCTTGTTGCGGCGCGAGCGGAACTGGATGGCGATGGCGGCGGCGGTGGCGACGCCGGCCAGGATCCAGCTCCAGCGCTCGCCGAGCGTGCCCTCGGCGCCGCCGCCGAAGAGGCGGAAGGTCGGATCGAGCGGGGCCACGGTCTGGCCGCTGGTCACCCACCAGGCCGCGCCGCGCCAGACCAGGAGGCCGCCGAGCGTGACGATGAAGGCGGGGATGGTCAGATAGCCGATCAGCCAGCCCTGGAAGGCGCCGATCAACGCGCCGGTGACGACACCGGCGAGAATGGCCAGGATCCAGATGCTGCCGTGCCCGAGCCCGAGATATTGCGGCAGGAGGCTGACCTGCACCGTGCCCATGATCATGCCGATGAGCCCGAGCAGCGATCCGACCGAAAGGTCAATGTTGCGGGTGACGATCACGAAGACCATGCCGGTCGCCATGACCGCCACGGAGGCGGTCTGTACCGACAGGTTGAAGAGGTTGCGCGGGGTCAGGTAGAGCCCGCCGGTTACGAGATCGAAGGTGATCCAGATCACGATGAGCGCCCCGATCATGCCGAGCAGGCGCAGGTCGATCTCCAGCGATCGCAGGGCTCGTCCCAGGCTGCCCATTCGGCCCTCCAAGGCTGTGGCGGCGGTCAGGGCCGGGCGGGACTGGTGTCCCCGCCCGGCCCCCGGTCTCGGGATCAGTCGCAGGCGGGCGTGCTGCCGGCCGGCACGCTGGCGCAGAGCGCGTCCTTGGTGATCCAGCCCGCATCCACCACCACGTCGAGGTTGTCGCGCGTGATCGGCACCGGTGCCAGGAACACCGCATTCAGCTCGGTGCCCGCCGGCGAGGTCCAGGACTGGACGTCTTCGACCGCATCCATCGCCGTGCCCCCGGCCAGCGCCACGGCGATCTCGCCGGCGACACGGCCGAGCTCGCGCGAGTCCTTCCAGACCGAGACGGTCTGCGTGCCGAGCGCGATGCGGTTCAGCGCCGCATGGTCGCCGTCCTGGCCCGAGACGGGCAGGCCCTCGAGCCCCTGCGCGGTCAGCGCCGCCACCACGCCGCCGGCGGTGCCGTCGTTGGCCGCCACCACCGCATCGACCTCGTTGTTCTGGGCAGTCAGGATCTGCTCCATGTTGCGCTGGGCGTTCGCCGGCAGCCAGCCATCGGTATAGGCCTCGCCGACGATGGTGATCGCGCCGCTGTCGATCGCGGACTGCAGCACCTCCTGCTGCCCCTCGCGCAGGAAGTCCGCGTTCGGGTCGGTGGGCGAGCCCTTGATGATCACGTAATTGCCCTCGGGCGACTGCTCCAGCACGCCGCGGGCCTGCATCCGGCCAACCTCGATATTGTCGAAGGTCAGGTAGAAGGCGCGGGCGTCCTCGATCAGCCGGTCATAGCCGACCACCGGGATGCCCTCGTTCGCCGCTGCCTCGACCGCGGGGCCGATGGCGGCGCTGTCCTGGGCCAGGATGATCAGCGCATCCGCGCCGCTCGCGATCAGGCTCTCGACATCGGCGAGCTGCTTGGACGAGGAGCTCTGCGCGTCGGCCGAGATGTAGCGCGCGCCTGCGGCCTCGAGCGCGGCCTGGATCGCCGCCTCGTCGGTCTTCCAGCGTTCTTCCTGAAAGTTCGACCAGCTGACCCCGACCGTCAGGTCCTGGGCGAGTGCCGTGGTGGCGAGACCGGATGCCAGTACGGCAGCGGTCATCAGCTTCAGCGATGTCATGGGAGGTCCTCCGTGTTGCGGCCCGAGTCCGGCGCTTGTTTTCCGCCGCATGTCCGGGACCTCACGGGCCCTGATTCCTTCGCGGCGCCTCTGGCGCCCATCATCAGAATTGAGATGAACTTTCCAATCCCATTTCGCGTTCCGCCCTGAGCAGCAGACCTGCGCCATCTGCGGAACGCCCCATCTTGCCCGGGGGCCGCCGGACGCGCCGATACCCGGCAAGACGGTGGCCTGCCACGCCAAGTGCGGGCAACAAAAGGCGTTTTTCGCCCCGCTTGCGCACGGGCCCCCGGCTGTCCTACCAGAGCCGCATGCCCGGCCTCGTCACCCGCTTCGCGCCTTCTCCCACTGGCCGCCTGCACCTCGGCCACGCCTTCTCCGCGCTGACCGCCTGGGACCTGGCCCGGTCTTGCGGCGGCCGGTTTCTGCTGCGAATTGAGGATCTTGACCAGACCCGCTCGCGCTCGGTGTTCGAGGAGGCCATCCTTGACGACCTTGCCTGGCTCGGCCTCGACTGGCCGCGGCCGGTGCTGCGCCAGTCCGAGCACCTGCCGCGCTATGCCGCCGCTCTCGAGCGGCTGGAGCCCGTCACCTACCCCTGCCGCTGCACCCGCGCCGACATCCGCGCGGCGCTGGCCGCCCCGCAGGAAGGCGCCGAGGGCGCTGCGGTCTATCCCGGCACCTGTCGTGGCCGGCCGATGTCGGAACGCGCGCCCGGAGATGCGATCCGCCTCGACCTCGATCGCGCCCTGGCGCTGGCCGGACCGCTCGCCTTCGAGGAAACCGGACCCCTCGCGCCCGGCATCCATGCGCTCGACGCAGCGATGCTGCGCGCCCGGATCGGCGATCCGGTGCTCGCCCGCCGCGACATCGGCATCGCCTACCACCTCGCCGTGGTCGTGGACGATGCGCATCAGGGCATCACGCATGTGGTGCGGGGTGCCGACCTGCGCGAGGCGACGCCGCTGCATCGGCTGCTGCAGGCGCTCCTCGATCTGCCGGTGCCCGTCTGGCACCATCATCGGCTGATCCGCGATGAGGCGGGCCGGCGGCTGGCCAAGCGCGACGACGCGCGGTCGCTGGCCACGCTGCGCGCCGAAGGGGCGACGCCCGCCGATATCCGCCGGATGGTCGGGCTCTGAGCGCGCCAGGTAATTGAAGCGGCGCGATTTCTTAACCACCGGACGATTCCGTCCAGTTGGAAATCGCTCTAGCGCGCGGGGCCGCGCAGCCCCGCGAGCGGCAGCCGCAGGCAGGGATCGCCGGTCAGGATGGCCGCCCCGTCCGCCCCGATCAGGCCCGCCAGCGCCGGATGATCGGCCGCCAGCCCGCCGGTATAGGCGCCGAAGGCGGGCAGGATCACGCGGCGCGCATCCTGCAAGAAACAGGCCCGCGCGATCTGCCGCCCGCGCAGGCTAAGCCGCAGCTTCGGGTGGTAGTGGCCTGAAATCTCTCCGGAAACATCGCCAGACCTGGCCTCGTGGCGGAAGGTCAGCGGCCCCATCGCCAGCAGGTCCGTATGCGCGCCGCCGAGTGTCACGGGTGCCGGGTCGTGGTTGCCCGAGACCCAGACCCAGTGCCGTCCGGCCATCAGGGTGGCCAGCCGTGCGAGCGCCGCGGGCGCCAGTTCGCCAACGGACGCATCATCGTCGAAGCTGTCGCCGAGACAGATCACGACCGCGGGGTCCAGATGCGCGATCTCGGCCGCCAGCCGATCGAGCGTCGCCTCGGTCTCGTAGGGCGGCAGCAGTGGCCCGCCGCGCCGGGCGAGCCGCCCCGACCGCCCGAGATGCAGGTCGGCGACACAGAGCAGCCGCTCGTCCTCCCACCAGAGCGCGCCGGAGCCGCGCGCGCTCAGCGCCGCCCCAGACAGCGCGAAGGCCTGCGCCTCGGCGTCGGTCAGGGTGGCGGCCGGGACGCTCATTCGTCCTTGGGCTCCAGATCGCCGTTCAGCGCCTGCGCGGCGTCGTACATCTGCGGCACGAACCGATCGCCGAGGCCCATCGAGCCGGCCAGCTTCAGCATCTGCAGCGGCCCGTCGGAGGCCAGCGTCGCCGCCCCGCTCTTGTTGGCCATGCGGTTGTAGTAGGTCAGATCCTTCAGCGCATTCGCGATCGAGAACCTGTGGCCCTCGGGGTCGCCCTCCAGCACGAACTTCGAGTAGTTCTGGAAGTTGCCGCAGTTCATCCCCGAATTCGACACCACCTCGTGGAACACCGCCGGATCGGCCCCGAGCCGTTTGACCAGCGCGTAGGTCTCGGACCAGACCGCCACATAGCCGAGCGCGACGACGTTGTTGGCGAGCTTGATCGCATGGGCGGAGCCCACCGGCCCGTTGACCGGGATCACCACGTTCGCCCAGGCCGAGAGCAGCGGGCGCATCCGCTCCACCTCCTCGGCCGGCCCGCCGACATAGGTGGTCAGCTCGCCGTCCCAGGCATGCTGGGGCGTGCGCGAGAGCGGCGCGTCGAGGAAGGTGATGCCGCTGGCCTTCAGCTCCTCGGCCAGACGCGCGCTGAGATCGGGGTCCGACGTGGTGGAATCGAGGATCGTCAGGCCCGGGCGCGCGGTCTTCACGATCTCGGCCACGCTCGCCTCGACCTGCGGCGCGCCGGTCACGCACATGACAATCACGTCGCACTGGCCCGCCATCTCCGCGATGTCGGCACATTCGACGGCGCCGCGGCCGATCAGATCCTCGACCGCCTTGCGGCTGCGGTGCGCCACGACCCGGACCGGCCAGCCCTTCTCCACGGCGTTCTTCGCCATGCCCCAGCCCATCATGCCCACGCCGATGAAGCCTACGACCTGTTTGTCCGACATCGTCCGTCCTCCCCTGCCATGTTCAGTCCTGCTCCTATTGCCCCGCCTTCCCTGCGCGGTCCATAGTCCGGCCCGAAAACGGACGGAGGAGAATTACCCGTGGCCAAGCCCTGCATCATTCAGCTCGTACCCATGCTCGCATCGGTGGAGACGCAGTTGAACGAGGCCTACGAGGTCTACCGGCTCTGGGAGGCGCCGGACCGTGCCTCTCTCGTCGCCGCCATTGCGCCGCGGGTGCGGGCGGTGGCAACGGACGGGCACCACGGCATTCCTGCGGCGCTGATGGCCGAGCTGCCGGCGCTCGAGCTCGTCTCGAGCTATGGCGTGGGCTATGATGCCATCGACGCGGCCGCCTGCAAGGCGCGCAACGTCCGCGTCACCAACACGCCCGACGTGCTTAGCGACGCGATGGCCGAGATCACGGTCGGCCTGATGATCGCGCTCTGCCACCGGCTGCCCCAGGCCGATGCATACGTGCGCGCCGGCCGCTGGCCGTCGGGCAACTTCGGCCTGACGGGGGAGCTGAACGGCGCCCATGTCGGCATCCTCGGCCTCGGTCGGATCGGCAAGGAGATCGCGCGGCGGCTCGTCGCGATGAAGATGAAGGTCTCCTACCACGGCCGACGCAAGCAGGCCTATGAGCCCTACGACTACTATCCCGACCTCACCGCCATGGCCCGCGACGTGGACTGGCTGGTGGTGGTGGCACCCGGCACGGCCGAGACCCGCGGCATCATCTCGCGTGAGGTGATGGAGGCGCTCGGGCCGGACGGCTCGCTGGTCAACGTCGGGCGAGGTTCGCTGGTCGACGAGCCGGCGATGGTGGAGCTGCTGGGCAGCGGCAAGCTCGGCGCCGCGGCGCTGGACGTCTTCGCCGACGAACCGCGCATGCCCGAGGCGCTCTGGTCGATGGACAACGTGGTGCTCTCGCCGCACCAGGGCTCTGCCACCCACAAGACCCGCGGGGCCATGGGGGATCTGGTGGTGCGCAACCTCGCGGCGCATTTCGCGGGCGATCCGCTCATCACGCCGGTGGTCTGACCGAGCAGGGCAGGGGCGAGGGAACGGCAATCCCAGATGTATACACATCGTGTATACATCTGATTTATCGTTTGGATTCAACGCGCAGATCTCTGTATCATCGTGATACGGGCCCGCTTGCCTTCCGCCGCGCGGCCGGGCAAAGCTGGTGACAGGAGGTGCCATGCGCCACGCCCGTCCCGCCAGGAGCCGCCGGTGAGCCTCGTGCTGCCCGCCGCGCTGGCGCTCTGGATCGGCGCCTGGTGGCTGAACGCGCGGCTGGCCGCACGGGCGACGACCCGGGCCGGCCGGCTCCTGCCGCCGCTCGTCTTCGGCCTCACGCTGCTGGCGCTCTGGGAACTGGCCGTGCGCGGCCTGGGCGTCAGTCCGGTGCTGCTGCCGGCCCCGAGCGCCATCGCGACCCGGATCGTGTCGAGCTGGCACATCCTGCAGGTCGATGTGATGCAGACCTTCGTCAAGGGCGCGCTCTCGGGCTATGTCATCGGCTGCGGGGCCGCGATCCTGACCGGGATCGCGATCGACCGGCTCGCTTTCCTGCGCCGCGGGCTGCTGCCTGTCGGCAACTTCGTCTCGGCGCTGCCGATCATCGGCATGGCCCCGATCATGGTTATGTGGCTCGGCTTCGACTGGCAGTCCAAGGCCGCGATCGTGGTCCTGATGGTCTTCTTCCCCATGCTGGTGAACACCGTCCAGGGCCTCGCCGCCACCGAGCCGATGCAGGCTGACCTCATGCGCACCTATGCGGCGAGCTACGGCCAGACGCTCCTGCGGCTGCGCCTGCCGGCGGCGGCGCCATTCATATTCAATGGCTTGAAAATCTGCACGACACTGGCTTTGATCGGAGCCATCGTGGCCGAGTTCTTCGGCTCGCCGACCGTGGGCATGGGCTTCCGGATATCCACCGAGGTGGGCCGGCTCGCCCTCGACATGGTCTGGGCCGAGATTGCGGTGGCGGCGCTGGTCGGATCGGCCTTCTACGGGGCAGTGGCCCTGATCGAGCGGGCCGTGACCTTCTGGCACCCGTCCCAGCGCGGCTGAGGCGAAGGGAAACCGGCATGAACGAGAAACGGATCCAACAAGGAGAAGCAAGATGACGAAATGGCTCGTGGGCGCATCCGCTGCGGCGATCTCCCTCGCCGGCGCGGTCCAGGCCCAGGACGTGACGATCCAGCTGAAATGGGTCACCCAGGCGCAGTTCGCCGGCTATTACGTGGCGCAGGACCAGGGCTTCTACGAGGAGGAGGGGCTCAACGTCACCATCCGCCCCGGGGGCCCCGACATCGCCCCTCCGCAGGTGATCGCGGGGGGCGGCGCCGACGTGATCGTCGAGTGGATGCCCGCCGCGCTCGCCGCGCGCGAGGCGGGCCTGCCGCTCGTGAACGTCGCCCAGCCCTTCAAGTCCTCGGGCATGCAGCTCACCTGCCGCAACGACAGCGGCGTGACCACGACCGAAGACTTCCCCGGCCAGACGCTCGGGGTCTGGTTCTTCGGCAACGAATATCCGTTCCTGAGCTTCATGGCCCATCTCGGCATCCCCACCGAGGGCGGACCGGACGGGGTGACCGTGCTCAAGCAGGGGTTCAACGTCGATCCGCTGATCCAGAACCAGGCCGCCTGCATTTCGACCATGACCTACAACGAATACTGGCAGGTGATCGACGCGGGCTTCACGCCCGAGGATCTCACCGTCTTCAA
>CAYLHK010000115.1:0-10317 GCA_964383295.1 uncultured Rhodovulum sp.
AGTGCCAGGACCCGGGCAAGGTGTTCAAGGGCAAGAAGATGGCCGGCCACATGGGCTCGGTCCGCGTGACCACGCAGAACCTGCAGGTCGTGCGCACCGATGCCGAGCGTGGCCTGATCATGGTCAAGGGCGCGGTTCCCGGCTCGAAGGGCGGCTGGGTCACGATCAAGGACGCGGTCAAGATCGCCGCGCCTGCCAACGTGATCCTGCCCGCAGCGCTGCGTTCCGCGGCGGCTGCGGCGGCCAAGGCGGCGGCAGAAGCGGCCGATGCGGCTGCGGCGGCCGAGGCCGAGGCCCTGCGCGCCCAGCAGGAGGCCGAGCAGGCGGCGATCGACGCGGCCGAGGCCGAGGCGAAGGCCGCTCCGGCCGGAGACGAAGCCCCCGGGGAAGGGAGCGAGGAGAAATGAGACTCGACGTAATCAAGCTCGACTCGAGCCCTTCGGGGTCCATCGAGCTGGACGACGCGATCTTCGGGCTCGAGGCGCGCAGCGACATCCTTCACCGGGTGGTCCGCTGGCAGCTCGCGAAGCGGCAGGCGGGCACCCATTCGGTGCTCGGCCGGTCGGACGTGAGCTATTCGACCAAGAAGATCTACCGCCAGAAGGGCACCGGCGGCGCACGCCACGGCTCGCGCAAGGCGCCGATCTTCCGCAAGGGCGGCACCTACAAGGGTCCGACCCCGCGTAGCCATGCCCATGACCTGACGAAGAAGTTCCGTGCCCTCGGCCTGCGCCACGCGCTGTCGGCCAAGGCGGGTGCGGGGCAGATCGTCGTGCTCGAGGCAGCGGAGCTTTCCGAGGCCAAGACCAAGGCGCTCGCCCAGGCGATCAAGGGTCTCGGCTGGAAGCGGGTCCTGGTCATCGACGGGCCCGAGGTGAACGAGAACTTCGCCCGCGCCGCGCGCAACATCGAGGGGATCGACGTGCTTCCCTCGGTCGGCGCGAATGTCTACGACATCCTGAAGCGCGACACCCTGGTGCTGACCCGCGCCGGTGCCGAGGCGCTGGAGGCGCGACTGAAATGAGCGTGAAGCCGGAACTCTACGACCTGATCCGCAAGCCGATCATCACCGAGAAGGCGACGATGGCGTCCGAGCATGGCGCGGTCGTCTTCGAGGTCTCGATGGATGCGACCAAGCCGCAGATCAAGGAAGCGGTCGAGACGCTGTTCGGCGTCAAGGTCAAGGCGGTCAACACCGTGCTCACCAAGGGCAAGTTGAAGAAGTTCAAGGGCCGTCCGGGTCGGCGGCGCGACGTGAAGAAGGCCTATGTGACGCTCGTCGAGGGTAACACCATCGACGTGACCACCGGCCTGTGAACTGAACTAGCGAATTGGCCCCCCTCCGGGGCAACTAAACGGAAGACAGCAAGACATGGCGTTAAAGACATACAAGCCGACGACGCCGGGCCAGCGCGGGCTGGTTCTGATCGACCGTTCCGAGCTTTGGAAAGGCCGCCCCGTCAAGTCCCTCACCGAGGGTCTGAGCAGCAAGGGCGGACGGAACAATACCGGACGGATCACCATGCGCAGGCGTGGTGGCGGCGTGAAGCGGCTCTACCGCATCGTGGACTTCAAGCGGAACAAGCTCGACGTCCAGGCCAAGGTTATCCGGATCGAATACGATCCCAACCGGACCGCGTTCATCGCGCTGATCGGCTATGCCGATGGCGAGCAGGCCTATATCCTGGCGCCGCAGCGTCTGGCGGTTGGCGATGCCGTGATCGCGAGTGCTAAGGCCGACATCAAGCCGGGCAATGCGATGCCTTTCTCGGCGCTGCCGATCGGTACGATCGTCCACAATGTCGAGATGAAGCCGGGCAAGGGCGGGCAGATCGCGCGCTCCGCCGGCACCTACGCCCAGTTCGTGGGCCGTGACGGCGGCTATGCGCAGATCCGGCTGTCGTCGGGTGAGCTGCGTCTGGTGCGCCAGGAATGCATGGCGACGGTCGGCGCGGTGTCCAATCAGGACAACTCGAACCAGAACATCGGCAAGGCGGGGCGCAACCGGCTCAAGGGCATCCGCCCGAGCGTCCGCGGCGTGGTGATGAACCCGATCGACCATCCGCACGGCGGCGGTGAAGGCCGTACCTCGGGTGGCCGGCATCCCGTGACGCCCTGGGGCAAGCCCACCAAGGGTGCGCGCACACGCAAGAACAAGGCGACGACCAAGTTCATCCTGCGTTCGCGTCACCAGAAGAAGAAGCGGTAAGGAGCCCCGCACATGACACGTTCGGTATGGAAGGGTCCCTTCGTCGACAGCTACGTCCTGAAGA
The DNA here is from genome assembly GCA_964383295.1 of uncultured Rhodovulum sp. Taxonomy (GTDB): domain Bacteria; phylum Pseudomonadota; class Alphaproteobacteria; order Rhodobacterales; family Rhodobacteraceae; genus Amaricoccus. The sequence goes on from CAYLHK010000115.1 coordinate 2,274, forward strand.
AGGCGGAGCGCGCGCGCGATTCGGGCCGCAATGAAGTCATCAAGATCTGGTCGCGCCGGTCGACCATCCTCCCGCAGTTCGTGGGGCTGACCTTCGGCGTCTACAATGGCAAGAAGCACGTCCCGGTGAACGTCAGCGAGGACATGATCGGCCAGAAGTTCGGCGAGTACAGCCCGACGCGTACCTACTACGGACATGCGGCCGACAAGAAGGCGAGGCGCAAGTAAGCCATGGGCAAGGAAAAGAACCCCCGCCGCGTGGCGGAGAACGAGGCGCAGGCGGTCAGCCGGATGCTGCGCGTCAGCCCGCAGAAGCTGAACCTTGTCGCGGCGCTTATCCGCAACAAGCCCGTGGACAAGGCGCTCGCCGAGCTGACCTTCTCCAAGAAGCGGATCAGCGAGGACGTCAAGAAGACGCTGCAGTCGGCGATCGCCAATGCCGAGAACAACCACGGCCTGGACGTCGACGAACTCGTCGTGGCCGAGGCCTGGGTCGGCAAGAACCTGGTGCTGAAGCGCGGCCAGCCCCGCGCGCGTGGCCGCTTCGGGAAGATCCTGAAGCCGTTCAGCCAGGTGACGATCAAGGTTCGGCAGGTCAGCGAGGAGAACGCCTGATGGGTCAGAAAATCAATCCGGTCGGGTTCCGCCTGCAGGTCAACCGCACCTGGGACAGCCGCTGGTTCGCCGATCGCCCCGACTACGGCCGGCTTCTTCACGAGGACCTCGCGATCCGCGAGTTCGTCAACAAGAATGCCGCTCAGGCCGGGATCAGCCGCGTCGTGATTGAGCGCCCGCACAAGAAGTGCCGGGTGACGATCCATGCCGCGCGCCCCGGTGTGATCATCGGCAAGAAGGGTGCGGACATCGAAGTGCTGCGCCAGAAGCTGGCGAAGCTGACGGCCTCCGAGCTGCATCTCAACATCGTCGAGGTGCGCAAGCCCGAGATCGACGCCGCGCTGGTCGCAGAGAACGTGGCCCAGCAGCTCGAGCGCCGGGTTTCGTTCCGCCGCGCGATGAAGCGTGCGGTGCAGAACGCCATGCGCATGGGTGCGCTCGGCATCCGGATCAACGTTGCCGGCCGTCTCGGCGGCGCGGAGATCGCCCGGACCGAGTGGTACCGCGAGGGGCGGGTGCCGCTGCACACGCTGCGCGCGGACATCGACTATGCGCTGGCCGAGGCCAAGACCGCTTACGGCATCATCGGGATCAAGGTCTGGATCTTCAAGGGCGAGATCCTTGAGCACGATCCGCAGGCCCGCGATCGCCGTCAGGCCGAACTGCAGGAAGGTGGGGGCCGCCCGCAGCGTTCGCGCTGAGGTCGGATCCTCCGGGAGATTGAGCAATGCTACAACCGAACCGGACGAAGTTCCGCAAGCAGCACAAGGGCCGAATCCATGGCGAGGCCAAGGGCGGTTTTGAGCTGAACTTCGGCCACTACGGCCTGAAGGCGACCGAACCCGAGCGCATCACCGCCCGGCAGATCGAGGCCGCGCGTCGTGCCCTGACCCGCCACATGAAGCGTCAGGGCCGCGTCTGGATCCGCGTCTTCCCGGACGTTCCCGTCTCGAAGAAGCCGACCGAAGTCCGCATGGGCAAGGGCAAGGGCGCTGTCGAGTTCTGGGCGGCCAAGGTGAAGCCGGGCCGGATCATGTTCGAGATCGACGGTGTCGAGCCGGACGTGGCCCGCGAGGCGCTGCGCCTGGCTGCGATGAAGCTGCCGATCAAGTGCCGCTTCGTGGTCCGCGAGGACTGGTAAGCCCGGCGCTTTTCGAAGCTGAGAGATTTGAACGAGGCCGGCGCGATGCCGGCCTCGTTTGCTTTTGGTGCGCCTATTGGGTGGCGATGTCCTGGGCGGCGACAGCCTTGAGGGTTTCCGGGGCAAGCAGGTCGCGCGGATCGCCGTTGCCACCGGGTTCCGTGGGCACCGAAGGCGCGGGAAATCACGCATTTGGCCTTGCGTTCCCCGACGTCCGCGCGTAAACGGCGCGCTCATCTCTGACCTCCACCGGAATCAGGGTGACCCGTGCGCGGGGCCCTCCGGTGATGTTGAAAGGACCAAGGCCATGAAATCGGCCGATCTGCGGGAGAAGACTCCCGACCAGCTGCGCGATCAGCTCTCGAACCTGAAGAAGGAATCGTTCAACCTGCGATTCCAGAAGGCGACGGGGCAGCTCGAGAACACTGCCCGCATGAAGATCGTCCGCCGTGACGCCGCGCGGGTCAAAACCATCCTGAACCAGAAGGCCGCTGCCGCGGCGGGAGAGGCCTGAGATGCCCAAGCGTATCCTCCAGGGCACCGTGACCAGCGACAAGAACGACCAGACCGTGACGGTGCTGGTCGAGCGGCGCTTCACCCATCCGGTGCTGAAGAAGACCGTGCGCCGCACGAAGAAGTACCACGCCCACGACGCGGGCAATGTGTCCAAGGTTGGCGACAGCGTCCGCATCCGCGAATGCGCGCCGATCTCGAAGACGAAACGCTGGGAGGTCCTGGTCGACGCCGCTGAGGCCTGAGACCGGACCCCCACTGACGAAACCGCGGGGCGGGTCCCTGCAGGTCGGGAGTAAGACTGATGATCCAGATGCAGACGAATCTGGATGTGGCTGACAACTCCGGCGCCCGCCGGGTTCAGTGCATCAAGGTTCTGGGCGGTTCGCATCGCCGCTACGCCTCTGTCGGCGACATCATCGTGGTGTCGGTGAAGGAGGCCATTCCGCGCGGTCGTGTGAAGAAGGGCGACGTGCGCAAGGCTGTCGTCGTGCGTACCGCCAAGGAAGTGCGCCGCGAGGATGGCACCGCCATCCGTTTCGACCGCAACGCGGCGGTGATCCTGAACAACCAGAACGAGCCGCTCGGCACCCGCATCTTCGGGCCGGTCGTGCGTGAGCTGCGTGCCAAGAACTTCATGAAGATCATTTCGCTCGCTCCGGAGGTCCTCTGATGGCCGCGAAGCTGAAAAAGGGTGACAACGTCGTCGTTCTCACCGGCAAGGACAAGGGCAAGAAGGGCGAGATCACTCGCGTCCTGCCCAAGGACAACAAGGCCGTAGTCGCGGGCGTGAACGTCGCGATCCGCCATCAGCGCCAGAGCCAGTCCGCCCAGGGCGGCCGCATCGCCAAGGAGATGCCGCTCGACCTGTCGAACCTCGCGCTGCTCGACAAGAACGGCAAGGCGACCCGCGTCGGCTTCCGCGTCGAGGGCGACAAGAAGGTCCGCTACGCCAAGACGACCGGGGAGGTGATCTGATGCTCGACGCAGCAACCTACACACCGCGCCTCCGGACGGTCTACCGGGACACGGTTCGGCCCGCGCTCAAGGAAGAGTTCGGCTACAAGAACGACATGCAGATCCCTCGGCTCGACAAGATCGTGCTGAACATGGGTGTCGGCGAGGCGGTGGCGGATTCCAAGAAGATCCGCGCGGCCGAGGCTGATCTTGCGCTGATCTCCGGCCAGAAGCCGGTGGTGTCCAAGGCGCGCAACTCGATTGCCGGCTTCAAGCTGCGCGAGGGCATGCCGATCGGCGTCAAGGTGACGCTGCGCGGCAACCGCATGTACGAGTTCCTCGACCGCCTGATCACGGTCGCGATGCCCCGCGTCCGCGACTTCCGGGGCGTCAGCCCCAAGAGCTTCGACGGCCGCGGCAACTTCGCCATGGGGCTCAAGGAGCACATCGTCTTCCCGGAGATCAGCTTCGACAAGGTCGAGCAGGTCTGGGGCATGGACATCGTGATCTGCACCACGGCTTCTACGGATGCCGAGGCGCGGGCGCTCCTGAAGCAGTTCAACGTGCCCTTCACGGCCTGAGCGAGAGAGACAAGATGGCAAAGACCAGCATGATCGAACGCCAGAAGAAGCGCGAAGCGCTGGTGGCAAAGTATGCCGCCCGCCGCGCCGAGCTGAAGGCGATCGCCAAGAACACCGACCTGCCCATGGAACAGCGCTTCACCGCGCAGCTGAAGCTCGCGAAGCTGCCGCGCAATTCCTCGGCCACCCGGCTTCACAACCGCTGTGAAGTCACCGGGCGCCCGAAGGCATATTATCGCAAGCTCCGCATGTCGCGTATCGCGCTGCGGGATCTCGCCTCGAAGGGCCAGATCCCCGGCATGGTCAAGTCGAGCTGGTAGGGGAGGGCGCCGATGTCCGTGAATGATCCGCTCGGCGACATGCTCACCCGCATCCGCAATGCTTCGATGCGCGGCAAGTCGACCGTCCGTACCCCGGCCTCCAAGATCCGCCGCTGGGTGCTCGATGTCCTGAAGTCCGAGGGCTACATCCGTGGCTACGAGGACGTGACCGACGCGCGAGGCCTCGGCGAGATCGAGATCTCGCTGAAGTACTTCGACGGCCAGTCGGTGATCCGCGAGCTTCGCCGCGTGTCCACTCCGGGCCGTCGCGTCTACTCGGCGGTCAAGGAGCTGCCGCAGGTCCGCCAGGGCCTCGGTGTCGCCATTGTCTCGACGCCCAAGGGCGTCATGTCTGATGCACAGGCCCGCTCCGCCAACGTCGGCGGCGAAGTCCTCTGCACCGTGTTCTGAGGAGGGGTTCATGTCTCGTATCGGCAAGAGGCCCGTACCGCTTCCCGGCGGCGTCTCGGCCAGCGTGTCTGGCCAGACCGTTTCGGTGAAGGGGCCGAAGGGCACCCGCGAGTTCACCGCGACCGACGACGTGACGCTCGCCGTCGAGGACGGTGCCGTCACCGTGACGCCGCGTGGCAAGTCCAAGCGCGCGCGCCAGCAGTGGGGCATGTCCCGCACCCAGGTCGCGAACCTCGTGACCGGCGTGACTGCAGGCTTCAAGAAGGAAATGGACATCACCGGCGTGGGCTACCGCGCTGCCGTCCAGGGCAAGATCCTGAAGCTCGCGCTCGGCTACAGCCACGACGTGGATTTCGAGATCCCGGCCGGCGTGACCGTGACCACCCCGAAGCCCACGGAGATCATCGTCGAGGGCATCGACCAGCAGATCGTGGGCCAGGTTGCGGCCAACATCCGCGAATGGCGCAAGCCCGAGCCCTACAAGGGCAAGGGCATCCGCTACCGCGACGAGTTCATCTTCCGCAAGGAAGGCAAGAAGAAGTAAGGACGCAGGACAATGGCGAACAGCAAACGTGACCTGTTCCAGAAGCGCCGCCTGCGCGTCCGGAACAAGCTTCGGCAGACGGCGGGCGAACGCCCCCGTCTGTCGGTGCATCGCTCGTCGAAGAACATCTCGGTCCAGCTCATCGATGACGTCCAGGGGCGCACCCTGGCCGCCGCCTCGACGCTCGAGAAGGACCTGGGCTTCGTCGGTAAGAACAACAAGGAAGCGGCCGCCCGCGTGGGCGCCGAGATTGCCGCGCGCGCCAAGGCCGCCGGGGTCGAGGAGGTCTATTTCGACCGCGGCGGCTTCCTGTTCCACGGCAAGGTCAAGGCCCTTGCGGATGCCGCCCGTGAGGGCGGCCTGAAGTTCTAGGGGAGCTCCGGACATGGCAAGAGAAGATGGCGGCCGCCGCGACCGCCGCGACCGCGACGAGACCCCGGAGTTCGCCGATCGACTGGTGGCGATCAACCGCGTTTCCAAGACGGTGAAGGGCGGCAAGCGCTTCGGTTTCGCGGCGCTCGTCGTCGTGGGTGACCAGAAGGGCCGCGTGGGCTTTGGCAAGGGCAAGGCCCGCGAGGTTCCCGAGGCGATCCGCAAGGCGACCGAGCAGGCGAAGCGCCAGATGATCCGAGTGCCGCTGCGCGAGGGTCGGACGCTGCACCACGACATGAACGGCCGCCACGGCGCCGGCAAGGTCGTGATGCGCTCGGCGCCCGCGGGTACCGGCATCATCGCCGGTGGCCCGATGCGTGCGGTTTTCGAGATGCTCGGCGTCCACGACGTGGTGGCCAAGTCGCTCGGCAGCCAGAACCCCTACAACATGGTGCGCGCCACCATCGACGGGCTCCAGCACGAGCAGAGCCCGCGCATGGTGGCACAGCGCCGGGGCAAGAAGGTCGCGGACATCCTGCCGCGTACCGATGCGCCGGCCGAGGCCGTGGCCGAGACGGTGGAGGCCTGATCCCATGGCGAAGACCATCGTCGTCAAGCAGATCGGCTCGCCGATCCGCCGCCCGAAGGTCCAGCGCGCGACGCTGGTCGGCCTCGGGCTGAACAAGATGCATCGCACCCGCGAGCTGCAGGACACCCCGCAGATCCGCGGCATGGTGGCGAGCATCCCCCACCTCGTCGAGATCGTCGAGGAGCGGGACTGACCGCTTCCGGCTCCCGGCAGGGATCACGGCCCGCGGCGAACCCGCGGGCCGTTTGCTTTGCAGCCCGCCCGTGACACGCGTCAACTGCGTCCCGCCCGAGGAACTGACCCGTGCGCATCTGGTCGCGGAATACCGCGAGCTGCCGCGGGTTTTCGGCATGGTGCGCGCCATGATCGCCCGGGGCGTCGTCGATCCCGCCAGGGCAGGGATACCGCCCAGCTACCGGATGGGTGCGGGGCACATGACCTTCTTCTGCGACAAGCTCGGCTATCTGGTGCGCCGCCAAGCGGCGCTCATTGCCGAGATGCAGCGCCGCGGGTATGCGCCTGCCTTCACCGATCCCGAAAGCCTTCTCGCCGGCATCCCGGCCGCGTGGCACGGCGACTGGGCGCCCGATGCGGAGGCGCTCGCTATCAGTCGCGCGCGGATCGCCGAGCGGAGCAGGGGCTGAGGGCTCAACCCCCTGCAAGCGGGGACATGATGGTGCGGGGCGGGCGAGCAACAGGGGCCGTGTCAGGTGCCGCCGTGATCCCCGCTTGATCGCAGTGGACGGAGCGCCTATAGGGGCACCTTCGCTCCGAACTGGGGCGAATCCGACCACAACAACCGCCGTGTTTGCCCCGCTCGTCGCTGACGGGGCAGTTCCGGCAAGGAGCAGCGACATGAAATTGAACGAACTTCGCGACAATCCCGGCGCTTCCAAATCTCGCAAGCGCGTCGCCCGCGGCCCCGGCTCGGGCAAGGGCAAGACGGCCGGCCGCGGTATCAAAGGCCAGACCTCGCGTTCGGGTGTGGCGATCAACGCCTATGAGGGCGGCCAGATGCCGCTCTACCGCCGCCTGCCCAAGCGCGGCTTCACCAAGCCGAATCGCAAGGAATACGCCGTCATCAACCTCGGCCAGGTCCAGGCCTTCATCGACGCGGGCAAGATCGATGCCGCCGCGGAGGTCACCGAGGAGGCGCTGGTGGCCAGCGGTCTGGTGCGCCGTCGCCTCGACGGGATCCGGATCCTCGCCAAGGGCGAGCTGACCGCCAAGGTGGCGCTGAGCGTCACTGGCGCTTCGAAGTCCGCCATCGAGGCGGTTGAGAAGGCCGGCGGCACCCTCGCCGTCACGGCGCCCGTTTCCGCCGACGAATCCGCCGCGGATTGAGGCTTGTGGCGGCCGTACCGGCGCCTTAAGTCACCTGCACGTGTCTTGGCGCCGCTGGCCCCGACAGGGTCCGGCGGCGCTGTCTTGGAGGGCCCTTTATGGCATCCGCAGCCGAACAGATGGCGGCCAACCTGAGCTGGAGTACCTTCGGCAAGGCCAAGGACCTCCAGAGTCGCATCCTATTCGCCATCAGTCTGCTGATCGTCTACCGGATCGGAACCTACATTCCGGTGCCGGGCATCGACGCGGCACGCCTGCAGATGTTCTTCGAGCAGGCGAACCAGGGCATCGGGGGCATGCTCAACATGTTCACCGGGGGCGCGGTCGGCCGCATGGCGATCTTCGCGCTCGGGATCATGCCCTACATCTCGGCCTCGATCATCGTTCAGCTGATGACGGCGATGGTCCCCTCGCTCGCCCAGTTGAAGAAGGAAGGCGAGGCCGGACGCAAGAAGATCAACCAGTATACGCGCTACGGCACGGTCTTCCTCGCCACGGCGCAGGCCTACGGGCTTGCGATCGGGCTCGAGGCGGAGGGCATGGCGCATGATCCGGGCTGGTTCTTCCGCATCGGCGTCGTGATCACCCTGGTCGGCGGCACGATGTTCCTGATGTGGCTCGGCGAGCAGATCACCGCGCGCGGCATCGGCAACGGCAT
>CAYLHK010000116.1:0-10284 GCA_964383295.1 uncultured Rhodovulum sp.
GCCAGACCGAGGTCTCGCCGGTGGTCTCGTCGTATTTCATGATCCGGTCGTTGGGGATGTCGGAGAAGAGCAGGTAGCGCCCGTCGCCGAAATAGACCGGTCCCTCGGTCCAGCGGCCGCCCTGCCAGAGCCGGTCGAGGTCCGCGTTGATCAGGCAGAGCCGGGCGAACTCGCGCTCGCGGATCTCCACATGGCTCCTGAACAGGAAATCGAGATTGTCCGACATTCAGCTTCCTCCCTGGACGTTTGCCGGGACACTAGGACAGCTCCCGCCCCCGCGCCACCGCTCTCGGGAGTGTCGCGCCGGCTTGACCGGGTCAAGGGGGCGCCGTAAGCGCGGCGGGCCCTGTCGCGCGGAGCCCCCGATGACCCTCTTTCACGCCACGACCACGGTCCGCGGACTGGCCGCCGCGAATGCGCTCTCGGAGGCGCTGGAGACGCTGGTCGAGCCGCCTTCGGCGAGCGGGGTGCATGATCGCGACGACGGGTCGGGGATCTGGGAGGTGGGCGCCTATTTCGAGGCGGCGCCGGACCGGGCGGGGCTCGCGCTGATCGCGGCGGCGCATGGGGCGGAGGATTTCTCGGTCGCGCCGGTGGGGAGCCGGGACTGGCTGGCGCAGGTTCGCGCCGGGCTCACGCCGGTCGAGGCCGGGCGGTTCATCGTCTATGGCTCGCACGACCGGGAGCGGGTGCCGTCGAACCGGGTGGGGCTGGAGATCGAGGCCGCGCTCGCCTTCGGCACCGGACACCACGAATCGACGCGGGGCTGCCTGCTCGTCCTCGACGGGCTGCTGCGCTCGGGGGCGACGTTCCGCAACGTGGCTGATGTCGGGACCGGCACCGGGGTGCTGGCCATGGCGGCGGCGAAGGTGATGGCGGCGCGGGTCACGGCCTGGGACATCGATCCGCTGGCCGCGGTCACGGCGCGGGCGAATGTCGCGGCGAACCGGCTGGGGACGCGGGTGCTCTGCCTCGCGGCGCCGGGGTTCGCGCATCCGCTGGTCCATGCCCGTGCGCCCTACGACCTCGTCTTCGCCAATATCCTCGCGGGACCGCTCAAGCGGCTGGCGCGGGAGATGGCGCGGCATACGGAGCCGGGGGCGACGCTGGTGCTCGCCGGCCTGCTGACGCGGCAGGCGCCGGGCGTCGAGGCGGTCTATCGGGGGTTCGGGTTCAGGTGCCGGCGGCGCGTCGAGCTCGGGGTCTGGACGGCGCTGATGCTGCGGCGTGACGGCTGAGGCCGTGGATTCGCACGCTTGCGAAAATCGTCATGCTGTTGATTTAAAATCAAAATTCAGGTCGCGTTAACCTGAATGAAACCTTCGGCGGCGATGGTCCGAAGGATGGCCGGCCCCCGTCTCGATCCGTCTGATGACCGGTCGGGGGCCGTGTGCTGTCTGCCCGGAGGCTTCAGCGGCCGGACACGCGATCCGCAAGATGCGGGATCTCGCCGCGGGCGACGCCGATGTCGGCAAGCTCGCGATCCGAGAGGCCCTCAAGCGCCTGCATGGTCGAACGGGCAAGATACCAGCCGCGAACGGCGGCAACGGCCTTCTCGAAGACGTTGGTGATCTGGTGGGTAGTGGCGGAGCCGAGCGGAACCGACCGGTCGGACTGGAAGACGGACATTGTATTCATCCACATGACAAAGAAAGCGAAACCTGAGAGTTTTCGACATGCCCGATATTTGGGCTGTCGGCGCCTATATGATGGGCAGGCGATTTATCCACAAGCCGCCCTTTCCGCATGCCCGCCATGCGTTTGCCGCAGAGGCGCGACATGCTTGGCGGCTGCCGCATGCCCGTGATATGGGGGGCTGGAGCAGAACGATAGAAGAACGAGAGTGGCATGCGCGTCATCGGCATCGACCCGGGCCTGCGCCGGACCGGCTGGGGCATGGTGGACGCGCTGGGCAGCGTCGTGCGCCATGTCGCCAACGGGGTCTGCGTCTCCGAGGGCGAGACGCTGGCCGAGCGGCTTTGCAGCATCCACGTGCAACTCACTGATGTCGTTCGCATGTACCGGCCGGAGACCGCGGCGGTCGAGCAGACTTTCGTGAACAAGGACGGCGCGGGGACGCTCAAGCTCGGGCAGGCGCGCGGCATCGCGATGCTGGTGCCGGCGCAGGCGGGGCTCGATGTGGCGGAATATGCGCCGAATGCCGTGAAGAAGGTGGTGGTGGGCGTCGGCCATGCCGACAAGGTGCAGGTCGCGCATATGGTGAGGATGCAGCTCCCGGGTGTCGAGCTGAACGGGGCCGATGCGGCGGACGCGCTGGCGATCGCGCTCTGCCATGCCCATCACGTCGCCTTCGGCAATCGGCTGAAGGCCGCGATCCTGGAGGCTCGGCCATGATCGGCAAGGTATCGGGGCGGCTCGACTACCGGGCGGCGGACCATGTGCTGATCGAGACCGGGGGGGTCGGGGGCGGGGTCGGGTATATCGTCTATTGCTCGGAGCGGACGCTGGCGGCGATGCCGGGGCCGGGCGAGCGGGTAGCGCTCTATACCGAGCTCGTGGTGCGCGAGGACCTGTTGCAGCTCTATGGTTTCCGGACGCTGGCGGAGCGGGAATGGCACCGGCTGCTCACCTCGGTGCAGGGGGTGGGGGCGAAGGGGGCGCTCGCGATCCTCGGCACGCTCGGGGCCGAGGGGGTCGGGCGGGCGCTGTCGCTCGGGGATGCGGCGGCGATCCGGGCCGCACCCGGGATCGGGCCGAAGATCGCCCAGCGGCTGGTGCTGGAGTTGCAGAGCAAGGCGCCGGCGGTGATGGCGCTCGGCGGGGCAGGGGCCACGCCGGCGGGCGTGTCGTCGGGCGCCCCGGGCGAGGTGCTGATCGAGCCCGATCCGGTGGTGCCGGCGGCTGCGCCCGTCGCGCAGGCGGGCGGGGCGCAGGCGCAGGCCGATGCGCTGTCGGCGCTGGTCAATCTCGGTTACGGGCAGGGCGAGGCGGCGGCTGCGGTGTCCGAGGCCTGGGGCGAGGAGGGCGGCGAGGCGCCGGCCCTGATCCGCGCGGCGCTGCGCCGCCTGGCGCCGAAGGGGTGAGGCGATGAGCGATCCGGATCCGACGCTGCGCCCCGAGCCGATGGCCGAGGACCCCGACCGGGCGCTGCGGCCGAAATCCCTGGGCGAGTTCATCGGCCAGCAGGCGGCGCGGGCGAACCTCTCGGTGTTCATCGAGAGCGCGCGGCGGCGCGGCGAGGCGATGGACCATACGCTGTTCTACGGCCCGCCGGGCTTGGGCAAGACCACGCTCGCGCAGATCATGGCGCGCGAGCTCGGGGTGAACTTCCGGATGACCAGCGGGCCGGTGCTGGCGCGGGCGGGGGATCTGGCGGCGATCCTGACGAATCTCGATGCGCGCGACGTGCTCTTCATCGACGAGATCCACCGGATGAACCCGGCGGTGGAGGAGATCCTCTATCCGGCGCTCGAGGACTTCCAGCTCGACCTCGTGATCGGCGAGGGTCCGGCGGCGCGCACGGTGCGCATCGAGCTGCAGCCCTTCACGCTGGTTGGCGCCACCACCCGGCTCGGCCTGCTGACCACGCCGCTGCGCGACCGGTTCGGGATTCCGGTGCGGCTGGAATTCTACGACGAGGCCGAACTGGTCGAGATCGTCACCCGGGCGGCGCGGCTGATGCGGGCGGATGCGACGCCGGAAGGTGCGCGAGAGATCGCGCGCCGCGCGCGCGGTACGCCGCGCATCGCCGGGCGGCTGCTGCGACGGGTGGTGGATTTCGCCATCGTGGACGGCGACGGCAGTGTGACGCGCGAGATCGCCGACCGGGCGCTGACCCGGCTGGGGGTGGACGCGCTGGGGCTTGATGCAGCCGACCGGCGTTATCTGAGCCATCTGGCCGAGCACCATGGCGGCGGGCCGGTGGGGGTCGAGACCATCGCCGCGGCGCTGTCCGAGGCGCGGGATGCGATCGAGGAAGTGATCGAGCCCTTCCTGCTGCAGCAGGGGCTGGTCAGCCGCACCCCGCGCGGGCGGATGCTGGCGGCGCGGGCCTGGACGCATCTGGGGCTGTCGCCGCCCCGGCCGGCGGGGGACCTGTTCGACGACGGCTAGGCTGTGCGAGCGAATGCGCACGTGCAGGCCCGGCTGCTGAGGCGCTCCCGGGCCGGGCCCCTAGTGCCTCAGCGGGGCGCCATGCGGATCGCGCCGTCGAGGCGGATCAGGCTGCCGTTCAGCATCGCGTTCTCCACGATCTGAAGGACGAGGGCGGCGAACTCGGCCGGGTCGCCCAGCCGGGCGGGGAACGGCACTTGCGCGCCGAGACTGTCCTGCGCCTCCTGCGGCAGGCCGGAGAGCATCGGCGTCATGAAGAGGCCCGGCGCGATCGCCACCACGCGGATGCCCGATTTCGCCAGGTCGCGCGCCATGGGCAGGGTCATCGCCGCGACGCCGCCTTTGGAGGCGGCATAGGCAATCTGGCCGATCTGCCCCTCGATCGCGGCGACCGAGGCGGTGTTGACGATCACCCCGCGCTCGCCGTCGGCCGTCACCGGCTCGAGCGCAGCCATGGCGGCGGCAGACTGGCTCGCGACATTGAAGGTGCCGATCAGGTTCACGCCGATCACGCGGGCGAAGAGGTCGCGGTCATGGCCCCTGCCCTCCCGATCGACCGTGCGCGCCGCCGGCGCGATCCCGGCGCAGTTGACCGCGATCCGTGCCGGGCCGTGGGCGGCGGCTGCGCGCCCCAGCGCCGCGGCGACGGATGCGGCGTCGGCAACATCCGTCTCGCAAAAGATGCCGCCGATCGCGGCTGCGACCTCCGCGCCGCGGGCGCTGTCGCGGTCGAGCACCGCCACCCGCGCCCCGCGGGCCGCCAGCGCCCGGGCGGTGGCTTCGCCGAGACCGGAGGCGCCGCCGGTGACGATGGCGGCGATGTCGGCGATGTCGGCACCGAACTGCATCTCAGACCCTCTCGATCGCGACGGCGGTGCCCTCGCCGCCGCCGATGCAGATCGCGGCCAGGCCGGTCGTGCGGTCATGACGTTCGAGCGCGTGCAGCAGCGTCACCAGGATCCGCGCCCCGGAGGCGCCGATCGGATGGCCGAGCGCGCAGGCGCCGCCGTGGACGTTCACACGCTCATGCGGCGCGCCGGTCTCGACTATGAAGGCCATCGGCACCACGGCGAAGGCCTCGTTCACCTCCCAGAGATCGACGTCGCCCACCGCCCAGCCGAGGCGGTCCAGGAGTTTTCGCGCCGCCGGCACCGGAGCCGTGGGAAAGCGCGCCGGCGCCTGGGCGTGGGAGGCGTGGCCGAGGATGCGCGCGCGCACCGCCAGCCCGGCGGCGCGGGCGTCGGATTCGCGCATCAGCACCAGGGCGGCGGCACCGTCGGAGATCGAGGAGGAGTTGGCCGGCGTCACCGTGCCGTCCTTGCGGAAGGCGGGCTTCAGGGTCGGGATCTTCTCGGGGCGGGCGCTCAGCGGCTGTTCGTCCTCGGCGACCACGGTCTCGCCCTTGCGTCCGGTCACGGTGACGGCCGCGATCTCGGCGGCGAAGGCGCCGGTCGCCTGGGCTTCGCGGGCGCGCGCGAGCGAGGCCAGCGCATAGTCGTCCTGGGCCGCGCGGGTGAACTGGAATTCGGTGGCGCAGTCCTCGGCGAAGGTGCCCATCAGGCGACCGCGGTCATAGGCATCCTCGAGCCCGTCGAGGAACATGTGGTCCTGAGCCTGTGCATGGCCGAGCCGGGCACCGCCGCGCATCTTCGGCAGCAGGTAGGGCGCGTTGGTCATGCTCTCCATGCCTCCGGCCACCACCACCCGCCCGTTGCCGGCGCGCAGGGCGTCATGGCCGAGCATCACCGCCTTCATCCCCGATCCGCACATCTTGTTGAGCGTCGTGGCGGGCACGCCCTCGGGCAGACCGGCGTGGAAGCCCGCCTGCCGGGCCGGGGCCTGCCCCTGCCCCGCCGGCAGCACGCAGCCCATCAGGAGCTCGTCCACCTCGCCCGCTCCGATCCCCGCCCGCGCGATCGCCGAGCCGATCGCAACGCCGCCGAGTTCCGCAGCCGTCGAGGGGCCGAGCGCGCCCTGAAAGCCGCCCATCGGCGTGCGGGCGGCGGAGACGATGACGATGGCATCCGTGCTGTCGCGGCTCATGAGATCCGTCTCCGGTGCAGGCGGGAGGTCGGAGAGTAGCCGCTCGCAGGCGGGCACGCCAGCCGGGTGACGCCTCAGGCCGCGACGGCGAGCTGGCGGAGGCGGGCGAGATCCTCGCGGAAGGCGTCGAGGGCCGTAGTCCTGGCGATCTCGTCGGGAATGCGGAGGAGATAGGACGGATGCACGGTGATGAAGCCGGGGCGCTCGTCGAACCAGGTTTCGCCGCGGTTTGCCGTGACAGCCAGCGCCTTGCCACTGAGCGCGAGAACCGCCGTCGCCCCCATCGCGACGACGAGACGAGGGCGGACGAGTTCGATCTCCTTCTTCAGCCACCAGCGATAATGCGTCACCTCGCCGGCGGTCGGGCGCTGATGCAGGCGCCGCTTGCCGCGGCGGACGTATTTGAAGTGCTTGACGGCATTGGTGACATAGACCGCGCCGCGGTCGATCCCCACCTCGGCGAGCACGCGGTCGAAGAGCTGGCCGGCGGGGCCGACGAAGGGGCGGCCCTGCAGGTCCTCCTGATCGCCCGGCTGCTCGCCGACAAAGGCGAGGACGGGGGCGAGCGGACCCTCGCCGAGGACAGCGCGGGTTCCCCCCGCGACCATGGGCGCGGCGCCGGCGATCAGGCGGTTGAGCTCGGCGAGGCTGCGAGGCTCCTGATCGGCCATGGCGGCGACGGCGCGAGCCGGATCGCGGCGCATGGGGACCGCGGCCTCGCGGGCGATCATCTCGCGCACCCGGTCGGGCGCCGTGCGGATCATCTCGGGGATGGCGTCGGTCTCGGGCAGGTTCTTCCAGTACTTCTTCGCCATGTGGCCGCGGGTCGCGGTCAGGTTGAGGCGGGCCGGGTTGAAGGCGCTCTCGTAGTAGGTGCGCCAGCCTGCCTCGAAGGGGTCGCCGGCGGGCGCGTCGCTGCGGCGGGCGGGCGGGCCGAAGCGAAGCTCGCGGCGGTCCCAGTATATCGCGCCGACCGGCGTCAGGATCGACCAGCGCAGCGCGCGGAAACGCTCGACGAAAAAGCCGACGCTGGCCTCGAGGATGAAGTGATCAGGCTCGAACCAGGCGACGAAATGCTCCTCGCCGTCATGTTCCACGCGGCGGAAGCGGACGAAGGCATGCATCTTGTGCAGGTCGCGGCGGATGGATTTGGCCATACGCTGGAGCCGGAAGACCAGCGGGTCGGAGGCGATCTCGAGCAGTTGCGCCTCGCCGTGCAGCAAGCGCCAGACCAGCCGGTAGAGCAGCGCGTAGCGTTCGGGGTCTCGGTGGCAGACGACGAGCCGGATCAGCTCGTGCGCCGTGCGGGGCAGCGGGACTGCCAGGCCGCCCTCGATGCCGCTCGCGCCGAAAAGCGTCGGCGCCGCATCGGTTGCCCAGGTGACCTCGCCGGGCGGGATCGCCCCGGCGACGAGCTCCCGGACCGCGCAGCGAAAGCCCTCCAGATCCGGGCCGGGGCCAAGTGCGACCTGCCTCATGCAAAGAGGCTCAGCTGTTCGGGCGCCCGCACCAGCCGGCTGCGCAGGTCGAGCCGGTCGAGGCCCGCCGCCCGGTGGTCGGCCGTGACGATGAAGGCGGAGGCGCGGCGCGCGCTGGCCGAAAGGCGCGCGAGATCGCCGAGGCGCAGGCGCGTGTGCCGGCGCGCGGTGATGATACGGTCGACCGCGCGGGTGCCGAGGCCGGGGACGCGCAACAAGAGCTCGCGCGGGGCGCGGTTGATGTCGACCGGAAAGCGCTCGCGATGCTTCAGCGCCCAGGCGAGCTTGGGGTCGATGTCGAGATCGAGCATGCCGCGCTCGCCCCCGGCGGCGATCTCCTCGACGCTGAAGCCGTAGAAGCGCATGAGCCAGTCGGCCTGATAGAGGCGATTCTCGCGTTGCAGGGGCGGCGGCTTGAGCGGAAGCGCGGCGCTCGGCTCGGGGATGGGACTGAAGGCCGAGTAGTAGACCCGGCGCAGCGCGTATCGTCCGTAGAGCTGCGCGCTGGCGGAGAGCACGCCGGCATCGGTCGTGTCATCGGCGCCCACGATGACCTGCGTGCTCTGGCCGGCCGGCGCGAAGCGGCGCTTCTCGGCCTTGGCCTGGGTGATGCTCTCGTGCATCTGGCCCATGGCGGCGGTGATCGAGGGCGCGCGCTTCTCGGGCGCAAGCCGCGCCAGTGCGGCCTCGGTGGGGAGCTCGAGGTTGATCGACAGCCGATCAGCCCAGAGCCCGGCCTGCTCCACCAGCCAGGGGCTCGCCTCGGGGATCGCCTTGAGGTGGATGTAGCCGGCAAAGCCGTGGTCGCGGCGCAGCGTGCGGGCGACCCGGAGCAGTTCCTCCATCGTGTGATCGGGCGATTTCACGATGCCGGAGGACAGGAACAGGCCCTCGATGTAGTTGCGCTTGTAGAACTCCAGCGTGAGGGTCACGACCTCCTCGACGGTGAAGCGCGCGCGGGGTGTGTTGGAGGAGCGCCGGTTGACGCAATAGGCGCAGTCGTAGAGGCACCAGTTGGTCAGCAGGATCTTCAGAAGCGAGACGCAGCGCCCGTCGGGCGTGTAGGCGTGGCAGATGCCGACGCCGCCGGTCGAGCCGAGACCCTTTGCCCCGCCCACCCGTTTCGGCGCGCCCGACGAGGCGCAGGAGGCGTCATATTTGGCGGCATCGGCCAGGATGCGCAGCTTGCCGGCGAGCTTCGGGTCCATGGGCAGATGTTCATCATATGTTCCCACCTGGCACAAGCGACACCGCCTCACATCCGCGGGATGACGCCGACGCCGTCAGCCGGGCTCGGCCAGCCCGCGCTCGCGGTAGGGCGTGGTCTTGTAGAAGGCGCGGTAGCATTTTGAGAAATGCGACGGCGAAGCGAAGCCGCAGGCGAGCGCGACGTTGATCACGCTCATCTCGGTCTGCTGCAGCAGGCCGCGCGCCTTCTGCAGGCGCAGCTCCATGTAGTACCGCTTCGGGCTGCGGTTGAGATAGCGCCGGAACAGCCGTTCGAGCTGGCGGGTCGACATGCCGACGTCCTCGGCGAGGATGGCCGGCGAGACCGGGTCCTCGATCCCCTCCTCCATGCGGCGCAGGACGGTCGCCAGCTTGGGGTGGCGCACGCCAATGCGGGTGGGGATCGACAGGCGCTGCTCGTCGCGGTCCGAGCGGATCGCGGTATGGATCATCTGATCGGCAATCAGATTGGCGAGATCGCTGCCGTGGCTTCGCGCGATCAGGTTGAGCATCAGATCGGTCGAGGCGGTGCCGCCGGCAGCGGTGTAACGGTTTTGGTCGACGACATAGATCGTCGGGCTGAGCTCGATGTCGGGATGATCCTCCTCGAAGCTCGCGCGGTTCTCCCAGTGGATCGTGCAGCGCCGCCCGTCGAGGAGCCCGGCCGCGGCGATCACTTCAGCCGCGGTGCAGAGCCCGCCGATGGCAGCCCCGCGCCGGGCCGCCTGGCGAAGCCAGGTCAGCAGCGGGCGGGTTATGACGCTCTTCACCCGCAGCCCGCCCACGACGATGATCGTCGTCTCACGGCCCGTCTCGCCGAGCGGCCCGTCGGCGTGGACGACGACGCCGTTCGAGGCGGCGACCGGCGCGCCGCTCGCCGTCAGCACGCTCCATGCGTATAGCGTGCGCCCCGCCATGCGGTTGGCCAGCCGCAGCGGCTCGATCGCGCTGGCGAAGGCCATCAGGGTGAAGTTCTCGAGCAGGACGAAAGCAAAGTGCTGCGGACGCGGGCCGGGCTCGGGCGGCGTCTCTGACCTGGGGATGTGGTGTGCCGTGGCCATGCGCCGATCTGAGGGATGTGGCGGCTTCGCGGTCAAGGGGCAAAACGCGCGCGAGGTATGGCCAAGGCACGGGGCCTCGCCTATAGACGCCGCGACAAACCCCGAGCGAGAGAGTGCGCCATGAGCACGAACTGGAGCAAGAGCGACTGGCGGTCGAAGCCGCGGGTACAGATGCCCGACTATCCGGACGCCGCGCGTCTGGCTGATGTCGAGGGCCGGCTCGCGTCCTATCCCCCGCTGGTCTTTGCCGGCGAGGCGCGCAAGCTCAAGCGCGATCTGGCCGAGGTGGCCGAGGGCCGCGCCTTCCTGCTGCAGGGGGGCGACTGCGCCGAGAGCTTCGCCGAGTTCTCCGCCGACAACATCCGCGACACCTTCAAGGTGATGCTGCAGATGGCGGTGGT
>CAYLHK010000117.1:0-6322 GCA_964383295.1 uncultured Rhodovulum sp.
TGAAGATCCAGACGATCCACGCCTTCTGCGAGGCGCTGCTGCGGCGCTTTCCGCTCGAGGCGGGTGTCGCGCCGGGGTTCGCGGTGCTGGAGGACCGCGCCGCCCATGCGCTGCGCCGCGGGGTGCTCGATGCGCTGGCGGAGGCGGAGCCGGGGGTGGTCGCCGCCCTAGCCGGACAGTTGTCGGGTGACGATGCTGACGAGCTCTTGCAGGAGATCGGCCGGCATCGCGCCGCCTTCGCGGGGCCACTCGACAAGGATGCGCTGGCGGCGGTGCTGGGGATCTCGCCCGGCGCCACGGTGGCGGCGCTGGCGGCCGAGGTCGAGGATGTGGAGCTAATCCGCGGCCTCCTGCCGCTCCTCGAGGCCAGCGGCAAGAACGACCAGCGTGACGGCAGGAAGCTGGAAGCGGCCCTGTCGGCGACCGATCCCGACGCCCGGCTGGCGGCGCTGGAATCGGTGCTGCTGACCGGCAAGGGGGCGAATGAGCCCTTCACCGCCAAGGCCGCCTTCCCTGCCAAGGCCGTGCGCACCGCCCATCCCGCGCTGATCGCCCGGCTCGACGATCTCGCGCGGCGGGTCGAGGCGGCGCGGTCGCGGCGGCTCGGGATCGCGGCGTTCGCGCGGACGGCGGTTCTCTACCGCTTCGCGCGGGCTTGGCTGGCGGCGCTCGACGCGCGCAAGGCGGGTGCGGGGCTGCTCGATTTCGACGACATGATCGAGCGCGCGCGCGGGCTGCTGTCCGAGCCGGCCACGGCCGCCTGGGTGTTGTGGAAGCTCGACGGCGGGCTCGATCACATCCTGGTCGACGAGGCGCAGGACACGAGTCCGGCGCAATGGGAGATCGTGCGGGCGCTGTCGGAGGAGTTCTTCGCCGGCGCCGGCGGGCGCGACGTCGAGCGCACGGTCTTCGTCGTCGGCGACGAAAAGCAGTCGATCTATAGTTTCCAGGGCGCGGATCCGGCCGCCTTCGGGGCGATGCGGGGGCATTTCGCGGCGCGGCTGGAGGGGCTGGGGCGCGAGTTGCAGCGCTGCGCGCTGATCCATTCGTTCCGCTCGGCCGCCCCGATCCTCGCGCTGGTCGACGGCGTGTTCCGCGATGCTGCGGCCATGGGGCTCGACGATGCCGTCCGCCACGCGCCCTTCGATCCCGCGCGGCCGGGCCGGGTCGAGCTCTGGCCGTTTCTGGAGAAGCCGGAGAAGGAGGAGGAAAACCCCTGGTACGAGCCCGTCGACGCGCCGACGCCCGGTGATCCGGTGGAGGCGCTGGCAGGGCGGATCGCGGCGACCGTCGGCGGCTGGCTCGCCGAGGGCCGCGCCCTGCCTGGGAGCACGCCGCCGCGGCCGATCCGGGCCGGCGACGTGATGATCCTGGTGCAGCGGCGGGCGGGGGTCTTCCATGCGGTGATCCGGGCGCTGAAGCGGGCGGGGGTGCCGGTGGCGGGGGCGGACGTGCTGCGCATCGGGGCGGAGCTCGCCGTGCGCGATCTGCTGGCCGCGCTGCGGGTGGCGGCGACGCCCGGCGACGATCTGTCGCTGGCCGCATTGCTGCGCAGCCCGCTGGGAGGGCTCGACGAGGACGCGCTGTTCGCGCTTGCGCATGGCCGCAAGGGGACGCTGCTCGGGGCGCTCAGGGCGGCGCCTGCTGATCGTCACCCTGAGTTGCGGGTGATGGTCGAGGACCTGCTGGCGCAGGCGGATTTCCTGCGCCCGCACGAGATGCTGCAACGGGTGCTGATCCGTCACGGCGGACGGGCGGCGCTGGTGGCGCGGCTGGGGCCCGAGGCCGAGGACGGGATCGACGCGCTGCTCGACCAGGCGCTGGCTCATGAGCGCGCGGCACCGCCGAGCCTGGCGGGGTTTCTCGCCTGGATGGACGAGGGGGAGCTGGCGATCAAGCGCCGCGCCGACCGGGACGCCGACCAGGTGCGGGTGATGACCGTGCATGGCTCCAAGGGGCTGGAGGCGCCGATCGTGATCCTGCCCGACACCGCGCCGCGCCGGGACGGGGCGAATGCCCCGAGCGTGCTGCGCACCGGCGACGGGCCGGCGCTCTGGCGCATGGGGGCGGAGGCGGCCCCGCCGGCGGTGGCTGCCGCCGAGGTGGCACGGCGGGACCGGGCGCGTGCCGAGAACATGCGGCTGCTCTATGTGGCGCTGACGCGTGCCGAGACGTGGCTGATCGTGGCCGGCGCCGGTGCGGCGCCGAAGCCGGGGGACGACAGCTGGCACGGGCTGGTGCACGCGGCGATGGAGGAGATGGGCGCCGCGGCGGGTGTGGACGACGCGCTGACGCTGGAGGCAGGCTGGAGCGAGGCGCGGGCTGCGGCGGGAGCGGCCCCGCCGCAGGCGGGGAGCTGGGCGCCCGGGGCGGCGCGGGTCGCGGTGCGGGCGGCGAGCGTGGCGCCTTCGGCGCTGGGGGGCGCGCATGTGCTGGCCGGGACCGAGCCGGACGCCGAGGCGCGCGCGCGGGGCGAGGCGATCCATCTGCTGCTCGAGCGGCTGCAGGGGTTGGCGCCCGGAGCGCGGGCCGGCGCGGCGGCGGCGCTGCTGCCGGGGCGAGCCGGTCTGGACGCCCTGCTGGACGAGGCCGCCGGCGTGCTGGATGCGCCGGGGCTGGCGGCCGTGTTCGCGGAGGGCACGCTGGCGGAGGTAGACGTCGCAGCCCCGCTGCCCGGCGGCGGGCGCATCCTGGGGCGGATCGACCGGCTGGTGGTCGGACCGGGCGAGGTGCTGGCGGTGGACTTCAAGAGCAACCGCGCCATTCCCGACCGGCCCGAAGACGTCCCCGACGGCATTCTGCGGCAGATGGGTGCCTATCGCGCGGCGCTGGCCGGCATCTGGCCGGACCGGCGCGTCGGCACGGCGATCGTCTGGACCGGCACGGCGGAGCTGATGCGGCTGCCCGACGCGCTGGTGGATGCCGCGCTGGCCGGCTGGCGGCCTTGACCCGGCGGGGCGTGGTTCATACCTTTACCGCGACTGCGAAACGCAAGGAGAGCCGAAATGGCAACCGTGAAGGTGACCGATCAGAACTTCGAGACCGAGGTGCTCGGCGCCGATGTTCCGGTCCTGGTGGATTTCTGGGCGGAATGGTGCGGCCCCTGCCGCCAGATCGGCCCGGCGCTCGAGGAGCTCTCGGCCGAATACGAGGGCAAGCTGAAGGTCGCCAAGGTGAACGTGGACGAGAACCCCGGCCTGCCGGCGCAGTTCGGCGTGCGCGGCATCCCGGCGCTCTTCATGTTCAAGGGGGGCGAACTGGTCTCCAACCGCACCGGCGCCGCCCCCAAGGCGAGCCTGAAGGGCTGGATCGACGAGACCGTCTGAACCGCCGAGCCGGCATGCAGAGATCGGCCGTACCCTGCGAGGGGTGCGGCCGTTTTGGTTCGGCGAGACCGGTGATACGGCGCGCCCGAGTCAATCAACTGATATATGACGTAAAAATTACCTGGCGCCGGTGTTTGGCGCCCGCTTGGGCGCCATAATGTGCGCGCAGTTGCGCGCAATGCTTTTTGCTGGGCGCGCGCGTGTTCGCGCGCGCCGGCGGGGCGCTCGCCGCCCCCGCACCCCGGGCACTGCTCTCCAGGTTTCTGGCCGGAGAAGGGGGCGGGCTCAGATGCCCGCGGCTTCGGAGAGGCCCTCAGGGTCCTCGATGGTGATGCGTCCGTCGGCGACGCTGACGAGGCCGGCCGCCTGCCATTTGCGCAGGCAGCGGTTCACCGCCTCGCGGCTGCCGCCGACCATGGCGGCCAGCGTGCTCTGGCTGTCGGTGACCTGCAGGGTGCCATCGCGTGCTGCTGCGGCGCGGGAGAGCAGGGCCTTGGCCAGCCGCACCGGGAGGTCGGAGAAGGCAAGGTCGGCGATATGGGCATCGGCCTGACGCAGCCGGGCGCAGACCACGCGCAGCACCGCCACGGCCAGCCGCCAGTTGCCCTCCATCAGAGGCAGGAAGTCGCGGCGCTCGAAGACCAGCAGCGTGCAGTCGGTGGCCGCCGTCGCATCGGCCGAGCGCGCGCCGCCGTCCAGCAGCGCGATCTCGCCGAGGACATCGCCTGGCCCCAGTTCCGCCAGCAGGAAGGATCGTCCGTCCGCCGTGGGGTAGGAGATGCGCACGCTGCCCGAGCGCACCAGCATCATCGTGCTGCCGGGATCGTCGACAACGAAGATCGTGGCGCCCGCCTTCCAGGACCGCGGTCGGGCGGCGGCGATGAAGCGCGCGCGTTCGCCCGCATCGAGCAGCGGAAAGAGGAAGGAGCCGCGCAGCGCAGCCTCGGTTGCCGATTCGGGCGTGATGTCGGGCATGGCGGGCCTCTGCTGCCGGCGTACCACGGCGTTTTCCTAGCCGACCGCATCGCGCGCCACGAGCGAATTCGGCGCGCCGCGAAAAAACCGCCCCCCCCTGTGACCTGCGTCACAGGGGGCGGTTCGCGCGCCGGGCCATGGTGGTGCCACGGCAGCCGCCGTCGGGATCGAAGCTGGAGCCAGGACCGTGATGCACAACCTGACATTGTCGCTGAGCGTCGCGGGCTTCATCGCCGCCGGACTGGTCGCGAACGGCGCGATCGACGGCGACCGCCCGGTGACCCGCCTCGGGGTGGAGCGGGTCGCCGGGACCGGCGGTGACGGTGTGCGTGGAGGGTTCGCACCCTTCGTGGCGGCCGGGCCCGCGGTGGCGCTGACCGTTGTCGCCATGAGGTAGGCGATCAGGAATGGTTCGGGACCGGTTCCCCTCGCCGGTCGTTTGACGAGTGTCGCGTGTGCCGAGTCGGGCGGCCATCCGGGGATTCACTCTCCAGCCGGGTGGCCGCTCCCTTTCTTCCCGGTCTCAGCCGTTCTGGCGCAGAACCTGTCCGGCGAGATAGAGCGAGCCGCAGATCAGCACCCGGCCGCCGGGGTCGGCCGCCAGGATCGCGGCCAGCGCCGTCGCCACGCTGTCGGCCTCGACCGCATCGAGCCCGGCGGCGCGGGCGGCGGCCGCCGTTTCTGCGGCGGTCAGCGTTGCCGCCTCGCCGGGAATGCCGACGGCGTGCAGGCGGGTTGCTTCGACCGCCAGCGGGCGCAGGAAGCCGGTGGCGTCCTTGGTGCGCAGCATGCCGGTGATCAGATGCAGGCGGCGCGGGGTCAGCCGGGTCAGCGCCTCGGCCAGCGCTGCGCCGGCGGCCGGATTGTGGCCGCCGTCGAGCCAGAGCTCAGTGGCGCCGGCCGCCTCGACCAGCGGGCCGCGGCGCAGGCGCTGCAGGCGCGCGGGCCATTCCGCCCGGGTCAGGGCGGCGGCGCAGGCGGCCTCGTCGAAGCCGAGCGCGCGCAGGCTCGCAACCACCATCCCGGCATTCTCGACCTGGTGCCGCCCGATCAGCGCCGGCGCGGGAAGATCGAGCAGTCCGTCCTCGTCCTGGAAGGCGAGCCGGCCATGCTCCTCCCAGACCGTCCAGTCGCGGGCGGCGATGCCGAGCGGCGCGCCGACGGCCGCGGCCCGCGTCTCGATCGCGGCCAGGCCCTCGTCGGTCTGCTGGCCGACGATGCAGGGCACGCCGGGCTTGAGGATACCGGCCTTCTCGCCGGCGATCTCGGCCAGGGTCTCGCCGAGATACTGCTGATGGTCGAGCGAGACGGGGGTAATGACGGTGAGTGCGGGCTGCGCGATCACGTTGGTTGCGTCCAGCCGCCCGCCGAGGCCGACCTCGAGCAGGACCCAGTCGGCGGGGGTCTCGGCCATGGCGAGGAAGGCCGCGGCCGTGGTGATCTCGAAAAAGGTGATCGGCTGACCGGCGTTCACCGCCTCGCAGCGCGCGAGCAGCTCTGCCAGCCGATCCTCGTTGATCAGCGCGCCAGCGAGGCGGATGCGCTCGTGGAAACGCGCCAGATGCGGCGAGGTGTAGACATGCACGCGGGCGCCGGTGCTCTCGAGGCCGGCGCGCAGCATGGCCACGGTCGAGCCCTTGCCGTTGGTGCCGGCGACATGGATCACCGGCGGCAGGCGGCGCTCGGGATGGCCGAGATCGGCCAACAGCCGCTCGATGCGGCCGAGCGTCAGGTCGATGACCTTTGGGTGCAGGGCGGTCAGGCGCTCGAGAACAGTATCGCTCGCCTCGGTCATCGCGGCGGCATCAGGGGGCGGCGGGGGCCGCCTCCTCCTCCACTGCCGGCCGCTCGGCCGGGTCCGGGGCCGGCAGGTCGCCATGGGTATAGGGCGCCTCGCGGGTCAGCATTCGCAGGAGCGTGGCGAGCTCGTCGCGCATGTCCTTGCGCGCCACGACCCGGTCGAGCATCCCGTGGTCCAGCAGGTATTCCGCGCGCTGGAAGCCTTCGGGCAGCTTCTCGCG
>CAYLHK010000117.1:6332-10173 GCA_964383295.1 uncultured Rhodovulum sp.
GCATGGCATAGGAGGCGGTGACGCCGCCGGTCGTCGGGTTGCAGAGCACGACGACATAAGGAAGGCGGGCCTCCTTCAGCATCTCGACCGCGACGGTGGTGCGCGGCATCTGCATCAGCGACAGGATGCCCTCCTGCATCCGCGCGCCGCCGGCGGCGGAGAAGAGGACCAGCGGGCATTTGCGCTTCACCGCGCGCTCGGCGGCGGCGATGATCGCATTGCCGACATGCATCCCCATTGACCCGCCCATGAAGCCGAAGTCCTGGCCGGCGGCGACGATCTTGAGCTTGCCGAGCTCGCCCTCGACCACGAGCATCGCCTCTTCCTCGTTGGTCTTCTTGCGCGCCTCGCGCAGGCGGTCGGGGTATTTCTTCTGGTCGCGGAAGCCGAGCGGGTCGGCCAGCGGCTTGGCCACCGGCACCTCGACGAATATGCCGCCGTCAAAGAGCGCGGTGAAGCGATCGCGCGGGCTGATGGCCATGTGATGGCCGCAGTTGGTGCAGACGTTGAGCGCGTCCGACAGCTCGCGGTGGAACAGCATGGTGCCGCACTGGTCGCACTTGACCCAGAGGTTCTCGGGGACCTCTCGCCGCGAGAAGAGCGAGTTGATCTTCGGGCGGACGTAGTTGGAAATCCAGTTCATGCGGCGCCGGCTCCTGCGGGTCGGGGCGGGTTCCCGGCTAGATAGAGCCGGGGACCCGCGAATGCAATCGCGGGCGCGGTGCAGAAAAGCGCGCCTTGCTGTGACGACGGTCACAGTTGCGAATCGGGTGCCGGGGCGATGGTGGGTTCATCGAAGCAAGCCGCACATCAAAGCAGAGGAGACAGTCATGACCAAGCAGATCAGCCTCGCGCTCGCCGCCGCCGCTCTCGTCGCCACCTTCTCCGCCCCCGCTTTTGCCGCCCTCGCGCCGGTGACCGGCAGCGCCCCCGCCGCGACCACGCCCGTCGCGATCGCGCAGGACATGGGTATCGTGCCGGAGACTGGGAATGCGGCGCCGGCGGCGATCGAGCTCGCCCTGCGCGCAAGGTAATCTGAGCTCGATACCGGCGGACCACGCAAGTGCCGCGTGCGAGATCCTCGCACGCGGCACTTGCGTGTCAGGTCCCTTCGCTTGCGATTCCGAAACCGCTCCCCTATTCCGGTCGAAAACCTTAGCCATAATCCCTAGCGAGGACGCCCGATGGACGCGCCGAAGTTCGACAAGCGCAAGCTGCCCAGCCGCCATGTGACCGAGGGTCCCGAGCGCGCGCCGCACCGGAGCTATCTCTATGCCATGGGCATCTCGGAAGCCGAGATCCACCAGCCCTTCGTCGGCGTCGCCACTTGCTGGAACGAGGCCGCGCCCTGCAACATCTCGCTGAACCGGCAGGCGCAGGCGGTAAAGCTCGGCGTCAAGCAGGGGCTCGGGACGCCGCGCGAGTTCACAACCATCACCGTCACCGACGGCATTGCCATGGGCCATGAGGGCATGCGCTCGTCGCTGGCCTCGCGTGAGGCCATCGCCGACACGGTCGAGCTGACCATGCGCGGGCATTGCTATGACGCGCTGGTGGGGCTTGCCGGCTGCGACAAGTCGCTGCCCGGCATGATGATGGCGATGGTGCGGCTGAACGTGCCCAGCGTCTTCATCTATGGCGGCTCGATCCTGCCGGGCCGGGTTCCGGCCGGCGCGGCGGTGCCGGAGGATTTCGCCAATCGCGACCTGACCGTGCAGGACATGTTCGAGGCGGTTGGACGCCACCAGGCCGGTACGCTCGGCAATGCCGCGCTCGACATCCTCGAGCGCGTGGCCTGCCCGAGCGCGGGCGCCTGCGGCGGGCAGTTCACCGCGAACACCATGGCCTGTGTCTCCGAGGCGATCGGACTTGCGCTGATGAACTCGTCCGGCGCGCCGGCCCCCTACGAGAGCCGCGACCAGTATTCGACCGCGAGCGGCCTGGCGGTGATGAACCTCCTCGAGAAGAACATCCGCGCCCGCGATGTGGTCACCCGCAAGAGCCTCGAGAACGCGGCGCGCGTGGTCGCCTGCACCGGCGGCTCGACCAATGGCGGGCTGCATCTGCCGGCGATCGCCCATGAGGCGGGGATCGACTTCACGCTGCAGGACGTCTGCGACATCTTCCACGACACGCCCTATTTCGTCGACCTGAAGCCGGGCGGAAAGTACGTCGCCAAGGATCTCTACGAGGCCGGCGGCGTTCCGGTGGTGATGAAGGAGCTGGCGCGCGCGGGGCTGCTGCACCTCGACTGCCTGACCGCCAGCGGGCGGACGTTGGGCGAGGATCTGGAAGACATCCAGGGCGAGGCGGACGGGCGGGTCATCTATCCGATCGACAAGCCGATCACCAAGACCGGCGGCGTCGTCGGCCTGATGGGCAATCTCGCCCCCGAGGGTGCGATCGTTAAGGTCGCCGGCATGTCCGAGGCCGATCAGGTGTTCACGGGCCCGGCCCGGGTCTTCGAATGCGAGGAGGAGGCCTTCGACGCGGTGCAGAAGCGCACCTATCAGGAAGGCGACGTCATCGTGATCCGCAACGAGGGACCGCGCGGCGGGCCGGGAATGCGCGAGATGCTGTCGACCACCGCGGCGCTTTCGGGTCAGGGCATGGGCAAGAAGGTGGCGCTGATCACCGACGGGCGCTTCTCGGGCGCCACCCGCGGCTTCTGCGTCGGGCATGTCGGCCCCGAGGCGGCGCTGGGCGGGCCGATCGGCTTGCTGAAGGATGGCGACATGATCACGCTCGACGCGATCAAGGGGACGATCTCGGTCGATCTGACCGAGGAGGAGCTCGAGGCGCGGCGCGCCGAGTGGGCGGGTCCGCGCGAGACGATCTATTCGTCGGGGGCGCTGTGGAAGTACGCGCAGCTCGTCGGGCCGACGCGGCTGGGTGCGGTCACCCATCCCGGCGGCGGCGATGCCGAGCGCCACGTCTACGCGGATCTCTGAGATGAGGGCCGCGAGGGTGAGGATGCCGATAGCCCTCGCCTTCGCGGCGATGGCGCTGGCGGCTTGTGATCCGGCCAGCATGGGCGGCACCGCACCCAGCCGTGCCACCGTGCAGGTGGCCGGCGGGCCGTTAGTCGTGGCGGGGCCGACGGGGTTCTGTATCGATCGCGAGACGCTGAACACCTCCGAGGCGGGGGCCTTCGCGCTCCTTGGCGACTGCGGCCAGCTTGGCGGCGGGGGCGGCGCGCTGGCGCGCTCGCCGCAGGGTGCGGCGCTGACCGCCAGCATCTCGGCCGGCGGGCTGGCCGGCGAGGGCGACGATCCGGCCGGATCGCTCGCCGAACTGGCCGAGTATGTCCAGACCCGCGAGGGCCGGGCGCTGCTCGGGCGCAGCGGGCGGTCGGACGCGGTGCGCATCCTGGCGCTCCGGCCGGAGGCCGGGGTGCTCTATGTGCTGGTGGAGGACCGTGGGCCGCAGGTGATCGGGGGCGTCAGCCCGCGGTTCTGGCGCGCCTTCACCGAGGTCAGCGACCGGATGGCGGTGTTGTCGGTGCTGGGCTTCGAGACCGGGGGGCTGGACGAGCAGGCGAGCCTGAACCTGCTGGCGTCGTTCGTGGCCAGCATGAACGCGGCGAACCGGGGCTGAGGCGCATCTGTTCGAGCGCGAACAGATGGGTTATGTTATTGAAATACCATGAAAAAGGCTGCCTCCGTTAACCCGGTGGCAACCTTTGTCAACACTTTGGCGGCGCGGGCGCTGATCCGGCACAGGATCTGGTGTGCGGCCGTGCCCGCGCGCGAGGTTCGTCCAGATCTGGGGTAAGGGTCGTGAGAACTTCGTTTGATCACTTCGCGGATTTGTCCGTCGACAAATCCGCGCGCGCCTGCCT
>CAYLHK010000118.1:0-9944 GCA_964383295.1 uncultured Rhodovulum sp.
AACCCCTGACCTCTTGCATGCCATGCAAGCGCTCTCCCAGCTGAGCTATGGCCCCCAGGCGGTCCGCAGGGTAGCCGGACCGCGGGCTCGTCTTTAGGGGGGCGCCCCCACCAGATCAAGCCCTATTCGATGCGCCCGCGACAGGCCGCGGGCGCCCCGTCAGCCTTCTTCGTCCTCGCCAGCGACATCGGCGATGTCGTCGAGATCGACGTTGTCGTCATCGTCCTCGAGGATCTCGTCGTCATCGCCCTCGATCGTCTCCTCGGCCTCGAGATCGGGCAGATCATCGACATCTTCCGGCTCGGGCTTGACCTTCTCCGGCCGCAGGGCCTTGGGCTTGGCCGCGGTCAGGCTCTCTAGGGCAAAGGTCGTCCCGCAGACCGGGCAGGTCATCGGGTCCGTGCGCAGGTCGTAGAAGCGGCTCGAGCAGTTCGGGCAAACACGCTTTACGCCCCATTCGTCCTTGGGCATCCGGCTTCCTCGTCTCGGATCATGGGAATCGCGCGTGCGCTTGCCATGCCGTTGGGGGGTTTGTCAAAGCCTTTGGCATTAAGCAACCCGTGGATAATTGCCACATGTCTCTCAAATTCGCAGGCTTGTCGCTTGATGAGGCGTTAGATCCGTTTAGGTTGGTGGAATGTCAGCTGCTTGCAGGGTGTCTTGATGCTGTATCACGCCTACGAGATCACCCATGCAGCCCTGTCCCCGATGCGCGCCGCGGCGCGGATGAGCCGGGACGTCATGCGCAACCCGTTGAATCCGATGTCAGAGACCTACGGATCGCGGGCCTTTTCCGCAGCGCTCGACATGTTCATCAACGCGACCCGGCGCTATGGCAAGCCCGAGTTCGGGATCGAGACCACCCTGGTGGACGGCAGCGAGACCCCGGTTGTCGAAGAGATCGTCTGGTCCACCGCCTTCGGCAACCTGCTGCATTTCCGCCGTGACACCCAGGCTGCCGAGGCGCGGGGTGACCAGAAGGTTCTGATCGTCGCGCCGATGTCGGGGCACTACGCCACGCTGCTGCGCGGCACGGTCGAGGCGATGCTGCCCGAGCACGACGTCTATATCACCGACTGGAACGACGCCCGCGAGGTGCCCGTGTCGGAAGGCGGCTTCGATCTCGACGACTATGCGGAACACCTGATCGCGATGCTGGAGTTCCTCGGACAGGGGGGCGAGCGCGCTGCGGTGATGGCTGTCTGCCAGCCGGGTATCCCGGCGATGGTCGCCGCCAGCCTGATGTCCCAGGACGCCAATCCTCACCGGCCGGCTTCGATGGTGTTGATGGGCTCGCCGATCGACACGGCCCGCAACCCCAAGCAGCCGAACGAGCTGGCGCAGTCAAAGCCGCTGAGCTGGTTCGAGAACAACGTGGTCGTGCGCGTCCCCTGGCCCTGCCGGGGCGCCATGCGACGGGTCTATCCTGGATTCCTCCAGCTCTCGAGCTTCCTCGCGATGAACCTCGACCGCCATGTCGATGCCCATCTCAACCAGTTCCAGAACCTGGTGCGGGGCGACGGCGACGGCACCGAGCAGCACCGCCGGTTCTACGACGAGTACCTGGCGGTCATGGACCTGACCGCGGAATTCTACCTGCAGACCATCGACCGGGTGTTCCAGCGTCGGCTGCTGGCCACGGGCGCCTATTACTGCCGCGACCGCCACGTCGATCCCGCGGCGATCACGGATGTGGCGCTGATGAGCGTTGAAGGCGAGAAGGACGACATCACCGGCCTCGGCCAGACCGAGGCGGCGCTGGACCTCTGCCCCAACCTGCCCGCGGAGCGGCGCGCGCACTTCGTCGCCGCGGGTGTCGGCCATTATGGCGTGTTCAACGGATCGCGCTGGCGCGGGATGATCCAGCCCAAGGTACGCGACTTCCTTGCCGCCAATCGCCAACCCGTCGCCGGGTGAGGGCGGCGATGGCGGAGGCCCTGCGCATCGGTGAGCCGCCGATCGAGGTTCACCTGCGACGCAACGAGCGGTCGCGGCGCATGGTGCTGCGTGTCGGCCGGACCGGTCGGGTGCCGACGCTGACGCTGCCGCCGGGCGTTCCGGCCTCGCAGGCGCAGGCCTTCCTGAGCGATCATGAGGACTGGCTGCGGCGGCAGCTTGCCGGGCTCGCGCGCCGGGTTGCGGTGACGGACGGGTCGGTGCTGCCCTTCGGCGATAGCGAGTTGCAGGTACGCGCGATCGGACGCGGCCGCCTCGCGCATGCAGACGGCGTGCTCGAGGTCCCCGGAACGCCGCAGCAGGTGCCGGTTCGCGTACGCGCATTCCTCGGCGAGGCGGCACGGGCGGCCTGCGCTGACGGAGTGGCCTTCCATGCGGCGCGCATCGGCCGAGTGGCGACGCGCATCAGCCTGCGCGACCCGCGGGCGCGCTGGGGCTCCTGCACCGAGCGGGGGGAGCTGATGTTCTCTTGGCGGCTGATCCTCGCGCCGGCAGCGGTGCTCGACTATGTGGTTGCCCACGAGGTAGCACATCTGGCGGAGATGAACCATTCGCCGCGGTTCTGGGCCGTGGTGCGCGATCTCTGCCCGGACTATCCCCGTCACCGCGACTGGCTGCGCCGGCATGGACCGGAGCTGCACGCCTGGGACTTCTCGCCCGCCGCCGCGGAGGCTTGACCGAGACCCGCACCGCTCGCACAACCGTCGCATGATCGAGCGCGAGCGCCTGCCCGAGTCCAAGCTGCCTGTCCATGAGCGGATCTACCGCGTGCTCCGGGCGCGGATCATGCATGGGTTGGCGGTCCCCGGCGAGGCGATGACGCTGCGCGGGCTGGCCGCCGAATATGGCGTCAGCATGACCCCGGTGCGCGAGGCGGTGCGCCGGCTGGTGGCGGAAGGGGCGCTCAAGCTCTCCGCGTCGGGCCGCGTCTCGACGCCGGAGCTGACGAACGAGCGCATCGAGGAACTGGCGGCGCTGCGCGCGCTGATCGAGCCGGAACTGGCGACCCGCGCCCTGCCCCGCGCGCATCCGGTACTGATCGACCGGATGTCGGCGATCAACGCCGTCATCGACCAGATGATCGTGAAGGGGGATGCGGCCGGCTATGTCCGCTCGAACCTCGAGTTTCACCGCACCCTCTATCTGCGGGCACAAGCGCCGGCGATGCTGGGGCTGGTGGAGACGGTCTGGCTGCAGGCCGGCCCCACCATGCGGCTGCTCTACGAGAGGCTGCAGCGGCGCCAGGCCAGCGACAACCACCGCAAGATCATCGCGGCGCTGAGGGCCGGCGACGAGCCAGGACTGCGGCTGGCGATCCGGATGGACGTGGCCCAGGGGCTGCGGATGCTGGTCAGCTGACGGGGCGGGGTGTGCGGATCCCTTGTGAAGGCCCGGCTTGCCCGCTTGCGTTGTCCGAGGGCGCCTATTGGGCGCCAACTCGTGCCCGCGGGGCGCGCATTGCTTCTTGAGTGGGCACGCGCATGTTCGCGCACGCCGGCGGGGCGCTGGCGGCCCTGCGCCCCAGGCACTGCTCTCCAGGTTTCTAGGCGGGAAAGAAGAAGTGCGAGCGCTTCAGCGCCGCAGCAGCCGGCGGGTCGCCTCGGTAACGGAGGTGAGCTCGTGGTCGAAGGCGCCGGTCTGCAGAAAGCTGACCACCTGGGCGATGACCACGGGGTTGTTCATCATCATCGTATGGGTCGCATGCACGACGATATGATCCGCCATGCCGTCTATGCGCGTACTCTCGACCGAGACCGCGCCGTCGTCGGGGCCGGGGATCAGCGCCGAGAACAGTGGGTTGATCGACTGATCGCCGGCGATCACGCCGAGGTCGAAGGTCACCGGGCCGAGCTGT
Source organism: uncultured Rhodovulum sp. (assembly GCA_964383295.1). Classification (GTDB taxonomy): domain Bacteria; phylum Pseudomonadota; class Alphaproteobacteria; order Rhodobacterales; family Rhodobacteraceae; genus Amaricoccus. The sequence goes on from CAYLHK010000118.1 coordinate 3,812, forward strand.
TCGGGAATGCCGTCCGGCCCGGTGCGCAACTCGACCCCTGCCGGACCGGTCATCATCCCGAAGACCGTCAGCCCGCCGAGTTCGTCCACGACCTCGGAGCCGTGGTTGGGGGGAGCCAGCATCACCACCCGGCCGAAATCGGCCGGGTCGTTCTGCTTCAGCCAGCCGCGCGCAACGATGCCGCCCAGCGAATGGGTGACGAAGTTGACCCGCGCCTCTCCGCATTCGCCGACGGCCGCCGTGACATAGGCGAGCAGCCCGTCGATCGAAATCTCGGTCGTCGGATAGGTGCGGTTGACGACGAGATACCCCTCGGCCTTCAGCGCCTCCTCGAGCAGGAAGAGCGAGGACTCGCTGCGCCCGAGCCCGTGGAGGAGCACGACGCAGTCATCCGCCGCCACCGCCGGCGCCGCGGCCGCGAGGCCGGCGGCGGCAAGCGCCGCGCTGAGTCCCCGCACCGCCATCAGGCGTGGATCGCGCCGTCGCCGCAGGCGAGCGCGGCTTCGCGCACGGCTTCCGAGAAGGTCGGATGCGCATGGCAGGTCCGCGCCACGTCCTCGGCGGCTGCGCCGAACTCCATGGCCACGCAGATCTCGTGGATCAGCTCGCCCGCCGCCGGGCCGATGATATGGGCGCCAAGCAGCCGGTCGGTCTCGGCGTCGGCGAGGAGCTTGACGAAGCCGTCGCCGGCGAAATGCGACTTGGCCCGCGCATTGCCCATGAAGGGGAACTTGCCGACCTTGTAGGCGCGTCCCTCCTCCTTCAGCGCCTCTTCGGTGGCGCCGACGGCGGCGACCTCGGGGCTGGTGTAGATGACGCCCGGGATGATGCCGTAGTTCACGTGGCCATGCTGGCCGGCGATGGTCTCGGCCACGGCCATGCCCTCGTCCTCGGCCTTGTGGGCGAGCATCGGGCCGACAATGGCGTCGCCGATGGCGTAGATGCCGGGGACAGAGGTCTGCCAGCGGCCGTCGGTCTCGATCTGGCCGCGCTTGGTCAGCGCCACACCGAGCGCGTCGAGGCCGAGGCCTTCGGTGTAGGGCTTGCGGCCCGTTGCGACGAGTACCACGTCGGCTTCGACAACCTGCTCGCTGTCATCCTTGCGCAGACGGTAGGTGACGCGCACGCCGTCCTCGCCGGGCTCCGCCCCCTGAACGGCGGCGCCGAGCACGAATTTCAGCCCCTGTCTGGCCAGCAGGCGCTGCAGCGTCTTGCAGACCTCGCCGTCCATGCCGGGGGTGATCTGGTCGAGGAATTCGACCACGGTGACTTCCGAGCCGAGCCGGGCATAGACAGAGCCCACCTCCAGGCCGATCACGCCCGCGCCGATCACCACCAGTCGCTTCGGCACCTCGGCCAGCTCCAGCGCGCCGGTGGAGGTGACGATGATTTTCTCGTCCACCGTCACGCCGGGCAGGCTGGCGGGCTCGGAGCCGGAGGCGATGACGATGTGCTTGGCGCTGTGGGTCTCGTCGCCGACCTTGACGACGCCCGCTGCCGGGATCGAGGCCCAGCCCTTGAGCCAGGTGACCTTGTTCTTCTTGAACAGGAACTCGATGCCCTTGGTGTTGGTGTCCACCGTCGACTGCTTGTATTTCAGCATCTGCGGAAGATCGATGCCCGGGCCGGCGCCGATCAGGCCCATCTCGGCGAAATGGGTGTGGGCGGTGTGATAGAGCTCGGAGGCATGGAGCATCGCCTTGGACGGAATGCAGCCCACGTTTAGGCAGGTGCCGCCGAGGGTCTCGCGGCCCTCGACGCAGGCGACCTTGAGGCCGAGCTGGGCCGCGCGGATCGCGCAGACATAACCGCCGGGGCCGGCGCCGATCACGATCAGGTCGTAGTCCGCCATATTGGTACTCCTTGGGAGGATGGTCCCGGTCAGATGAGCGCGGTCAGCAGCATCGCCAGCATGGCGGCGGTGGCCACGAAGAAGATCACCGAGCGCCAGGGCGACCAGCCGAAGGCATAGGCCGGGACGTAGAGGATGCGCGCCGCGAGCCAGATCCAGGCGCAGGCGGCGGTGAAGGAGCCGGCCGCGCCCGAGAGGGTGACGACCAGCACGGCGATGGTGAAGAGGGCGAGCGCCTCGAAGCTATTGGCGACCGAGCGGCGCAGGCGGCCCGTCATGACCGAGAACTCCTGCGGCTCATCGCGAGGCCCTGCGTTCCAGTCGAGACCGACGTCGCGGGTCATCGACCGGCCGGCCAGAGCGATCTGGACGACCTGAAGGATGACCGCGAGGGCGAGGACTGTGAGTTCGGGGGTCACGGGCGGGCCTCCGGGTGTCGCGCGCACGAGGGCGTGCGCACATGTGCGCACTTGGCGATGCAATTGATCTCGAAGGCGGATTCCGGACGGATAACCATTAGGAAACCTTCGTTAACAGCCCCGGCGCGTGGGCGCTGACGGACCTTACAGGTCCATCAGCAGCCGGCGGGGATCCTCGAGCGCTTCCTTGACGCGGACAAGGAAGGTGACCGCACCCTTGCCGTCGACGATCCGGTGGTCGTAGCTGAGCGCCAGATACATCATCGGGCGGATCACGACCTGGCCCTTGATCGCCACCGGGCGCTCCTGGATCTTGTGCATGCCGAGGATGCCCGACTGCGGCGGATTCAGGATCGGCGAGGACATCAGGCTGCCGTAGACGCCGCCGTTCGAGATGGTGAAGGTGCCCCCGGACATGTCGGCCATCGACAGCTTGCCGTCTCGGGCGCGGGCGCCGAGCTCGTTGATCTTCTTCTCGATCGCGGCAAAGGACATCTGATCGGCGTCTCGCACGACGGGCACGACGAGGCCCGTCGGCGTGCCGACGGCGATGCCCATGTGCACGAAGTTCTTGTAGACGACGTCGGTGCCGTCGATCTCGGCGTTGACCTCGGGCACTTCCTTCAACGCGTGGCAGCAGGCCTTGGTGAAGAAGGACATGAAGCCGAGCTTCACGCCATGCTTCTTCTCGAAGAGCTCCTTGTACTCGTTGCGCAGCTCCATGACGCCCGACATGTCCACCTCGTTGTAGGTGGTGAGCATGGCGGCGGTGTTCTGCGCCTCCTTGAGCCGGCGGGCGATCGTCTGGCGCAGGCGGGTCATCTTCACCCGCTCCTCGCGCGCAGCGTCCTCGGCGGCGACGGGCGCGCGCGGAATCGCGGCCGGAGCCGGAGCGGCAGGGGCGGGCTGCGGCGCGGCGGCCACGGGGGTCGGGGTGCGCAGGACGTCCTCCTTCATGATCCGCCCGTCGCGGCCGGTGCCCTCGACCTGGTCGGGGGAGAGGCCGCGCTCGGCCATCAGCTTGCTGGCCGAGGGCGCGTTCTCGACATCGGCGCGGGCGGCCTTGGCCGGCACAGCCTCGGCGGCGGCGGGCTTGGCCGCGGGGGCGGATGAGGCGGTCGCGCCTGCCGCACCGGCGGCGATCGTGCCGAGAATGCCGCCGGCGGGAACCGTGGCGCCGGGACCGGCGCTGATCGCGGTCAGCTTGCCGCTGGCCGGCGAGGGCACCTCGACCGAGACCTTGTCGGTCTCCAGTTCGCAGAGCATCTCGTCCTGGACAACGCTGTCACCCACCGACTTGAACCAGGTGGAGACGGTGGCCTCGCTCACGCTCTCGCCGAGGGCGGGGACGAGGATCTCGACCTCGCGGGCATTGGCGGGGGCGGATTCGCTGGCTTCCGGCGCCTCCTTGCCCGGCTTGGCGTCGGGCTTCGGCGCAGGCGCCGCCTTGGCGGCAGCCTTCTCGTCGATGGTGGCGAGAAGCGCGTCGACGCCGACGGTCTCGCCTTCCTTCACGACGATCTCGGCCAGCACGCCGGCGGTGGTGGCGGGAACCTCGACCGTCACCTTGTCGGTCTCGAGCTCGCAGAGCATCTCGTCGACGGCCACGGCATCGCCGACCTTCTTGAACCATGTTGCGATAGTGGCCTCGGTGACGCTTTCGCCGAGCGGAGGCACGCGGATCTCGGCCATGCTTACTGGTCCTTCCTGGCAGTGAGTGTGAGCGCGGCATCGACCAGCGTGTCCTGCTGCTTCTTGTGCTCACGGGCGAGGCCCGTGGCGGGCGAGGCAGAGGCAGGCCGACCGACATAGGTCGCGCGCTTGTGCTTGGCGCCGATGCGCGTCAGCACCCATTCGAGATTGGGTTCGATGAAGGACCAGTAGCCCTGGTTCTTCGGTTCTTCCTGGCACCAGACCATCTGCGCCCGCTTGAAGCGCGCCAGTTCCTTGTTCAGCGACAGGGCCGGGAACGGATAGAACTGCTCGATGCGCAGCAGGTAGATGTCGTCGATGCCGCGGGCGTCGCGCTCCTCCAGAAGGTCGTAGTAGACCTTGCCCGAGCAGAGCACGACCCGCTTGATCTTGTCGTCGGCCACGAGCTTGGTCGTCGAGATGCCGGTCTCCTCGCGCAGCTCGGCGTCGTCCCAGAGCACGCGGTGGAAGCTCGACCCCTTGGCCATCTCGCGCAGCTTCGACACTGCGAGCTTGTGGCGCAGCAGCGACTTCGGCGTCATCAGGATCAGCGGCTTGCGGAAGTTGCGGTGCAGCTGGCGGCGCAAGATGTGGAAGTAGTTGGCCGGCGTGGTGCAGTTCGCCACGATCATGTTGTCGCCCGCGCACATCTGCAGGAAACGCTCGGGCCGGGCGGAGGAATGCTCAGGCCCCTGCCCCTCGTAGCCGTGCGGCAGGAGCATGACGAGGCCCGACATGCGCAGCCACTTCGCCTCGCCCGACGAGATGAACTGGTCGATCATGATCTGGGCGCCGTTGACGAAGTCGCCGAACTGCGCCTCCCAGAGCGTGAGCGTCTTGGGCTCGGCCAGCGAATAGCCGTACTCGTAGCCGAGCACCGCGTATTCCGACAGCATCGAATCCACCACCTCGTAGGTCGCCTGGTTCGACGAGATGTGGTTCAGCGGATAGTAGCGTTCCTCGGTCACCTGATCGACGAGGCCGGAGTGGCGATGGCTGAAGGTGCCGCGGGTGCAGTCCTGGCCCGAGAGGCGGACCGGGTAGCCCTCGGCGAGCAGGGTGCCGAAGGCAAGCGCCTCGGCGGTCGCCCAGTCGATCCCCTCGCCGGTCTCGATCATCCGCGCCTTGGATTCCAGCATGCGCGCAACGGTGCGGTGGGGCTGGAAGCTTTCGGGCAGACGGGTCAGCGCCTCGCCGACCTTCGTCAGCCTCGCCAGATCGACCCCGGTCTTGCCGCGCTGGTAGCGGCCTTCGTTCTTGCCGAGCCCCGACCAGCGGCCGTCCAGCCAGTCGGCCTTGTTCGGCCGGTATTCCTTGCCGACTTCGAACTCGGAATTCAGGTGCGCCTGGAACGCCGCCTTCATGTCCTCGATCTCGCCCTCGGGGATCAGCCCGTCGGCGACGAGGCGCTCGGTGTAGAGCTGGAGCGTGGTCTTGTGGCTCTTGATCGCCGTGTACATCAGCGGCTGGGTGAACATGGGCTCGTCGCCCTCGTTGTGCCCGAACCGCCGGTAGCAGAACATGTCGATGACCACGTCCTTGCCGAACTTCTGGCGGAACTCGATCGCCACCCGCGCGGCATGGACGACCGCTTCGGGGTCGTCGCCGTTGACGTGGAAGATCGGCGCCTCGACCATCAGCGCGATGTCGGTCGGATAGGGCGAGGAGCGCGAATACATCGGCGCGGTGGTGAAGCCGATCTGGTTGTTTACGACGATATGGATCGTGCCGCCGGTCCGGTGCCCCTTCAACCCCGAAAGGCCGAAGCACTCGGCCACGACGCCCTGGCCAGCGAAGGCCGCATCGCCGTGCAGGAGGATGGGGAGCACCTTGGTGCGGTTGATATCGCCGATCTGCGCCTGCTTGGCGCGGACCTTGCCGAGCACGACCGGGTTCACCGCCTCGAGATGGCTGGGGTTGGCGGTCAGCGACAGATGCACCTTGTTGCCGTCGAACACGCGGTCCGAGCTGGCGCCGAGGTGGTACTTCACGTCGCCAGAGCCCTCGACCTCCTCGGGCTTGAAACTGCCGCCCTGGAACTCGTTGAAGATCGCCCGGTAGGGCTTTTCCATGACGTTGGCGAGCACGGAGAGGCGGCCGCGGTGCGGCATGCCGATGACGATCTCCTCGACGCCGAGGGCGCCGCCGCGCTTGATGATCTGCTCCATGG
>CAYLHK010000119.1:0-6764 GCA_964383295.1 uncultured Rhodovulum sp.
CCGCAGCCCGCTCGCCGCTTCGGGCATCTCCACCTCGATATCCACCCGGTAATAGCGCGCCCGCGTGCCCGGATCCTCGATCGCATCTGCCGAGACCGCGATCACCTTGCCGCCGATGTCCGGCGTGGTACGCGCATCGAAGGCCGAGAAGAGCAGCGCCGCCTCCTGCCCCACGTGGATGTGGTCGATCTGGATCGGCTCGACCCGGGCGCGCACGATCAGGCCACTGTCGCGCGGCACGATGTACATCACCGGCTCCGCCGGCCGGATCACGCCCCTCAGCGTGTCGACCGTGCTGCCATAGACCACGCCCGCCACCGGCGCGCGCAGCTCCAGCTGCTCGATCCGCTCGATCAGGTCGCGCCGCCGCTCGCGCAGCTCGATCTCGCGGAACTCCAGATCGCGCAGCTGCGACAGCGCCTCCTCGCGCGTCTCGGCGACCAGGCGCACCCGCTCGACCTCGATCTCGGCGATCCGGCCGCGGTTCTCGGCGATCGTCGCCTCGACCTGGCCCTCGCTGCCGCGCAGCCCCGCCAGCTCGCGCTGCGGCGTCAGCACCCGCGTCACCTGGGTCAGCCCCTGGGCAAGCAGCGTCTCCTGCCCGGCGATCTCGCGCTCGAGCAGGCTGATCTGCGTCGCCGTCGCCCCCCGCAGCGCCTCCAGCCCCTCGATCTGCCGGGCGATCTGGAACTGGCGCTCCTCGAGCTGCCGGCTCTCGTCGGCCTGCAGGTTGCGCCGTGCCGCGAACTGCTGGACCTGGGCATCCATGAGCGCCGCGATCTGCGGCAGCCAGGCGGCATGGTCGACCAGCTCCGGCTCGAAGGCGATCTCGTCCAGCCCGTCGCGCTCGGCCGCCAGTCGGCTCTTGCGGGCGAGGATCTCGAACCACTGCCCCTCGACGATCCCGAGCTCGATCACCAGCGCCTGCCCGTCGAGCCGCACCAGCACCGCCCCCTCGGCCACGGCGTCACCGTCGCGGGCGCCGATTTCCGACACCACGCCCCCGGTCGGATGCTGCACGATCTGCCGGTTGCCCTGCACCTCGACGACGCCCGACGCGATCACCGCGCCCGAGATCCGGCTCGCGGCCGCCCAGGCGCCGATGCCGAAGACGAGCGTCGCCAGCGCCAGGTAGCCCGCGATCAGAAACCGCGCGATGCCCCAGCCGTTTGCCCCTGCCGATCCGCTCATGCCTGCGCCTCCAGCCCCACGTGGCCGGCGACCTGCGCGTAGTTGCGCACCACCGCCTTCAGCACCTCGTCCCGCGGCCCGAGGGCGCTGGACGATCCCTGGTCGAGAACCAGAATCAGGTCGCATTCCGCGATGCCGGCGGGACGGTGTGCCATGATGATGACCGCGCAGCCGTCCTGCTTGGCCTGCCGGATGGCTGCGTTCAGCGCGTCCTGGCCGGCGGCGTCGAGATTCGAATTCGGCTCGTCGAGTACCATCAGGATCGGATCGCCATAGAAGGCCCGCGCCAGGCCGATGCGCTGCTTCTGCCCGCCGGAAAGGCGGCTGCCGCCGGCCTGCACCTGCGTATCGTATCCGTCGGAAAGGCTGACGATCATCTCGTGCGCCCCGGCCTTCCTGGCAGCGGAGACCACCGCCGCCGGGTCCGGACGCGGCAGCATCCGGCCGATGTTTTCCGCAATGGTCCCGTCGAAGAGCACCACCTCCTGCGGCAGGTAGCCGATGTAGCTGCCGAGCACGTCGGGATCATACTGGTCGAGCGTCGCGCCATCGAGCCGGACCGAGCCGCCCGACGGCCGCCACGTCCCGGTGAGGACGCGGGCCAGCGTCGACTTGCCCGAGGCCGACGGGCCGATCACGCCGAGCGCCTCGCCGGGCCGGACCCGGAAGTTCAGCATCCTCAGCGCCGGCTTCTGCCCCTCGGGCGGAAAGGCGGTCACGTCGCGGACGTCGACGACCGCGCGCGGGCGCGGAAGCGGCAGGGCATCGTCGATCTCGGGCGTGCTGCCGAGCAGCACTTTCAACCGCGCCCAGCCGGTGCGGGCGCGCAGCACGAGCGGCCAGCCGGCGATGGCCTGCTCGACCGGGGCGAGCGCGCGGCCGAGCAGGATCGAGGCGGCGATCATCGCGCCAGCGGTCAGCTCGCCGTGCAGCACCAGATAGGCGCCGAGGCCGAGAATCGCCGACTGCAGGAACAGCCGGAAGGTCTTCGTCGCATTCGAGAACTGGCCGAGCCGGTCGGACGCGACGAGCTGCGCCCCGAGCGCGCGCCCGCGCATCGCCTGCCAGCGGTCCAGCATGGCCCCCCGCATGCCGAGCGCCTGCACCATGTCGCCCTGCTGGCGCACCGTCTCCGCGAAGTTGTCGCCGACCACGGTCGCCACGGTCGCATCCGCCTCCGGGCGTCGGGAGAGGATCTGGTTGAGGACGGCCACCGCCACGAGGATCAGCCCCCCGACCAGTGCCATGTGCCCGAGCCAGGGGTGAAAGGTATAGATCGCGAAGATGAAGATCGGCGCCCAGGGCATGTCGAAGACGGCGAAGAGCGTCGGCGAGCCGGCCAGCTTCTGCACCGCCTCCAGGTCGCGCAGGCCGGTCGCAGGACGCCCGCGCTCGCTAGCGAGCACCGAGCGGCGCAGGGTGGCGCGGAAGACCCGGGCATCGAGCCGCGACTGGGCGATTGCGCCGATCCGCGCCGCGATCCGTCCGCGGACGTAGTCGAGCACGCCCATCAGAACGAAAAGCGCGGCCACGAGGAGGGTCAGGGCGAGCAGCGTCTCCTCGGAACGGCTGGGCAGAACGCGGTCGTAGATCTGCAGCATGTAGATGGGGCCGGTCAGCATCAGCAGGTTCACGAACACGCTGAAGATCCCGATCGTCCAGAACAGCCCGGACATCCGGGCGAACCCGGCCCGGGGACCGTCGAGCTCATGCCGCATTCACTTCCCTCCGGGCGTTTGCCGCCGTTGTCGGCCTGATAGCCCTCGTCCGGAAACGTGAAAACCCTCGTGATTCCGCGAAAGAACGGGTCAGCAGGCATAACCCTTTTCAAAATGGGGTTAATCCGGCGGTTCGGCGAAAACTCGCTGATCCGCTCCGGGGTGGGATCGGTGCCCGGAACCGAAGCGAGTTGATCGTTTTGCGATCATTGTCACGGGGCGAAGTGAATTTTTCTACCTGCCGCCTAGTCGCGCCTTCGCTGGAGCCTCCGGCCGTTGCGCGCGGCGGCGCGCTCGCGCATGGTCGCAGCGGCCGTCTCCGCTCCCGGCCATCCCCGGCGCAGCGGAGACACGCAACCGAGTATCGAGGAGCCCGACCCATGTCCCTTACGGACGGCGAGATCATTGCGGCGTTGAAGGACGCCTCGACCGCGACAATCAGCACCATCCTGCTCAAGAAGGGGCTGCGCAACGTATGGTTGCGCGGCCCTCGGCCGATCCGATCGGGTCAGCCGCGGCTGATCGGGCGTGCCTTCACGCTCCGCTTCGTGCCGGCGCGCGAGGATCTGGCGACGCCGGAGTCCTGGGGCTCGCCGATCTCGACCCGCGCCGCGATCGAGGCGATGCCCGAGGGCTGCATCGCGGTCGCCGATGCGATGGGGGTGGCGGACGCCGGGATCTTCGGAGACATCCTCTGCGCCCGCATGGCCCGGCGCGGGATCACCGCGCTGGTCACCGACGGGGTGGTGCGCGACCTCGCCGGCGTGCTCGGCACCGGCCTGCCGATCTGGTGCGCGGGGACGGCCTCGCCGCCGTCGGTGGCGGGTCTCACCTTCGTTGCCTGGCAGCAGCCGATCGCCTGCGGCGGCGTGGCGGTCTTCCCCGACGACTTCATCGTGGCCGACGACGACGGCGCGGTGCTGGTGCCGGCAGCACTTGCCGAGGACATCGCCCGCCTCGGCCCGGAGCAGGAGGCGCTCGAAGCCTGGATCATGGAAGAGGTGGGGCGCGGCGTGCCGCTTCCGGGGCTCTATCCAATGAACGAGGAGACCAGCGCGCGCTATGCCGCATTCCGGGCGTCTCGGAAATAGTCATTAAAAACAGCGGCCTGATACCCGTCACAAGTTGGGACGGCGTCCTTCAGGCCGCCGGCCAGCCCGTCGCGCGGCCGATCAGCCGCTCCACCTCGGCCACGTCGGCCGCGTAGTGTCGCCGCAGTTTGCTGCGCATCTCCGGCGACAGTTCGGGCTTCTCCACCGCCGCGCCGCGCCGCACCCCGTCGCTGATCCGCGTGCGCAGGCCCAGCGGCAGGACGGCACGCAGTCCCGCTTTCAGCCGCTCGTTGCCGAGCAGCGCCGCAAGGATCGGCGAGCGGATCCGCCCGCCGGCATTCATGCGGGGCAGCGGGCCGGGCGGCAGCGGCGCGCCGAGAAATACCTCCAGCGCGGCGCGGACGGTATCCATGTCGCCGGTCATTTCCTCGAACAACAGCACGAGCACGCGCTCGGGCCCGAACAGGTCGAGATAGCGCGCCACGCCCGCGGCATAGCGCCCGCCCGCCTCGTAGTCGAACATGTCCGACCATCCGGCTGCGCGCCGTTCGGCGCTGGCGGCGAACGCTTCGGGAAACGGCAGCGTCTCGCGGCCCTGCGACCAGAGATGGACGTATTGCGAGAACACCTTCGCGGCCGGCTCGCGCAGGGTGATGACCACGCGGGCATCGGGGGCGAAGGCATGGATGCGCTCCGCCGCCGACGGGTTCTGCAGATAGCTCGGTGAGACATCCGCGATCGCGGCCAGGCCGGGGTCGAGATGCGCGTACTCCGCCAGATAGGCAGCCTCGTCCTGCACGATCGCCTGCGGAATGGTCTCGTCGCCGGGTCCCCGCGCGCGGGCCACCAGCTCGGGGGCCGAGAAATAGTGCAGCTCCTTGCGGGTCCGCGCGACACCCACGCCGGGAGCCAGCTCGAGCAGCCGGTGCAGGCTGGTGGTGCCGCATTTCGCGTCTCCCACCAGGAAGACGTCGGGCCGTACCCCGCCGGCGCTCATTGCGGCCCCGACCCCAGCGCCGCCAGCACGTCCGGCGGCAGCCGGTCGCGGATCGCGGCTACGAACAGCTCCGAGCCCCGCAGGGTCAAATGGTGATCGTCGCGGAACAGAAGCTCGCCGTCCTTCTTGAAGCTGCATTCGCCGTCGGGACACTGCACGTCCGACAGCGGAACATAATCGTCCAGACGTTCGCCGAGTTCGTCGTCATAGGCAAGCTCGGCCGCGACGATCGACGCGTCAGGCTTACAGCGTTCGTCGAGCAGGTCGTCGGATATCAGCACGTCCGGCACGTTCTGGCAGTCGGCAAGGTGCACACCCGGCCGGATCGTGTCGCCGAGCATGACCGCCGAATGCCCTGCCGCTTCCAGCTTGCCCAGGATCTCCCGCGTCGCTGCCGCGATGATCTCCGGCGTGCCCGTCTTGGTCCCCGACAGGATGACGATCGCTGGCGGCTGGGTGAGGAGATACTCAAGCGCGGCATGGTTGCGCGCCACGCAGGCTTCGGTGTCGCTGCTCCCGAAACTGCGCTCGTAGCCACCGAAGCCGCTCTGTGGCGGACAGCCCGGCCGGAACAGCACGGCCACGTTCGCCTCGGGGAAGACCTCGGAGAAGCCCGACACCAGGTGCAGCGCATGGCTGTCGCCCCAGAGCACGATGTCGCGGTCCTTGCCGCGGTCGTTCTGGCAGGTGAAGAGCTCGGCCGGCTTGGCCGGGTCGCGCCGCCCGCAGTACTGACGCTGCTGGGCATGGCGCTGGTCGCGGTTGGACGCCACGAACCGGTCCTCGGGAATGCGTCCCGGCCAGCCGTTCGCCAGCACGGCGGCACCGGAGACGAGCCCCACCGCCAGACCCGCCGCCGCCGCACCGCCGAGGAAGCGCAGGCCGGAGGCGCTGCGGGAGGTCACATGCCGAAACCGTTGCTCGACGAGCCGGTACTGCAGCGCCGCGAGCAGGATCGACACGACGATGATCGCCCAGCGGTCCGGCGACGTCAGCCCGTCGAAGCGCCAGGCGCTCCAGAACACCACCACGGGCCAGTGCACGAGATAGAGCGAATAGCTGACCTTGCCGATCCAGACCACGGGCGCGGCCCGCAGGGGCGACCCGGCCCAGCGCGCCGTGCAGGCGAGGAGCGCAAGCGCCGTACCCAGGCATGGGATCATCGCGTTCAGGCCGGGAAATGGCGTGCCGTGGCCGAAGCTCACCACCGCGAAGGCGATCAGGCCGAGGCCCATGACCAGCATCGCCTCGCGCAGCGGTCCCTGCGGCGGCACCAGCCGGCCGGCCCAGACCAGCAGGGCGCCGAGGCCGAGCTCGGACAGTCGCGCCGGCAGCAGGTAGAAGGCCGCCGCCGGATCGCGCGGGATCCAGTATTCCGCCAGCGCGATGCTGGCGAGGCAGAGCACGGCCAGCACCGCCACCGGCGCCCAGCGCGGCATCTTGAGCAGGAGCAGGAACAGAAGCGCCGGCCAGAAAAGGTAGAACTGCTCCTCGACCGCCAGCGACCAGGTGTGCAGCAGCGGCTTGGTGTCGGTCAGCGCGTCGAAATAGTCGGCCTCGATCCAGAACAGGAAGTTGGAGACGCTGAGGATCGCCGCCGCCGCCGACACTGCGAAACGCAGCATCTGCTCGGGCGCGAGCAGCAGGGCCGCAGCTACATAGCTGCCGGCGATGGTCGCGACCATGGCCGGAAACAGTCGCCGGAGGCGGCGAACGTAGAAGCGGAAGAAGTCGAACCTGCCGGTGGCGGTGATCTCGTCGCGGATCAGCCGGGTGATCAGGTAGCCCGAGATGACGAAGAACACG
>CAYLHK010000119.1:6774-9874 GCA_964383295.1 uncultured Rhodovulum sp.
CGACGTAGCCGCCACCGAAGCCGGCGAAGCCGACGTGATAGAACAGCACGCTGAGGACCGCGACCGTGCGCAGCCCGTCGATCTCGGGAACGTAGCGATCGTGCCGGGGGAGGGACTGCTGCATGAGCGCCGCTATTCGGCAGCCGGGTTGCGGGCCGATGCTGCGGCACGCGGGTTTGGACCAACCGGTGACAGGATACTCATGGGCCGCCAGGAAGCACTACGCGGCCGATATACGCGCAAGCCCGCCTGCTGTCCACTTGATGCCGCGATCGCGCGCCGCAGCGCGCGGCCGGCGCCCTCAGTCCCAGTCGGTCTGCACCAGCGCCACGAGCGGCGTGCCGTCCGCGTCCGAGAGGACCAGGCGGGTGCCGTCGCGATCATAGGCGCGAACCTGTCCGAAAGCAGCGAAGAGGCTGTTCTCGACCTCCATGCCGGGTCCCGCGCAGAACATGCGTGTTGCGGCGAGCGGGCCGATCGTGATGGCCTCCGACCCGTCCACCACCTCGAAGGTGCCGGTGAACCGGTTGCAGCCGCCGCTGCCGCTGAGCCGGCCTTCGTCACCGAACTGGAGGAGCGCCTCGACCCCGGCCGGGACCGGGTCGCCGGCGATCTCCGTCGCGCGCCACTCACTGCCCGCCAGCCCGAAGGAGTTTCCGCCATCGCCCGCGGTGGTGCAGGCGGGGGCGGCAAGCAGAAGGGCGAGGGGGAAGAGACGGCGGAACATGGCGGGTACTCCCGGTTCGGGGATCAGAGCCCCTTGAAATCGAACAGGCTGGCGTCGAGCAGATGGCTCGGGTTCGCCTGGGTCAGCGCGCGGAAGATGATCTGCCGCCGGCCCGGGCTGCGCCGCTCCCACTCGTCGACCATATGCTTGATCTGCACCCGCTGCAGCCCCTCCTGGCTGCCGCAGAGATTGCAGGGGATGATCGGGTAGTTCATGGCTCGCGCAAAGCGGTCGCAGTCGTCCTCGGCCACATAGGCCAGCGGCCGGTGAACGTAGAGATCGCCCTCGTCGTTCAGGAGCTTCGGCGGCATGGCGGCGAGCTTGCCGCCGTGGAAGAGGTTCAAGAGGAACGTCTCGATGACGTCGTCGCGGTGGTGGCCGAGCACGATCGCCTGGCAGCCTTCCTCGCGGGCGATCCGGTAGAGATGCCCGCGGCGCAGGCGCGAGCAGAGGGCGCAGAAGGTCTTGGCCTGCGGCACCTTGTCGACGACGATCGAATAGGTGTCCTGGTATTCGATCCGGTGGGGCACGCCCATGCGGGTCAGGAATTCGGGCAGGACGGTGGCCGGGAAGCCGGGCTGGCCCTGGTCGAGGTTGCAGGCGAGGATCTCGACCGGCAGCAGGCCGCGCCACTGCAGCTCGGTCAGGGCGGCGAGCAGGGTGTAGCTGTCCTTGCCGCCCGACAGGCAGACCAGCCAGCGGTCGCCGGGGCGGACCATGCCATAGGTCTCGATCGCCTCGCGGGTCTGGCGGATGATCCGCTTGCGCAGCTTGCGGAATTCCGTCGTCGCGGGGGCGCCGGCAAAGAGCGGGTGGATGTCGTCGTGATCGTCGAGCATCGCGCGAGATAAGCGGAGCGGGGGCTGCCCTGCAAGGGCCGGCGTCGACATCGGGGTGTGTACCCGGGCACGGGTGGGCACGCGTGCCCAGATTTCAGAGCATTGAAATCACTTGTGTATTCCGGGCCATTTACCATTAGGAAAGGTTTGGGGCACGCCGCTGTCAGCCTGAAAGGGCCTCGAGCCGGGCCCGCGTCTCCGGCATCCGCGCGAGCGAGGCGGCAATGCGCTGGCGCCACCCGGGGCCGTTGCCCATCGCCGTCTCGTAGGCATCAGTGAGATCCTGGGGCCGGTCCTCGGCGAGCACCTCGACGAGGAAGGCGGCCTGGGCGCGGTCCTTGATCGACTTGAGCGCATCCGGCCCACCGCGCCGCCGGTCCGCGACAATCAGCTTGTGGATGGCGAAGCGCTCGGGGCGGGGAATGCGCACCGGCGAGCCCGCGCGATAGAGGAATGGCGCGGCAACCGGCTCGGCGATCAGGAAGTTCAGGAAATGCAGGCTCCGGGCGCTGACGCCGAGCGCCGGCAGGTCACGGATGCCCTCTTCGGCATCGAAGGACGGGGTCAGGAATTCGATCAGCGTCTGGCCGCTGGTCTGGCGCCATTTCCAGTCCTTGGAGCCGTCGAGGCTGGGGACGGGATCGAAGCGGAGCTGGGAGAACACCTCCGCCAAGGGTTCGTCCGTCCGGTCCGCCAGTGCGATCGAGAGGCGTTCGAAACTGGCGATGTCGTCGGTCATGGCCGCGGCGTCGAATCCGATGCGGATCCCGAGTTCCCCCTCGTAGCAGCGGAAAGCCTGAGTCCCGACCAGCGTGCCGCCCAGCCGGAAGACGCTGCTGCGGGCAAGGGCGGCGATCGCCTGGCCGGTCGCGCCGTCGGGCATCACGTATCCCTCGGCCCGGAGGATGCGCATCAGTCTCGCCCGCTCGCGCTCGCGCGGCTTCTCCGCGGCCGCGACCTCGCGTTGCCGCTCCAGGCGGGAGCGGAGTTCGGGGGTGTCCTCGCCAATGTAGCGATCGACCGTCTGGGTGCCGAGGCGGTAGTGATCGTACCAGTAGGCCCGCGCCCCGACCGTCTTCAGCTTCGGGGAGCCGCGCAGGTCCGACACCGCGCTGTCCTTCAGAGACCGGAGAAGGTCGGTCCAGGCCGCCGTGCCGATGGCGCTGTGATGCCGGATCACGGGATCTACCCCACAGATTATTTCTTGTGGGGTATGAAGATGTGGCGCGAGTCAGTCCTGCTCGGGCACCTCGCCGCGGCGGAAGGGGCCAAAGGCGGTGAGGACCTCGATCTCCTCGCTGACTGCTGCCCGCTCCTGCCGGAGGTAATCGCCGACCGCGCGGGCAAACCCCTCATCTGCGATCCAGTGCAGCGAATGCGTCTCGGCCGGCAGATAGCCGCGCGCGAGTTTGTGCTCGCCCTGGGCGCCAGCCTCGACGCGGCCGAGACCGCGGTCAATGGCCGCCTCGATCGCCTGATAGTAGCAGAGCTCGAAATGCAGGCAGTCGTGCTCCTCGATGCAGCCCCAGTAGCG
>CAYLHK010000120.1:0-9771 GCA_964383295.1 uncultured Rhodovulum sp.
ACGAGCTGAACGCCAAGGTCATCACCGCCGCCGACCAGATGCTCGCGGCGACCGTGCAGGTGCGCTGAGATCATGCTGCGCGCGACGGCGATCTTCACCCTCTTCGTGGCGATGATGGCGGCGGGTGTGGTGCTTGCCCAGTCGGTCGTGCCCACGCGCGCGGTCAGGGGCCAGACCGTCATCGGACCCGGCGATGTCGCGCTGAGCGAGGAATTCGTGCCGGGCGCAGTGGCCGAGCTCGGTGCGGTCATCGGCCGCGAGGCGCGCGTGACCCTCTATCCCGGCCGCCCGATCATGTCGAACCAGCTCGGCGCGCCGGCGCTGATCGAGCGCAACCAGCTCGTGCGCATGCATTTCGGCAGCGGCTCGCTGTCCATCGTCACCGAGGGCCGCGCGCTCGACCGCGGCGGCGTGGGCGAGCTGATACGCGTCATGAACCTGGCCTCGCGCCAGATCGTCACCGGGTCGGTCCAGACCGACGGAACCATCGAGGTCGGACAATGACAATGCGATCCACTCCCGCGGCCAAGGGGGTCCTGGCCACCGCACTTGCAGCCGCGCTGACGCTGGCGGGCTGCAGCGACACGCCGATCGGGCAGACGCCGCAGATGACGTCCATCGGCGTGGTCGCGCCGGACGCGCTGCCGATCCTGACCGCCGAGCGCATGGCGCTGGCAGTGCCGCCGCCGCAGCCGGCGAGCCACAGTTATCAGCAGGGCTCGCTGTGGAACACCGGGCCCTCGGGCCTGCTCGGCGACAAGCGCGCCCGCACCGTCGGCGATCTCCTGACCGTCGTGATCGAGATCGACGACGAGGCAGAGATGCGCAACACCTCGAGCCGCACCCGCTCTGGCAGCGAGGAGGTCGGCATCCAGACCATCTTCGGCATCGAGAACCTGCTGCCCAACGAGATCACCACGCGGCTGAACCCCTCGCTCGGCGTCGAGGGCGACTCGAGCTACCGCGGCCAGGGCAGCACCCGGCGCAACGAGAAGCTGACGCTGCGGATCGCGGCCACGGTGGTGCGCGTGCTGCCCAACGGCCAGTTCGTGATCCAGGGCGACCAGGAGGTGCGGGTCAACTACGAGCTGCGCGACCTGCAGGTCGCCGGCATCGTGCGGCCCGAGGACATCTCGCGGCACAACGAGATCGCCTATGACCGCATCGCCGGCGCGCGCATCGTCTACGGCGGCCGGGGTCAGGTCACGAGCGCCCAGCAGCCGCGCTGGGGCCAGCAGGTCACCGATCGCATCGCACCGTTCTGACGGATCCAAGGCATGAAGCGCATCCTGCCCATCCTTCTCGCCCTTCTGGGGCTCGGTGTCGGCATCGGGGCCGGCGTGATGCTGAAGCCCGCCCCGGCGGACGAGATCGCCGAGGCCTGCGGCGCCGAGGGCCAGCCCGCCTGCGCCGAGGTGGCTGCCGCCGACCCCTTCCGCAGCGCGCCCGGCAACGGTCCCGCGCTGCCGGCAGAGGTCACCTATGTGCCGCTGGCCAAGCCGTTCGTCGTCCCGGTCTTCGCCGGCGAGAAGGTGGTGGCGATGGTCGTGGTCTCGGTTTCGCTGGCCACCAGCATCGAGGGCGCGACCGTCGTCGAGGCGGTGCAGCCGCGGCTGCGCGACAGCTTCCTGACCGCGCTCTTCCGGCATTCGAACTCCGGCGGTTTCGACGGCAGCTTCACCAGTGGCCAGAAGATGGACGACCTGCGGCTCGCGCTCCTGCGCGCCGCCCGCGAGGTGATGGCCGAGGCGCCGGTGGGCGAGGTGCTGATCACCGAGATCGCCCGGCAGGAGACCTGACCCGGTGTCGCCGGCAGCGGCGTTACGCAATTCAACCCGCTGAATAAAAAGAATGGACTAGGGCCCGGCGTCGCGCATCAGCCGCGTCTCGAAGGCGCGGCTGATATGGGCGCGCAGCGCGGCATCGGCCCCGGGCCCGTCGCGGGCCTCGATCGCGCGCACGATCTCCTCGTGCTCGTCGAGCGCCTGCGGTCCGCGCCCCTCCACCGCCAGCGAGGTATTCGCCAGCAGCGCCATCGAGCGATGCACCATCTCCAGCTGCTGGATCAGGTAGCGGTTGTGGCTGGCGAGATGGATCTGGTGGTGGAAGCGCTTGTTGGCACGCGCCAGCGCCGCGGGTCGGGCCACCAGCTCGCGATCCTTGCGGATCATCTCCCAGAGCACGCGGATCTCCTCCTGCGCCGCATGCTGGGCGGCAAGCCGGGCCGCCAGCCCCTCCAGCTCGGCACGCACGACGTAGAGCTCGCCCAGCTGATCGTGGTCGAGGCTGGCGACGACGAGGCTGCGCCCGTCGCGGGCGAGCACCGCCTGGGTCTCGAGCCGCTGCAGCGCCTCGCGGATCGGCGTGCGCGACACGCCGAAACGCTCTGCGAGCTCGGATTCGACCAGCCGGTCGCCGGGGCGGTAGTCGCCCTGGTCGATCGCCTCGAGGACGAGGAGATATGCGTCCTTCTGGGTGCCCGGCTGAGCCATGTCCGCCTTCCTGCGCTGGTCCCGCCGAAGAGAGGCGAGCGGGGCACGGAGGTCAACCCGGACCGTGCATGATGGCGGCTGTTGCGCGGCGGGCAGGGGCGGGGTAGGTCCCCTCATGGCCCGCGATCGCTTCTCCCATGTCGATACCTGGGTGTTCGACCTCGACAACACCCTCTACCCTCCCACGATCCGACTCTTCGACCAGATCGAGGCGCGGATGACCTCCTATGTCATGCAGGCGCTGGGGATGGACGGCGTGGCGGCGAACACGCTGCGGCAGGATTACTGGCATCGCTATGGCACGACGCTTGCCGGGCTGATGCAGGAGCACGGGCTCGACCCCGAGCCCTATCTGCTGGATGTCCATGACATCGATCTCGGCGAGGTGCTGCCCTCCGCCCCGCTCGGCGCGGCGATCGCGGCGCTTCCGGGGCGCAAGATCGTCTATACCAACGGCTCGCGGATGCATGCCCAAAGGGTCACCGCGGCCCTGGGGATCTCCGGTGCCTTCGACGCCCTCTATGGCGTGGAGGATGCAGGCTATCTGCCGAAGCCCCAGCCGGCAGCCTTCGCCACGGTCTTCGCTATGGCCGGTTTCGCGCCGGAGCGCGCGGCCATGTTCGAGGATGACGTGCGCAATCTCGCGGTCCCGCATGGGCTGGGGATGCGGACCGTCCTGGTAGGCCCCGCCGAGGCGGCCGGGCATGTCGATCACCAGACCGAGGATCTGCCGGGGTTTCTCGCCCGGCTCGTGTGATCGGGCTTGGCCGGGCGTCGCGCCCCGCCTAGACAGGCTGGCATGGAGCGCATCACCACAGACGTCCTGATCGCCGGCGGCGGGGTCGCGGGGCTGACCGCGGCGGCGGCCTTCGGGACGGCGGGCTTTTCCGTTCTCTGCGTCGATCCGGTCCCCCCGGTGACGGCGGCGGAGGCGCAGGGCTCGGACCTGCGCTCGACCGCCTTCCTGATGCCGGCGGTGCAGCTTCTGCAGCGGGCCGGCCTCTGGACGCGGCTGGCGCCCGAGGCGGCGGCGCTCCGGGTCATGCGCGTGGCAGATGCAGGCGGCGACGCGCCGGAGATCCGCGAGACGGCGGACTTCACCGCCGCCGAGATCGGCGAGGAGGTCTTCGGCTACAACCTGCCGAACTGGCTGCTGCGCCGGGAGATGGTCGCGCGGCTGGACGAGATCGCGGGCGTCACGCTGCGCACCGGCGTGCGCCTGGGTGATGTCGCCCCTCGCAGCCGCGAGGCGCTGGCGCGCCTGTCCGACGGCACGCAGGTGGCCGCGCGGCTGGTGGTGGCGGCCGATGGGCGGGACAGCTCGGTGCGCGAGGCCCTGGGGATCGCGGTGCGCCGCTGGGGTCGCGGCCAGAAGGCGCTGGTCTTTACCCTGCGTCACGAGATCCCGCACGAAGGCACGTCGATCGAGATCCACCGCAGCGGCGGGCCGTTCACGCTGGTCCCGATGCCCGACCGCGAGGGTCGGCACCAGTCCGCCGTCGTCTGGATGGAGACGGGACCGCGCGCAGCGGCTCTCGCCGCCCTGCCCGAGGCCGAGTTCGAGGCGGCGGTGGCCGAGCGTGCCTGCGGCGTGCTCGGGCAGATCGAGCTTGCCGGCCCGCGGCAGATATGGCCGATCGTCTCGCAGGTTGCCGCGCGTCTCGACGGGCCGCGCACCGCGCTGGTGGCCGAGGCTGCGCATGTCATTCCCCCGATCGGCGCGCAGGGGCTGAACATGAGCCTGCGCGACATCGCGACCCTGCTCGACCTGGTGATCGCGGCGCAGGGTCAGGGCGCGGATATCGGGGCAGCGGACCTGCTGGCGCGGTATCACCGCGCGCGCCATCCGGACATCCTCGCCCGCGTGGCCGGGGTGGAGGCGCTGAACCTCGCCTCATCGGCAGAGATGCCGGTTCTGCGCGACCTGCGCCGGACGGGCCTGCGGCTGCTGCACGGGGCGGGGCCGCTGCGGCGGCGGGCGATGACGCTCGGGCTCGGCCATGGCTGACACGATCCTGGTGCTGAATGCGGGCTCCTCCAGCCTGAAGTTCACCGAATATCGCGTCCAGGGCGGAGGGCTGGAGGTGACCCGGCGCGGCATCGTCGAGGAAGTCCACGCCGCCGCCTGGTTCCGCGCCCGCGACGCCGCGGGGACGGTCATCGGCGAGCACACATGGACGACGCCCCCGCACCACGCCGGGGCCGTGGAGCATCTGTTCGGCTGGCTCGAGGCACAGGGCGGGGCGGGCGATCGGCTGATCGGCGTCGGCCACCGGGTCGTGCATGGCGGCCGCGATCACGCGGCACCGGTGCTGATCGATGCCGGAGTTATGGCGGCCCTGGAGGAGCTGGTGCCGCTGGCTCCGCTGCACCAGCCGCATAACCTGTTGCCGATGAAGGTGATTTCCGAACGCCGGCCAGGGACGGCGCAGGTCGCCTGTTTCGACACCGCCTTCCATGCCGGGGCGCCCGAGGTGTCGCAGGCCTTTGCGCTGCCGGCCCATGTGACCGAGGCGGGGGTGCGGCGCTACGGGTTCCACGGGCTGTCCTACGAGCATATCGCCGCGCGGCTGCCGGAGGTCGATCCGGTGGCGGCGGCGGGGCGGACGGTGGTGCTGCATCTGGGCAACGGCGCCAGCATGTGCGCGATGCTGGCCGGGCGGAGCGTGGCGACCACGATGGGCTTCACCGCGCTCGACGGGCTGGTGATGGGCACGCGCGGCGGCACTCTCGATCCCGGCGTGGTGCTCTGGCTGATGCAGGCGCGAGGGATGGATGCCGCCGCCATCGAGCAGCTGCTCTACCGCGAGTCAGGGTTACTCGGCGTCTCGGGAATATCGAGCGACATGAGGGTGTTGGAGGCGAGTGACGCACCCTCGGCCCGCTTCGCTCGCGAGCTTTTCGCCTACCGGATCGGACGCGAGCTGGGCTCGCTGGCCGCGGCGCTGGGCGGGATCGACGCGGTGGTCTTCACCGCCGGGATCGGCGAGAACGCGGCCAGCGCGCGGGCGGCCGTGGCGGGCCATGCGGAATGGCTTGGGCTGGAGCTGGATCCCGCGGCCAATGCCGCCCGTGGACCCCGGATCAGCACGCCCGGCAGCCGGGTCGCGGCATGGGTGATCCCCACCGATGAGGAGCGGGTGATCGCCGGGCATACGCTGGCGCTGCTTGGTGGCGAAAAGGCGTTACGGGACAGGCATTAACGCCGATTCCGCGGGTATGGAACGCATATGGAATGCGTATGGAACCCGTACGTAGAGAAAATTAGTCAGCTTGACGCGTTAACGGGCGCCCTCCGGCCCGCCCCTTACTTCTCGGGGAAGCTCATCACCACCGAGGCGGCGCTGCGCTCGGCCTCGCCGTGATAGACCGCCTCGATGTTGTTGCCGTCGGGGTCGAGGAGGAAGGCCGCGTAGTAGCCCGGATGATAGGGCCGCTCGCCGGGGGCGCCGTTGTCGCGGCCCCCGGCTTCGAGACCGGCGGCGTGGAAGGCCTGAACCGCCGCGGCATCCGCGGCCTGAAAGGCGAGGTGGCAGCGGCCGGTCAGCTTGCCGAGCGCCGCCTCGCTGTCGACCGAGGTCACGAAGAGCTCGTCCGCCCAGAAGAAGCCGGGCCCTTCGCCGCCCATCGGCACGCCGAGCGCGCCGAGCACGGCCTCGTAGAAGCGCTGGCTGGCGCCCAGATCGGCCACGACCAGCTGGAGGTGGTCGATCAGGCGGCCGCGATGCAGCTCCATCGTCTCCATGGCTCGTCTCCCTAGTCTGCTGCTTCCACGTCAATGAACCCGCCCGACTGGCGGTTCCAGAACCGGGCATAGAGCCCGCCCCGCGCCAGAAGGGCGGCGTGGGTGCCATCCTCGGCGATGCGCCCGCCTTCCATCACCACGATCCGGTCCATGCGCGCGATGGTCGAAAGCCGGTGCGCGATGGCGATCACGGTCTTGCCCTCCATCACGCCGTAGAGCGTCTCCTGGATGGCGGCCTCGACCTCGGAATCAAGCGCCGAGGTCGCCTCGTCGAGCACCAGGATCGGCGCGTCCTTCAGGATCACGCGGGCGAGCGCGATGCGCTGCCGCTGGCCACCCGACAGCTTCACGCCGCGCTCGCCCACATGGGCGTCGTAGCCGCGCCGGCCGTCGCCATCCTCGAGGCCCATGATGACCTCGTGGATGGCCGTGCGCCGGGCCGCCTCGATCATCGCCTCGTCACTGGCGCCGGGGCGGCCGTACTTGATGTTCTCGCGCACCGAGCGGTGCAGGAGCGAGACATCCTGACCAACCACGCCGATCGCCTTGCGCAGGCTCTGCTGGGTGACCTCGCGGATGTCCTGGCCGTCGATGCGGATGCCGCCGGAGCCTACGTCGAACATGCGCAGCGTCAGGTTGACGAGGGTGGACTTGCCCGCGCCCGAGCGGCCGACGAGGCCGATCTTCTCGCCCGGCGCCACGGTCAGGTCGAAGTCGCGCACCACGGCGCCCTTGTCGCCGCGCCAGTAGTCGAAGCAGACCCGGTCGTAGACGATCTCGCCCCGGGTGACGGTCAGCGGCACGGCATCGGGCGCGTCCACCAGCGTCAGGGGCTTCGCGATCGTCTCCATCGAATCGCGCGCGGTGCCGATCTGGCGGAACACGCCGGCGCCGACCTCGAGGATCCAGCCCGAGATGTTCATGATCTGCAGCACGAAGGGGATGGCGGTCGCCACCATGGCGGTCGTCATCGTGCCGGCGTTCCAGGCGGAGAGCGCGATCCAGGTGACGCTGGCGACCAGCAGGCCGTTCAGCACGAAGAGGACCGACCAGGAGGTGGTGAAGATGCCCATCAGCCGGCGGAAGACGCTGGCATGGGCCAGCACGGAGGAGGCCACATAGGCGTCCTCCTCGCCATCGTCGGCGAAGGCCTTCAGCGTCTGGATGTTGGTGTAGCTGTCGACCATGCGCCCGACCATGACCGAGCGCGCCTCGGAGGTCTGCTCGGAGAGCGTATCCACCTGGGGCATGGCCCAGCGGAAGAGCGCGGCATAGGCGACGAGCCAGATGGCCAGCGGCACCAGCAGCACCGGGTCCATGCCGGCGAGGACGATGATCGCTACCACGAGGAAGACGACCGTGGACCAGACCGCGTCGATGGTGGTGTTGGCCGCCATCTCGACCGCCTCGCCCGACTGCATCACCTTGGTGCCGATGCGCCCCGCAAAGTCGTTCTGGAAGAAGGTCCAGGACTGGCGGATCACGTGCCAGTGGCTCTGCCAGCGCACGAGGTCGATCAGGTTCGGGGTGACGGCGTGGTTGCGCACCAGCTGGTCGAAATAGAAGACCACCGGCCGCAGGAGCACCACGGCCAGCATCACGAGGAACTGCGGCCAGTGCTCGGCCCAGAGATCGCCGGGGGCCGTGGTTGCCAGCATGCCGACGATCCAGCCGAGGAAGACCGGCAGCATCGCATCGGCGATCGCGCCGATGGCGACGAGCACGAAGCGGGCCACCAGTGCGCCGCGGAACTGGGCGAGGAAGTAGCGGAAGAACGGCCAGGTGCCGGCCGCGGGCTGCGGGTCGGCGGCCAGGGCCACGGGGGAATACATCCGGTCGAACCGGGCAGTGATGCGGTCGAGCATCTTTTATCGCTCACGTTCGGGGCGGCGTGCTCGCTTCCTGCCGGGGGGCCGGCTCGGGGGCGTGCCGCGGGATCAGAGGTCGCGAGGCGTCTCGCGATGGGGGGCCGTGTCGCCTGGCCGCGGGCTGCGGGCGGCGGTGCGGGTGCCGGTGTCGTTCATGTGCTGGTCCTCGGTTGCCGTGGGGCCCGGCGCCGTCATTCGGCGGCGTCGAGCGCGGGGTCGCAGTCGATGAACCCGCCCGACTGGCGGTTCCAGAAGCGGGCGTAGAGCCCGTCGCGGGCGAGGAGGTCGGCGTGGGTCCCCTCCTCGGCGATCGTGCCGCCGTCGAGCACCACGATCCGGTCCATGCGCGCGATGGTCGAGAGGCGGTGCGCGATGGCGATCACGGTCTTGCCCTCCATCACGCCGTAGAGCGTCTCCTGGATGGCGGCCTCGACCTCGCTGTCAAGCGCCGAGGTCGCCTCGTCGAGCACGAGCACGGGGGCGTTCTTGAGGATCACGCGGGCGAGCGCGATCCGCTGGCGCTGGCCGCCCGAGAGCTTGACGCCGCGTTCGCCGACATGGGCGTCGTAGCCGTGCCGGCCCTTCATGTCCTCGAGCCCGAGGATGAAGGCATGCGCCTCGGCATGGCGGGCGGCGGCGATCATCTCCTCCTCGCTGGCGTCCGGGCGGCCGTAGAGGATGTTCTCGCGCACCGAGCGATGCAGGAGCGAGGCGTCCTGGGTCACCATGCCGATGGCGCTGCGCAGGCTGTCCTGGGTCACGCCGCGCAGGTCCTGGCCGTCGATGCGGATGGCGCCGCTCTCGGTGTCGAAGAAGCGCAGGATGATGTTGACGAGGCTGGACTTGCCCGCGCCCGACCGGCCGACGAGGCCGACCTTCTCGCCGGGGCGGATGGTCAGCGCGACGTCGCGCAGCCCGCCGGCGGCACGGCCGTAGTGGTGGCTGACATGGTCGAGCACGATCTCGCCGCGGGTCACCTCGAGCGGCTTCGCCTCGGGCGCGTCGGTCAGGTCGATCGGCTGGGCGATGGTCTCCATGCCCTCGCGGATCACGCCGATGTTCTGGAAGAGCGACGACAGCGACCACATGATCCAGCCGGTCATGGCGTTCAGCCGCAGCACCAGCGCCGCCGCCGCCGCGACGGTGCCGACCGAGGCGGTGCCGCCCTGCCAGAGGACGATCGCATAGCCGATGACCGCGACGATCAGCAGGCCGTTGATCAGCGTCAGGCCGAGGTCCATCAGCGTGATGATCCGCATCTGCGCCATGAAGGTCTTGCGCGCGTGCTCGATCGCCTCGCCGGCGTAGTTTTCCTCGAAGCGGGTATGGGCGAAGAGCTTCACCGACTGGATGTTGGTGTAGCTGTCCACGATCCGGCCGGTGATCTGGCTGCGCGCGTCCGAGAACGCCTTGGACGCCGCGCCGACGCGCGGGACCGTCCAGGCGACGAGACAGGTGTAGAGCACGAGCCAGACCAGGAGCGGGATCGCGAGGCGCGGATCGGTGTCGCCGAGCAGCCAGAGCGCGCCGATGAGGTAGATCGTCGCATAGACCAGCGCGTCGAAGGTCTGGAACGTCGCCTCGCCGACCGCCGGCGCGGTCTGCATGACGCGGTTGGCGATGCGGCCGGCGAAGTCGTTCTGGAACCAGCCGACCGACTGGCGCA
>CAYLHK010000121.1:0-9731 GCA_964383295.1 uncultured Rhodovulum sp.
GATGATGTCGACGCCCATCTCGTCGAGGAGCGTTGCGATCTGCAGCTTCTCGTCGAGCGTCATGGTCGCGCCCGGCGACTGCTCGCCGTCACGCAGCGTGGTGTCGAAGATCAGGACGCGGTCTTGGGCCTTGGCCTGCGTGGAGGTCTGGTCGGTCATGGGATGTTTCCTCGGGTGTCGGGCTTCTTCGGCGCTGGTCGGCAGCTCCCCTGAGCGCGCGCGCCGGACCCGGCCGCGCTCAGAGGCAGCTAAGCAGAAGCAGACCGAGCGGCAGCGCCTGGCGCCCCGCGTTCCGCAAATCCGAACCTGTCCGTGTCCCGTGTGACATGGGCGCGGAGTATATACGCCCCGTGCAGGAGATAAAGCGCAATTCTCGCAGGCCGCACTACAGCCGCGAGGAGATGATCCCGGTGTTGAACCCGCCCATGCGCAATTCGCCGCCCAGGCGCTGGAACTCGATCTTGGGGCAGCGGTTCATCACCACCGTCAGACCCGCCGCCTCAGCCTTCGCTGCCGCCTCCTCGTTGATCACTCCGATCTGCATCCAGATCGTCTTCAGGCCCCGCCCCGCCAGATGCGCCAGCGCATCGTCCACCACCGGGCCGACCTGGTCGGAGCGACGGAAGATGTCGACCATCTGCACCGGCCCGACCTCGGGCGGAATGCTGGCAAGATCGGGGATGACCGTCTCGCCGAGCAGCGTCTTGCCCGCGTGCATGGGGTTGACCGGAATGACCCGGAAGCCTTTGAGCGAGAGATAGCGCGCCACGTAATAGGACGGCCGGATCTGGTCGAGCGACACGCCCACGCAGGCGATGGTGCGCGTCTCCCGGAAGATCGCGCGCAGCGCGCCGTCAGAATGCGTGCGCAACATGAGGTATCGCCCGTAAGCTTCTGTTATTGATGATGCAGACAAAAAAGCGCCCGGAGAATCTCCGGGCGCGAAGTCGGAACGAGGGACAGTGAGATGAAGCAGGGCGGTTCCAAGCCGGCTGCTTCACAACAGATATGGGGCGACACCCCCAAGTCGTGAAGGGCGTTGAAGCAATCGTGATCATGTTTCCGCCGATCCGCCGCGCCCCAGCGCCGCGGCATAGAGCGCGACCGCGGCCGCGTTCGAGACGTTGAGCGAGCCGAAGGCGCCGGCGCTCGGGATGCGCAGCCGCGCGTCGCAGAGCTTGACGGTAAGCTCCCGCAATCCCGGCCCTTCCGCCCCGAGGGCCAGCGCCACCGGCCGGCCCTCGAGCCCGGCAAGCCCCGCGCCCAGATCGGCCTCGCCCTCGCCGTCGAGCCCGAAGACCATGTAGCCCATCTCGCGCAGCGTGCCGATGGCCCGCGCGAGGTTCGGCACCCGCAGATAGGGCTGGCGCTCCAGCGCGCCCGAGGCGGTCTTGGCCAGCGCTCCGCTCTCGGGGGCGGAATGGCGCTGGGGTGCGATCACCGCCCGCGCCCCGAAGACCTCGGCCGAGCGCAGGATCGCGCCGACGTTGTGCGGATCGCTCACCCGGTCGAGCAGCACCACCAGCGGCGCGCCCGCGCGCGGCGCGCAGACCTCCGAGACCGACCCCCAGTCCAGCGGCTCGACCTCGAGCGCGGCGCCCTGATGCACCGACTGCGGATCGATGGGTACATCGAAGCGGCGGGCATCCACGATCCGCGGGGTCAGGCCTGAAGCCGCCACCGCCTCGCCGATCCGCTCGGCGGCGTTCTGTGTCAGCACGAGCTGGCGCTTCACCCGGCTCGGATTGGCGAGCGCGTCGCGCACGGCGTGCAGCCCGAACAGCCAGAGCGCCGGCGCCCCCTGCCCCCGCCGCTCGCGTTCGCGCTCGATCACCCAGTCGGGCTTGCGTGCCATGGCGCCCCTCAGCGCCGCAGGAAGGTCTCGACCGCCTCGATGAAGGCGTTCGGCGCGTCTGCATGGACCCAGTGGCCGGCGCCCGGGATCTCGACCCGCGTCGCCGCGGGGAACAGCCGCGCGATCAGCGGCCAGTGCTGCTCGGTCACATAGTCCGACGTCGCGCCGGTGATGAACACCGTCGGCCCCTCGAACGCCGCATCCGCCGGTGCCTCGAAGCCCATGATCTTCGGCATCTCAGCGCCCAGCGCATCCAGGTTCAGCTTCCAGCGCGGGCCGGCCTCGCCGAGCTCGATGCTCTGCAGGAAGAAGGCCCTCAGCGCCGGATCCTCGACATGGACGGCCAGCCGCGCCTCGGCATCCGCGCGCCGGCTGACGTTCGACAGCTCGGTCGCCCGCATCGCCTCGACATAGCCGATCTGGCTGCGATCATAGGCCACCGGCGCCACGTCCGCGACGATCAGTCGATCGACGAGCTGCGGCGCGGTCAGCGCGAGCATCATCGCCGCCTTGCCCCCCATCGAATGGCCGAGCACATCGGCCCTGCCCCCGAGCTCCTCGATGACCTCGGCCAGATCGCCGGCCATCGCCGCGTAGCTGTGCTCGGCCTCCCAGGGGCTTTCGCCGTGGTTGCGCATGTCGACCGCGACGACCTGCCGCTCTCGCGCCAGCCGCTTGCCGATGGCCCCCCAGTTGCGCGCCGCGCCGAACAGCCCGTGGGCGATCAGGAGCGGCGGGGCCTCGGAGGACATGCCATGGATGATGCGGTGGAGTCTTGCCATCGGATACTTCAAATAATGAGATTGGTGATGATCGAGTCGTCGGTGATGTTCTGGTACGCTAGGCTTGCTGCGCCCATGCGGGCCTCGAGCCCGGCGAAGTTGCCGGCGGCTGCTGTCTCGATCCCGATCAGCACCGAGCCGAAGTTGCGCGCGTTCTTCTTGAGATACTCGAAACGGGCGATGTCGTCGTCCGGCCCGAGCAGCTCGAGGAACTCGCGCAGCGCGCCGGGCCGCTGCGGCAGGCGCAGGATGTAGAACCGCTTGCGGCCCTCCCAGCGCAGGGCGCGCTCCTTGACCTCGGGCAGGCGCTCGAAGTCGAAGTTGCCGCCCGAGACCACTGCCACCACGGTCCTGCCCGCGATGTCGGGAACATCGCGCAGCACGTCGATGGCGAGTGCGCCGGCGGGCTCCAGCACCATGCCCTCGACGTTCAGCATCTCGACGATCGTGGCGCAGATCCGGTCCTCGGGCGCGCAGAACACCTGTTCCGGCGCGAACCGTCCGAGCTCGGCGAAGTTCAGATCCCCGATGCGTGCCACCGCGGCGCCGTCGACGAAACTGTCGACCGTGGGCAGCGTCACCGCATGCCCGGCGCTCAGCGCCGCCCGCAGGCTGGCCGCACCGGCGGGTTCGGCGAAGGCGATCCGCACCCCGGGTGCCGCGGCCTCGAGCACGGGGATGACGCCCGAGGAGAGCCCGCCGCCGCCCACGGGCAGCACCACCACATCCGGCAGCGTTCCCGCCGGCAGCTGCGCGAGGATCTCGCGCGCGCAGGTCGCCTGCCCGGTGATCACGCCAAGATCGTCATAGGGCGGCATGAACAACGCCCCGGTCTCTTCGGCATGGGCCCGGGCCGCACGCAGCGTGTCGTCGAAATAGTCGCCCTTGAGCCGGATCTCGACCTGGGTCCCGCCGAACTGGGCGGTCTTCTCGATCTTCTGCCGGGGCGTGGTCACCGGCATGAAGATCACGCCCTCGGTGCCGAAATGTGCACAGGCGAAGGCCATCCCCTGCGCGTGGTTTCCGGCCGAGGCGCAGACGAAGCGCCGCCGCTCGGGCTTTGTGGCAAGCGCACCCAGCATCGCATTGAAAGCGCCGCGGATCTTGTAGGATCGGACCGGTGTCAGATCCTCGCGCTTCAGCCAGATATCCGCGCCGTAGCGCGCCGAGAGAAACGCATTGCGCTGCAGCGGCGTCGGCTCGAACAGACCGCGCAGGGCCGCCTCGGCGGCGTCTACCGCCGCGAGGAAATCCGATCTCTGCACCGTCGTCATTCCTGCCCGCTAGCACGCCATGCCGGGGATCGCCAGCACCGAGTGCCTGTCGCCGTCGGCGCAGGCCCGTGCGACACAGAGGTTTCATGCAACGGGGCTCGCCTTGCGATTGCCGGCGTGAGATCATCCTGCATCCGCCCTCATCCACCTGGAGCCCGCCATGCAGAGGCCGCTGTTTCCCGCCGTTTCCCGCCGCCGCTTCCTCCACTCGGCCGCCGCCGCCGGGGGGCTCGTCCTGCTCCATCCCTTCTCCGCGCGCGCCGCGGCCGGCCAGGCGCATCTGCGCATTCTCTCGACCACCGACCTGCACTGCCACGTCTTTCCCTACGACTACTATGCCGACCGGCCCAGCGACACGTTCGGCCTCGCCCGCACCGCCTCGATCATCGAGGCCATCCGCGCCGAGGCGACCAACACGCTGCTCGTGGACAACGGCGACTACCTGCAGGGCAATCCGATGGGCGACTACATCGCCTACAGCCGCGGGATGAAGGAGGGTGACATCCATCCGGTCATCGCCGGCATGAACAGCCTCGGCTACGACGCCGGCACGCTCGGCAACCACGAGTTCAACTACGGCGTCGAATTCATGGACCTGGTGAATGCCGGCGCGGAATTCCCCGTGGTCTGCGCGAATTTCGCCCGCAGCCTCGGCGCCACCCCGCGCGAGGACGCGCTGCACCTGCCGCCTTACGTGATCCTCGAGCGCACGCTCACCGACGGTGCCGGCGCCACCCATCCGATCAAGGTCGGGCTGATCGGCTTCGTGCCGCCGCAGATCATGCTCTGGGACCGCGGCCATCTCGATGGCGCCTATGCGGTGCGCGACATCAATGAAGCGGCGGCGGCCTGGGTTCCCGAGATGCGCGAGGCCGGGGCCGAAATCGTCATCGCCCTCGCCCATTCCGGCATCCAGGCCGGCCCCGCCACCGAGATGATGGAGGATGCCGCCGTGCAGCTCGCCGCGCTCAACGGCATCGACGCGGTGGTCAGCGGCCATTCCCACCGGGTCTGGCCGTCGGAGGATTTCTCCGGCGAGGGGCTCGACCCGGCCGCCGGCACGCTCATGGGCACGCCGGCGGTGATGGCGGGGTTCTGGGGCTCGCACATGGGCCTCATCGACCTGATGCTCGAGCGCGACGGAAACGCCTGGCGCGTCGCGGCCTTCGAGAGCGAGGCGCGCCCGATCTACGAGCGTGTGGACGGCAAGGCGCAGCCGCTCGTCGGCGACTACGAGCCGACGCTCGCGGCCGTCGCGGCGATCCACGAGGAGACGCTCGACTATGTGCGCGCCGAGGTCGGGCGCTCGACCGCGCCCTTGCAGTCCTATTTCGCCGTGGTCTCCGACGATCCTTCCGTGCAGATCGTCAGCCAGGCGCAGACCTGGTACGTGACCGAGATGCTGAAGGGCACCGAATGGGAGAACATGCCGGTGCTCTCGGCGGCCGCGCCCTTCAAGGCCGGCGGCCGCGGCGGGCCTGCCTATTACACCGACGTGCCGGCGGGGCCGATCGCCATCAAGAACGTGGCCGATCTCTACCTCTATCCCAACACGGTGCAGGCGGTCGCGATCACCGGCGCCGAGGTCAAGGACTGGCTGGAGCGCTCCGCCGGCATCTTCAACCAGATCACCCCCGGCGAGCCCGACCAGGTGCTGCTGAACTCCGGCTTCCCGACCTACAATTTCGACACGATCGACGGCGTCACCTATGCGATCGACGTGACCCAGCCGTCGAAATACGACACCGACGGCAATCTGGTGAACCCGGTGGCCAGCCGCATCGTCGATCTCGCCTATGACGGCGCGCCGATCGACCCCGGGGCGATGTTCGTGGTGGCGACCAACAACTACCGCGCCAGCGGCGGCGGCAGCTTCCCCGGCGCCGACGGCTCGACGGTGATCCTGGTGGCACCCGACACCAACCGCGACGCGATCGTGCGCTTCATCGTCGCCGAGGGCGAGATCTCTCCCGCCGCCGACGGCAACTGGCATCTGGCGCCCGCCGGCGGGGCGAGCGTGCTCTACGACACCGGCCCGGCTGCGGCGGCCTATCTCGACGACGTCCGCGCCCGCGGCCTGGTGATCGAGCCTGCCGGCGACACCGAAGAGGGCTTCGCGCGCTACGCGATCACCCTCTGACGCATCGGGGCGTCCGGTCACCCCGGCCGGGCGCCCCTTGCCGCGTCCGTCTGCCTGCGCAAGTGTAGCTTCGACGCGGCTCGCAGGGGCCGCCTATCCCGCGGAACGGCCCCATGGCGGCGGATCATCTGACCCAGCTCCTGATCGTCTATGCCGCCTATCTGATTGCCGTGGCGAGCCCCGGCCCCAGCACCATGGGCATCATGGGCGTCGCCATGAGCCAGGGACGCGGCCCGGCGGTGACCATGGCGCTCGGCGTGATGACCGGCAGCCTCGTCTGGGCCTGCCTCGCCGCGGCCGGCATGTCCGCCGTTCTGGCGCGCTATGCCGAGGCGCTGTTGGCAATCAAGATCGCCGGCGGCCTCTATCTCATTTATTTCGCCTACAGATCCGCCAGATCGGCCCTGATGCCACCAACGCCGCCTGAGGTCCCCGCGCGCCGCGCAGGACATGCGGCACTCTATCGGCGGGGCGTCCTGCTGCATCTGACCAACCCGAAGTCCATCCTGGGATGGATGGCGATCATGTCGCTCGGCCTTGGTCCCGACGCCCCGCCCTCCGCGCTGCCGGCGATCCTGGCGGGATGCGCCGTCCTCGGACTTCTCGTCTTCACCGGCTACGCACTGCTGTTTTCGACGCCACCGATGGGGCGGGCCTACCAGGCGATGCGGCGCTGGATCGAAGGTGGGCTGGCGATGTTCTTCGGATTTGCCGGCATTCGGCTGCTGCTGTCCCGGCCCTAGGGCCTTTTTTCCCTTGGTCACCCTTCGGTGACCTGTCCGACGCCGCAGTTGCAAGTACAGAGCATTTCGGCTCACTAGAATAATCCGGGCGCCCGTCTCCGGCGACGGCTCGGGACATCTCGCCCCCACCCCAGGAAAAGCTGCCCACCCGTGTTTGTTTCCTTCTTCCCGAGCCCGCGCACGTTCTTCTGGTCGGCGGCGATCTGGGCCGCGATCTGCATGAGCCTCTGGTACATGGGCGGCGCGCAGTTCGGCGACACGCTGGGGCTGGCCGCCACCACCGAGGACGGCCGCCCGCCGATCGGCGTCTCGCGCTTCTGGTCCGGGCCGTTCCTGTGGTTCTACATCTACTACGCGGCCGCCGTGGCGGTCTTCGCCACCTACTGGCGCATCCGCGCGCCGCATCCCTGGTGGCGCTGGTCGATCCTCGGCTCGGCCCTGATCCTGTTCACCACCTATTTCCAGGTGCAGGTCTCGGTGGCGATCAACGACTGGTACGGGCCGTTCTACAACCTCGTCCAGACGGCGCTCGCCCAGACCGAGCCGGTCACCCAGGGCGAGTTCTACGCCGGCATCGCCACCTTCCTGTCGATCGCGCTCATCGCCGTCGTGGTCGGCGTGCTCTCGCTGTTCTTCGTCAGCCACTACGTATTCCGCTGGCGCAACGCGATGAACGACTACTACATGAGCTTCTGGCCCAAGCTCAGGAAGATCGAAGGCGCCGCCCAGCGCGTGCAGGAGGACACCATGCGGTTCTCCACCATCACCGAGCGGCTGGGCGTCAACCTGATCGACGCGATCATGACGCTGATCGCCTTCCTGCCGGTGCTGGTGCGCCTCTCGGCCGACATCACCGAACTGCCGCTGATCGGCGAGGTGCCGCAGCCGCTGGTGCTGGCGGCGATCCTCTGGTCGGCGGTCGGGACCGCCTTCCTGGCGCTTGTCGGCATCAAGCTGCCCGGGCTCGAGTTCCGCAACCAGCGCGTCGAGGCGGCCTACCGCAAGGAGCTCGTCTACGGCGAGGACCATGCCGACCGGGCCGACCCGCTCACCACGAAGGAGCTCTTCGACAACGTGCGGCGGAACTACTTCCGCCTCTACTTCCACTACATGTACTTCAACGTGGCGCGGATCTTCTACCTGCAGGTGGACAACGTCTTCGGCTTCCTGATCCTCGCCCCCAGCATCGTGGCGGGCAAGATCACGCTGGGGCTGATGAACCAGATCCTGAACGCGCTCAGCCAGGTGCGTACCTCGTTCCAGTACCTCGTCACCTCCTGGACGACGGTGGTGGAGCTCATGTCGATCTACAAGCGCCTGCGCGCCTTCGAGGCGGCGATCCACGGCGAGGACCTGCCGCAGATCGACCTCGACTACATGGCCAGCCGGGACCACGACGGCGAGGGCGTGCAAAGTTCCTGACGAATTCCGGCAGGTTGCTGAAATTCCTGCAATCTCAACGCGCGCGTGTATAGTCGCGTCGTCGCGAATCAACCGGACCCCTGCCTTGCCCCGCCACGACCGCTGCATCCCGGCGATCTCGGTCGCGCTGACCGTGCTTGCCCTCTCCGCCTGCACCCCGCGTGGCGAGGTGACCTTCGATCCGGCCGCCGCGCAGGTCGGCACGGTCGAGCGGATCATCGTCGCCACCGACCGCGCCCAGGGCGCCGGCCTGCCGCTTTTCACCCGCAAGCGCCAGGATCCGCCGCATTTCCTCGCCTTCGACGTGGTGGTGCCGCCGGACCGCGACGTGGGAACCGTCACCTATCCCAGGGGCACGCCGCAGCCGCGCTTCGACTTCCTGACCGCCGATGCGCGCGAGCTCGACGGCGTCCCCGGCTTCATCGCGGCGGTGAACGCCGATCTCGCCGCCAACCCGACCAGCGAGGGCCGGGCCTTCATCTTCACCCACGGCTTCAACACCAGCTTCGCCGAGGGCCTCTACCGCCAGGCGCAGCTTTCCCACGACATCGGCAGCACCGCGGTTCAGGTCCACTACTCCTGGCCCTCCGACGCCCGCATCGAAGGCTACCTGTACGACCGCGAAAGCGTGCTCTTCTCGCGCGACGGGCTCGAGATGACCATCGCGGCGCTGGCGCAGACGCGCGCGCGCGAATTCAACCTCGTCGCCCATTCCATGGGCACGCTGCTGATGATGGAAACCCTGCGCCTGATGGCGCGGGTGGGCTATGGCGAGGTGTTCGACAAGCTCGATACCGTGATCCTGCTCTCGCCCGACATCGAGATCGACGTCTTCCGCCGCCAGGCGCCGCCGGTGGTCGCGCGCGGCGTGCCGATCATCGTCGTCGTCTCCGACCACGACCGGGCCCTGCTGGCCTCGTCGCTGATCCGGGGCGAGCGCACGCGCGTCGGATCGGTGCGCTCCACCGAGGAGCTCGGTGTGCCCGGCGTGCATGTGCTCGACATCTCGCAGGTCCGCGATCCGGGCTTCACCGGCCATTTCGCCGTCGCCACCTCGCCCGAGCTGCTCGCCTTCCTGCGCAGCCTGCACGGCGGCGGGCTGAGCGCCCTCGACACCGCCCTCGGACCCTTCGAGGCGGGCGCCCGCATCATCCAGGAGGGCACCAAGCTCGTGCTCTCGCCGCTCGGCGCCGCGGACCGGTAGCGCTCCAGCCACTTGCCGCTCGGGCCGAAACTTACTAGAGCGGCCGGGTTGCAGCGCGGAGCCTTCCCATGACGTCGCCCAAGAAGGTCGTGCTTGCCTATTCCGGCGGGCTCGACACCTCGATCATCCTGAAGTGGCTGCAGACCGAATACGGCTGCGAGGTCGTGACCTTCACCGCCGATCTCGGCCAGGGCGAGGAGCTGGAGCCGGCACGCGCCAAGGCCGAGCTGCTGGGCGTGCGCCCCGCCGACATCCACATCGAGGACCTGCGCGAGGAATTCGTGCGCGACTTCGTCTTCCCGATGTTCCGC
>CAYLHK010000122.1:0-9481 GCA_964383295.1 uncultured Rhodovulum sp.
AGCTTGTAGAAATCCGTGTCGAGCAGCGAGCGCACCACCGGGTCGATGCGCCAAGCATGGTCGTAGACGCGCTTCGCAAGTTCGGTCATGGCGGTCTCAGGCCGTGGCAATCTGGTCGCTGCGCGCGATGGCCACTCCGGCGGAGTCCATCGCAGCCAGGGCGGCCGCGTGGCTGCCGTCGAGATCGATCTCGCGGCAGGCGTCCTCGACGAGGGTCACGGCAAACCCCAGCCGCACGGCGTCGAGCGCGGAGTAGTGGACGCAGAAATCGGTGGCGAGCCCCGCCAGCCATACCGCCCCCACCCCGCGCTCGCGCAGGTAGCCGGCCAACCCGGTGGGCGTGGTGCGGTCGTTCTCGAAGAAGGCCGAATAGCTGTCGACAAGCGGCCGGAATCCCTTGCGCAGGATCAGATCGGCGCGAGTCGTGTCGAGATCGGGATGGAACTCCGCGCCCCGGGTCCCCTGTACGCAATGGTCGGGCCAGAGGACCTGCACGCCATAGGGCATCTCGGTGGTCGTAAACGGCGCGGCGTCTGCGTGGGAAGAGGCGAAGGAACGGTGGTCGGCAGCATGCCAGTCCTGGGTCAGCACCCGCACCGGGAAGTGCTGCATCAGGCGGTTGATCGGCGCGACCACGGCATCCCCATCGGCGACGGCGAGCGCACCTCCCGGGCAGAAGTCGTTCTGCACGTCGATCACGATCAGCGCCGAAACCGGCTCGTTCATCGTCTCAATGCCTCCTCGCGTCCGGGCTCGCGATCCTGACAGCCCACCGCGCCGGTTTCAACTCCCAGGGGCGTCGTCCCCGGGTCTCGCACGCCGCGACATGCGTCATCCGGCCGCCAACGCGGACAACATCAGGGGGCGGCGGAGCGCGGGACCGCCGCTGCCCGCAAGCTCCGGCTTCAGTCGTCGCGGCGGTCCAACGCGCGTCTGGCGAGCTCCCCACCGAGATGCATCAGCCGCGAAGCCTCTTCGGAATACTGCGTCATCGCCGTCTGGAAGAAGCTTGCCTGCACCTCGCGCACGTCCTCCAGGCTGCGGCAGCCGAGCAGTGCGGTCTGCGCCGCAATGTCGTGGCGGATGCGCTCGCCGACGAATTCGGCGACATGCTTCTGGGCGAGCGCCAGCCCCTCGATCACCGACGCGCCCGCGGCACCGGCGCCCGCGAGTGCCACCTGCCGGGCCTGCGCTGCCTGCGAGCCCGCCTCCTCGATCCGCACAAGATTGGCCTCCGCCTGCTCGCGCAGCGCCGCGATCGAGCGCTCGGCCAGGCGGGTCTGCTCGGCAAACTGGTCGCCGACCTGACGGGCGGTGCGGTCGGCCGATTCCTGGGCGCTGCTGACCGCCGCGTCCAGCTGGGTCTTTAGGCCGGTGATCAGCTGCTCGGCGATCGCGTCCGCCATCCGTTGCGCCTCGGCTTCGGCGGCCTTGATCTGCTGGGAAAAGAGCGCGGGCAGATCACCGGCGGCCCTGTCCGCCGCCTCCTGCGCCGTGCGCAGGGCATCGGCGAGCTGCACGCTCATCCGGGTCACGGCATCGCGGGCCGCGCCTTCGATCGCCTCGGTGGCCGCAAGCGGCGCCGCTGCCGGCGCGGCTGGGGGTTTTGCCGCAGCCCTTCCCCTCGCCGGCTTCGCGGGCGCAGCCGGAGCCGCAGGGGCGGAGGCCTTGGCCCGACCCGGGCCGCGCGGCGCCGCCGGCTTGCGCGCCGCACTGCGGCGGGTGGGGCCTTTCGGGGGAGGCGTCTCTTCGGCCATGGCTTGATCCTCGCTTCGCGCGCCGGGAATTGGGATGTCTGCACGAAGTCTCCGGACCCTGCCCCCGCCGTCAAGCCCCGTCACAGCGCGCAGAGTGCACGAAAACCAGATCGGCCACCGGCCGCTGGACCGGCGCCGGCCAGGACCGGGTGAGTTCGGGGACCGCCACCGTGACCGGGGCCGCGCCGAGATCGTCCAGCTGATCGGGCGTCCCGAAGCCGTATTCCGCATGTCCCCGCCCCAGGATGCCGACCGCCAGCGCACCGGGCCACTCGGCAAGCCCCCCGGAAAGCGCGCAGGCGAAGGCGCGGTCCCAGACCTGCTGGGCGCGCACGAAGCGGTCAAAGGCGGGATCATCGGGGGCCTGCGCCACCCGGTCGGGCCGCCCGCCCCCGGTCATCTCGAACAGGTATCGCCGATGCGCCGGCGGCGCGGCGCGCGCCGGCGAGAGCCATTGCCGTTCGGCATCCGGCAGCGCGTCCCAGCCCTCGCGCCCGACGAGCGAGACGATGGGCCGGTCCACGTTCATTCCGATCATTGGCAGCCGCCGCTCGCGGCAGACATGGAAGATCGGCGCATAGAGTGCGGCGTCGAATCCCCAGACCTCGCTCCAGCGGCTCGCTGCCAGGAATTCCTCGAACGACAGTTTCCCCGCTACCCAGTCATCGAGCGCGGGCTGGACCGCGCTCGGGAACATCTCGAAGCCGACGATGACCGCAGCCCCGAGCTCCGCCAGCCCGGCCACGACACCCGCCTGCCAGCGGTGGTCCTCGGCGCGATCGTGCTGCTCGCCGAGCAGGACGACCCTGGCCGCCACCAGCCGCCGCAACGCTTCGCCCTCGGTCAATTCCGTGCCGCTTGTCGCATCCTTCCAATAGCCTGCGCTCATTGTCCCATCCTGCATTCTGCCTGTCCTTTGCCGGCCGCGCTCGGCGCGACTCGCTGCGGGCAGAACCTGACAGAAATTATCGGGATTGACGAATCCGACCTCCGCGCGCAGTCTGCGCATCAGCCATTCCGCATTCCCGGATCAGCCAGACCCGCAGTCTAGCCCCCGGAGAGAGAACCATGATCGAAGTTCGGAAGTCCCGCCTGAGCCCCTCCGCGCCCGGAACTATCCGCTTTCCGACCCTGCACCGCACAACCGAGCCCGAGACCGAAGCGCCGCGCCCGGTCCACGACGCGCGCGCACTGACCAGCGGCGCCGCCCAGGCCGACATCATGCTCGACGGCGTGCGCTACGTGCTGCGCATCACCCGCCAGGGCAAGCTGATCCTGACGAAGTGACCATGTCCGCCCTCCCCAGGCAGCCGGGCGCCGCGCCGGTCGGGCGCATGGCGGACCTCGCCCCGCTGGAACGGCGTATCGTCCGCAGCCTGCGCCTGCTCGGCCACGGCGAGACCGGCCGGGCGGCGATGCACTTGGACCTTGCCGCCACGCTCGGCAGCGACACGGCCGGCGCGATCGGCGGGCGGCTGGAAGAACTCCTGCTGACCCTGATGCACCATGCCCGCCGTCCGGTCGCCTGCCACGACATCAGTTGCCCCTGCGTGGGCGGAGACGAATACGCACTCGCGCGCTTCGTCTCGCTGTCCGCCGAGGGAGACCGCGAGGACGCCATGCTGCTGGCCGCCCTGCTGGTGCGCGCCGATGTCGTCCACTGCCTCGCCCCCCTGGCCGAAGAGGTCGGGCTGCGTGTCGGACGGGTCGGGCTTGCGATGATGCGCCAGGCCAGCGGGCCTCACTGAGACGGCACGATCCTGCGGCGGGCAGTCACCGGCCCGCCGCCCGCCGCCGTGATCCGCGCCACCGCCGACGCGAAGGGCTCGCATACCACCGCCATGTGATGTGCATTGGCATGGAGCAGGCTCACCGCATCGCGCATCAGCCCCACATGGCCCTTCCAGAACACCAGATCCCCGCGCTCCGGCGGCTCGTCGGGATCAAGCGGCCGCCCGCACAGCGCGGCCTGCATGTCGGAGTCGCGCGGCCCCTCGATGCCGGCGGCGGCCAGAGCCATCTGCACCAGCCCTGAACAATCGATCCCGCGCGCCGACCGCCCACCCCAGAGGTAGGGCGTGCCCAGAAAGCGCAGCGCATGATCGACTGTGTCGCCGGCGACGGTGGCCAGATGCTGTTCGGGCACGAAGCCGCCGCCCGCGATCCTCGCAAAGCCAGCCTCGACGCCCTCCACCACCAGCTCGGCGCCGAGCGGCAGTCCGGCCGTCACCCGCGCCTTCAGCATCGGGGCCGAATAGATATGGCTCCAGAGCGCGGTGATCCGCCGGGCCCCGGGCCCGAGGGCCGGGCCGAGCCCGGATGTCTCGACATAGCCGACATAGCCATCGCGCCCCGACTGGCCCCAGGCGAGGCCGTCGGCCGTGTCCTCGTAGACGGTGAAGGCCTCGCCGCGCAAAAGCTGGGTGGCGAGGCCCGCGGCGCTATCGGCTGCCATCGTCATGTCGAGCAGCTCGCGCCTGACCGACATTGGCCTTCCCTCGACGAAGCGCGCGGCCTCGACCTGCCCGCGCAGATGCGCGGCGGCAAGATCCGGGCGCGCCGGCACCAGCCGCCGGGCGAAGGGGCTCAGGCCCTGCGCCACGATCCCGCCTCCAGCACCGCGAAGATCGCCCGCGCCGCCTGGAACGCCCCGCCCTTGGGACGCGCGGGCTTGGCGCTCGGCGTCCAGCCGTAGATGTCCACGTGCAGGTAGGCGCCGGCCTTCTCCACGAAGCGGCGCAGGAACAGCGCTGCCGTGATCGAGCCCGCCATTCCGCCCGACGGCGCATTGTCGAGATCGGCAATACCGGGTTCGATCAGGCCCTCGTAGGGCGTCCAGAACGGCATGCGCCAGAGCGGGTCGGCGACCGCGGTGGAGGCGGCGGCCAGCGCGGCGGCCAGCCCGTCGTCGTCAGTGTAGAACGGTGGCACGTCGGCGCCCAGCGCCACGCGTGCCGCACCGGTCAGGGTCGCGAGGCTGACGATGAGCCCGGGCGCCTCCTCGTCCGCCAGCGCCAGCGCGTCGGCCAGCACCAGCCGCCCCTCGGCGTCGGTGTTGTTGATCTCGACCGTCAGCCCCTTCCGGCTCGGCAGGATATCGCCCGGGCGCATGGCCGCAGCCGAGATCGCGTTCTCCACCGCCGGGATCAGCACCCGCAGCCGCAGGTCGAGCCCCGCCTCCATGATCATCCGCGCGAGGCCGAGCGTGGTCGCGGCGCCGCCCATGTCCTTCTTCATCAGGCCCATGGCGCTCGATCGCTTTATGTCGAGCCCGCCGGTGTCGAAGCAGACGCCCTTGCCGACCAGCGTGACCCGCGGCGCGTCCGGCCGGCCCCACGTCATCTCCAGCAGGCGCGGCGCCTCGACCGCGGCCGCCCCCACCGCGGCGATCAGCGGAAAGCCCGCCGCACGCAGCTCCTCGACGCCGCGCGTGACGCGCGTCTCCGCCCCCTGGACGCCCGCGAGGTCGAGGAAGGCTGCTTCCAACGCCTCGGGCCCGAGATCATTGGCCGGAGTATTGATCAGATCCTGCGCCATTGCGGCCGCGGCCGCGATCCGCGTCAGGCGGGCCGCATCGACGCCCTCCGGAGCGACGATCTCATGCCGCGGCCCGGATGCGTCGCGGTATCGGGTGAAGCGGTACTCCCCCATCAGCACGCCGAGCAGTTCCAGCTCGACGTCGATCGCCGCGCCGCCCTCGGCGATCGCATAGCGCCCCACAGGCAGCTTGGCGATCGCGCCCGCGAGGTGAAAGCGATCGCGCCGGCGCGGTGCCTCCGCGCCCCAGCCGAGTAGTGCCGCGGCGATACCGCCCGCCCCGTCTGGAACCACCAGCGCCTCGCCGAGACCGGCCTTGAAGCCCATCGCCTCGACCCAGCCGGCAACTGGTGGCGCCTGCTCCGCCTGCCAGTCCCGGAACCCATCCGGGGTCAGCACATGCAGCGGAACCGCAGGTTCGCCCGACGTGGTGGAAAGTGGCATGAAGAACCCCGGATCCGGTGATGCAGGGCGCAAGAGTAGCGGTCGCCTGCGGTGCGCTACAAGGCCGATTGATCGGCGTAGAGCATGACCGAGAACAGCGAGTCATCGCTGAGCCGGATCAGGCGCCGCGCCACGGCGGCGATGGCCACGTGATCCGCCGCATCGATGCAGGCGGCAAGATCCCGCGCCACGCGGGCAAAGTCCGTCAGTCCGACCTGCTCGCTGAGGCTTGCGAGCCGTAGCGCCAGGGCCTGTGCCTCGACCGCCTCGCCGCCGTCCAGCGCCTTGCGCATCAGGCCGATCCGGTCGGTCAGGTGAAAGACGACCTCCTCGACCACCTCGCGGCAGCGCTGGTCACCCAGCGACCGGCGCAGCACGAGAATGCGCTCGGTGTCGAGCACCGTCTCCTCATGCGCCATCAGCTCGATGACCTCAGCCGCCATAGTAGTCCCCCGCCTTACCCGCGCGGCAGTTTCCCCGCCGATCCCCAAGAAGGCGTTAAGCAGCGGGTTGCATACCGCGGCGCAGCGAAGGAAAATCACTGGAAGTTTAGGTGAATCGCGAGGCACCGGATGCTGCATGCTAGCCCCCTGCCCGGCTATCTGGTCGAACGCTACCACGCCACGCGCGATGCGCGGACGCCGGAGATCGCCGCACGCGACGAGGAGCTGGCCATGGGCCAGAGCCCGCAGGCGATGGTGATCACCTGCTGCGACAGCCGGGTGCTCGTCGGCGACATCTTCGGCAATGCGCCGGGGGATTTCTTCATCCACCGCAACATCGCCAACCTGGTGCCCCCCTACGAGCCCGACGGGCGCGCGCACGGCACCTCGGCGGCCATCGAATACGCGGTGATCGCGCTCAAGGTGAAGAACCTGGTGGTAATGGGCCATTCGGGATGCGGCGGGGTGCGCGGCTGCCACGACATGCTCGCCGGCCTCGCGCCAGAGCTCGACACGCCGACGAGCTTCGTCGGCACCTGGCTGCGGCTGCTGAAGCCGGGCTTCGAGACCCTGGCCGGCCGCGGCCTCGGCTACGAGGCACGGATCGAGGAGCTGGAGCGCGAGGCGGTGCGGGTCAGCCTGACCAATCTGGCCACCTTCCCCTTCGTCAGCGACGCCGTCGATGCCGGGGAGCTGCAACTGCACGGCGCGTGGAAGAGCATCCGCGACGGCTCGCTCGAGGTGCTCGACGCGTACACGGGTGCGTTCCACCCGCTGTGACGTCGGGGCGTGCGGCTCGAAATACTCTTTATATCAAATGCATAACAGGCGTTACGCCGCGTAACGCCTGCCGGATTCTCCCCTAGCCTGTCGGCTGCTTTGTCGTGCGCAGATAGGGCAGCACACGT
This sequence comes from uncultured Rhodovulum sp., assembly GCA_964383295.1. Taxonomy (GTDB): domain Bacteria; phylum Pseudomonadota; class Alphaproteobacteria; order Rhodobacterales; family Rhodobacteraceae; genus Amaricoccus. Next base: position 7,090 of record CAYLHK010000122.1, read on the forward strand.
TTGAACTCGCCGAAGCGCGCCTTCGCATCCTCGTCAGACACGGCGGCGGTGATGACGACGTCCTCGCCCTGCTTCCACTGCGCCGGCGTCGCCACCTGGTACTTGGCCGTCAGCTGGATCGAGTCGAGCGCCCGCAGGATCTCGTCGAAGTTGCGTCCCGTCGTCATCGGATAGGTCAGCGTCAGCTTGACCTTCTTGTCGGGCCCGACGATGAAGACCGACCGCACGGTCGCGTTGTCGGCAGGCGTGCGCCCCTCCGACGTGCCGGAGGTCGAGGCCGGCAGCATGTCGTAGAGCTTGGCGACCTCAAGATCCGGATCTCCGATCATCGGATAGCCGACCTTGTTGCCCGAAACCTGCTCGATATCAGCCTTCCACTTGTTGTGGTTCTCGACCGGATCGACCGAGATCCCGAGGATCTTGGCGTTGCGCCGAGTGAACTCGTCCGCGATTCCAGCCATGTAGCCAAGCTCGGTGGTGCATATCGGAGTGAAATCCTTGGGATGGCTGAACAGGATCGCATAGCCATCGCCGACCCACTCGTGAAACCGGATCGTCCCCTCGGTGCTCTCGGCGGTGAAATCAGGGGCGATATCATTGATACGCAAGCTCATTTCCATCTCCTAAGCTACCCGGTCCCCGGCGGCCCGTCCCGCGGCCCGCCCTCAGCCGGACGTTATACGCCGCGCCCGGCGCTGTCATGCCCGTCCGCGCGATCCTGGAGCCACCGTTGCGTTAACCAGTCGTTAACCCCGGACTTCGTGACACATGCGCCGTGAGCTAGAGTTGGTTAAGGATACGTCAACGCGCATCCTGGTGGGTATGTGACGAGCGCCCCGACACGTCCGGGCATTCGGGAGAGGGTAAAGTGAACATACTTTGGAAGGGCATCGCATCCGCCGTGGTGGCGGCGATGCTGACTCTGCCGGGCGCGGCGCATGCGCTGAGCTTTTCCGGCAACTGGAATATGGCGACGATCAACAGCAGCGATCCGGGCCTGGTCGTGAAGACCTCGTCCTCGGGCGGCGGCTTCTCGACCGGCGATCTCGCCGTGGGCGAGAGCTACACCTTCAATCTGTTCAAGATCTGGACCAACGAGACCGACGTGGGCAAGGACGACCGGGCGGCGAAGCCGATCAGCGTCGCCTTCAACTTCGCCGATCCGGTGGCGGCCGGCGTCGTAGGCGGCACTACACGGGGCGTCGATCTGGTGCTCGCCCAGTGGGGCGAGGTGAACTGGGATGGCCCGGTCACGCTGAGCTTCGGCCAGGGCGACACCGGCAAGCTGACGCTCGCACTCTCGGACGCGATCTTCAACAAGGGGCTGTTCGGGCTGCACGAGGGCTACAAGCACGGCGCGAATATCTCGGCCACGCTGACCTATGACGCCGCGCCCATCCCGCTGCCGGCAACGCTGCCGCTGCTGCTCGGCGGGCTCGCCCTCGTCGGTGCCGCCGCCCGCCGCCGCCAGGCGCGCTCCGCCTGACGGTCACCACTGCGGGCACCCCCCGCGGGCTGCAACTCTCCGGGGCCCGGTCGCGACCCAGCGATCGGACCTTCGCATATGCGCCACCGCGTTCACGATGCGCGCGCACAAGGAGTTACCCTCGCGTTGCCAAGGTGCTAGGAGGATCGCGCCATGCGATCCCGAAGGAGCAGTCCCGGCATGAACGACACCGTCCCCAGCCGCATCCTCGTCACCGGCGGTGCCGGGTTCCTCGGCAGCCACCTCTGCGAGCGACTGGTGGAGCAGGGCCATGAGGTGCTCTGCGTCGACAACTACTTCACCGGCCGCCGGGCAAACGTCGCGCATCTCCTCGACCTTCCGAACTTCGAGCTGATGCGTCACGACGTGACCTTCCCGCTCTATGTCGAGGTGGACGAGATCTACAACCTCGCCTGCCCCGCATCGCCGGTGCACTACCAGTTCGACCCGGTGCAGACGACCAAGACCTCCGTGCACGGGGCGATCAACATGCTCGGCCTTGCCAAGCGGGTGCGGGCGAAGCTCTTCCAGGCCTCGACCTCGGAGGTCTACGGCGACCCGACCCAGCATCCGCAGACCGAGGATTACTGGGGCAACGTCAACCCGATCGGCCCGCGGTCCTGCTATGACGAGGGCAAGCGCTGCGCCGAGACGCTCTGCTTCGACTACCACCGCCAGCACAAGCTGCGCATCAAGGTGGCGCGGATCTTCAACACCTACGGGCCGCGCATGCATCCCCAGGACGGGCGGGTGGTGTCGAACTTCATCGTCCAGGCGCTGAAGGGCGAGCCGATCACCATCTATGGCGAGGGCAGCCAGACGCGCAGCTTCTGCTATGTCGACGACCTGATCGAGGGCTTCCTGCGGCTGATGGCCTCGCCCGACGAGGTGACCGGGCCGATCAAC
>CAYLHK010000123.1:0-9259 GCA_964383295.1 uncultured Rhodovulum sp.
GGCAGGCGCGTAAACGCGCCCGCCAGGCAGGCGCGCGCGGATTACCGAGCGACGGGAATGCCCAACGCCCCTCGGCCTCCGCGCTCACGCGCTCCGGCCGACAAATCCGCGCGAAGCAGTGCTTCGCAAGAGCGGGTTCGAAGAGGGGCAGGCGCCCTCACGTTAACACTCAATCTCGACCGCAATGCTCGCCATACGGATTCCATACGCATTCCATATGCGTTCCATATAGCCGATTCCGTCGTTAACCTTTGATCACACGGCACTTTCCGGCCGCTGTAACGACCGTATGACGATTGTGTTGAACGGCGGTCAAACCCGGCTATGCTGCGGTGCAATGAAGCCCGAGGACATCATCCGCAACCCCCGCGAGGCCGTCATCAGCCTTGACGGCGGCGAAGCCGTGCGGGTCGAGGTCTTCGGCCGCCGCGCCAACACGCTTGCCCGCCTGACCGCCTTCGGCCTGCCGGTCCCGCCGGGCACCGCGCTCTCCTTCGATCTCGTGCGCGGCCTCGGCAATGGCGGCGCCATGCCCGATCTGCCGGGTATCGACGCCCCCGGCCGGCTCGTCGCGCTGCGCGGCAGCGCCGGGGATCGCGCCTGGGGCGGGCCGCCGGCGCTGGTCAATATCGGGATCGGACCGGCCAGCCTGCCCGTGCTCGCGGCCCGGCTCGGCGAGGCGGGGGCGCTGGCGCTCTGGCTGCGCTTCATCCCCGCCTTCGCCCTCGCCGTCCATGACCTGGCACCCGAGGCGCTGGGCGCGGCCGAGGACCTGCCGACCGAGCCCGCCGCACTTCGCGCCCGCATCGAGGCCATGCGCGCGGCCTTCGCCGCCGAGACCGGACGTGCCTTCCCCGAGGCGCCCCGCGATCAGCTCGAGGCCGCCGCCCGTGCCATGGCGCGGCGCTGGCATGCGCCTTCGGCGCGCATGCTGCGCGCGGCCCGAGGCGCCCCCGAGGAGGCCGGCCTCGGCCTGATCGTGCAGGAGATGGCGCCCGGCCCTGGTGCGGGCAGCCATGGGACCGGCACGATCCAGCTCGTCAACTCGCGCAGCGGTGCGGCGGAGATCACCGGCGAGCTGCGGCTCGATCGACCCGGCGCGCCCGCCCGCCGCCTGACCCGCGCGGCGCGGCTTGCAGCGCAGGATCCCGCTGAATCGCTTGAGGAAATCCACCCCGGGGCCCTGGCCGAGCTGCGCGAGGCCTGCACGCGCGTCGCCCGCGGCCTCGGGGATGCGCACCAGCTCGCCTTCGCGCTCTGCGACGGCAGGATCGCGCTTCTCGACGCGCGCCTCGTCCAGCGCAGCGCCCGCGCGGCTGTGCGCATCGCCGTCGATCTGGTCAAGGCAGGCGCGATCAGCCGCCCGGAAGCGCTCTTGCGCATCGAGCCGCGCAGCCTCGTCGAGCACCTGCATCCCCAGATCGACCCGGCCGCCCATCGCGACGTCTTCGGCACCGGCCTCGGGGCCAGCCCCGGCGCCGCGACGGGCCGCATCGTCTTCAGCGCCGAGGCGGCGCAGGCCGCCGCCGCCCAGGACGAGCCCGCGATCCTGGTCCGCCTCGAGACCAGCCCCGAGGACATCCGCGGCATGCATTCGGCCCGGGGAGTGCTGACCATGCGCGGCGGCATGACCAGCCATGCGGCGGTGATCGCGCGCGGCCTCGGCCTGCCCTGCGTGGTGGGGGCGATCGGCCTGCGGCTCGACCTCGCCGCCCGCAGCCTTGCCACGCCCGACGGCCGCGTCTTCCACGAGGGGGCCATCATCACGCTCGACGGCGCCCGCGGCGAGGTGATGGCCGGGGCGCCGGCGATGATCGCGCCCGAGCTTGGCGGCGCGCTCGCCGAACTGCTCGACTGGGCGGATGCCGTGCGCGACATCGGCGTGCGCGCCAATGCCGACACGCCCGCCGACGCAAGGCTCGCGCGCGAGTTCCGCGTCGACGGGCTCGGCCTCTGTCGTACCGAGCACATGTTCTTCGACGACACCCGGATTGCTGCAATGCGGGAGATGATCCTCGCCGACGGCGAACCCGCCCGGCAGACCGCGCTCGAGCGCCTGCTGCCGATGCAGCGCGCCGATTTCGCCGAGATCTTCGAAACCATGCGCGGCCTGCCCGTCACCATCCGCCTGCTCGATCCGCCGCTGCACGAATTTCTCCCGGCCGATCCCGACGAACTCGCTGAATTCGCACGTGAAGCCGGCCTTCCGCTCGAGCAGGTCGCAGCACGTGCGCGCACGCTGGCAGAGGTCAATCCGATGCTCGGCATGCGCGGCGTGCGCCTCGGGGTGGTGATGCCGGCGATCTACGACATGCAGGCACGCGCCATCTTCGAGGCGGCGATCGCCGTCAACCGCGATGCCCGCGCACCCGTGGTCCCCGAGATCATGATCCCGCTCGTCTCCGCCAACCGCGAGGTGGAACTGGTCAAGGCGCGCATCGACGCGGTGCACGCCGCTGTCGAGCGCGAGCAGGGGGCGAGCCTCGCCTGGCGCCTCGGCGTCATGGTCGAGACCCCGCGCGCCGCGCTGCGCGCCGGCGACATCGCGGCCTCGTCGGCATTCCTCTCCTTCGGCACAAACGACCTGACGCAGATGACCTACGGCCTGTCACGCGACGACGCCGGCCGGTTCATGCGCGATTATGTCAACCGCGGGGTGTTCCACGAAGACCCGTTCCATTCGCTCGATCTCGAAGGGGTGGGCGAGCTGATGCTGATCGCGGCGAAACGAGGCCGCGCCCGCAATCCCGGCATCGTGCTCGGCCTCTGCGGCGAGCACGGCGGCGATCCGGCAGCGGTGCGGTTCTGCAAGGTGGCGGGCTTCGACTACGTCTCCTGCTCGCCCTTCCGCGTGCCCATCGCCCGGCTGGCGGCGGCTCAGGCCTGCCTGCTGAGCCGCGGGACGGACCTCGGCGGATGACGTCTCTGCCGCCCGATCTCGCCACCCTTGCCGCGGGCGGCAAGGGCGCGCTGGCCCGTACCCTCACCGCACTCGAGATCGATCCGGCCGACCCGGGCCTCGCCGCGCTGCTCGATGCCGCCTTGGCCGCGCCCCGGGGGACCACGGTCGGGCTGACCGGCCCGCCCGGCGTCGGCAAGTCGACCCTGACCCATGCGCTCGTCGCCCTCCTGCGCGCGCGCGGCGAGACCGTGGCCGTCATCGCCGTCGATCCCTCCTCGCGGCGCTCGGGTGGCGCGCTGCTCGGGGACCGCGCCCGCATTGCGAGCGACCCGGGCGATGCGGGCGTCTTTGTCCGCTCGATGGCGGCCCGGCGCCGCCTCGGTGGTCTCGCCGATGTCACCTATCCCGCAGCGGTGCTGATGCGCGCGCTTTTCGACATGGTGATCGTCGAGACGGTTGGCGTCGGCCAGTCTGAGGCAGAGATCGCCGATTGCGCCGATCTGGTGATGTTCTGCGCCCAGCCTGGCGCGGGGGACGCGCTTCAGTTCATGAAGGCAGGGGTGACCGAACTCCCCGATCTGGTCCTCGTCACCAAGGCCGACCTCGGGGCCCCGGCCCGGCAGGCGGTCGTCGACCTACGCGGCGCGCTGTCGCTGGCAACAGGGGTGGACGGGCCGCCGGATGTCCTGCCCGTGTCGGCGCGCACCGGCGAGGGGATGGAGGAGGCGCTCGGCCGGCTCTCCGCCCTGGCGACGAGCAGGCGCGCTTCGGGGGCGCTGGACGGCCGCCGCAGATCGCAATCGCGGGCCTGGGCCGAGTCGCAACTCGCCGAATCGTTCGGCCAGGTCGGAGTCATTCTGCTCGCTCCGCGACTAGATCCGGGCGCGAGCCCGTTCACCGCCGTCACAGAGCTTCGCGACCGCGCCGCCGCCGCGCTTCATGAATCGCTTAAAAATATCTGAATCCACCAGATTCTCTTCCAGTTCCGCGGCTCCGTACTGCCGCCCGGATGGGCAATAATCCGCTTATTGGTTGTAACTGCTGGACTTAATTTGGCTCGATTTGCCAGACCAGAGGCCGAGAGTGTTCGGTCACGCGACGGTTGGAACGATGCCGCCGCACAAGATCGACGGGACTAGAGGGGCCTGATGTCCATCTTCAGACTGCGAATGCGCCGCCTGGCGTTGTTGGCGGCCGTGGGAGGTTTTGTCCTCAGCGGCCTGACCGGAACGGAAACTGCGGTGGCAGACACCCAGGGTCCCGTCGCCCGCACGGCCAGTGCCGGCCTCGTCAACGCCATGAACCGCGAGCGGGCGGTGATGTCGCTCGGCGCCAATGCGAGGGTAGGGGCGCTCGCGAAGGGAATCCGGCCGCTCGCCCGCGACAACGACAGCGTCACCGTCGCCAGCCGCAGCGTCGGACCCGAAGCGGCATCGAGCCTCAGCGCGCGCACCCTGAACATGGCCGCGCTCGACGCGCTGCCGCGCGCCAGCGGCGACACCGAATGGCAATGCCTCGCGACGGCGATCTACCACGAATCCCGCGGCGAGCCGATTTCCGGGCAGATCGCGGTCGCCGAGGTGATCCTCAACCGCGTCGAGAACCGCCAGTATCCCAACAGCGTCTGCGCGGTCACCAACCAGGGCAAGGGCACCGGCCGCGCCTGCCAGTTCTCCTACGCCTGCGACGGGCGCTCCGACGCGATGACCTCGATCGGGGCGCGGCTGCGGGCCGAGAAGCTGGCGCGCCTGATGCTCGACGGCATGCCGCGCAGCATCACCGATGGCGCCACGCATTTTCATGCGACCTATGTCTCGCCCTCCTGGGCGCGGGCGATGACCCGCACCGCGGCGATCGGCAACCACCGCTTCTACCGCATGGGCCAGCAGGTGGCGCGCCGCTGACGCCGGGCCGTCAGCCGCCGAAGACCTGGGTGACGTAGATCTGCCCGCAGGCATCCGGCGCCGCCACCACCGCAAAGCTTGCCCCCGCGCGGCGAAACCGCGGGTTGAGCATCGAGGCGCGGTGCTGGGGCGATCCCATCCACCGCCGCACCGAATCCTCGGCCAGCGCGCGGGTCAGCCGCTGGGCCGGCACCGCAGCCTCGGCTCCGGCGCAGTTTCCCCCGAAACGGCTGATGTCCGAGCGCAGGATATTCTCGCCTGCCGCGCGCACCCGCGCCCCGCTCGCCCGCACCCGCGCGCGAAAGTCGGGGCGGCCGGCGATCTGGTGCTGCATCTGCCGTGCCTCGGCCATGTCCGAGGAATGCCGCCGCGCCGCCATCGCGAGCCGCGGATCGGAGGCGACCGGCGCCAGCCCGTGCGCCGCGCGCACGGCGTTCAGCTCGGCCAGCAGCGCCGCGTCAAATCCCGGGCCGGAGAGCAGCGCGTCCTGCCCCGTGCCCGGCCGCTCCTGGGCGGAGGCGGCGGCACAGGCCGCGAGCGCGACGAGGGCGGCGGTGATCCTGGTTCGGGCAAGCATGGCGCCTACCTCCCCGCGAAGTTCTGCACCAGGTAGAGATCGCCACAGGCAGGTCCCGCAGGATCGATCCCGACGCCGCTGCCGAGGCGCTGAAAGCGCGTGGACAGCAGCGACTCGCGGTGCTTGGGCGAGGCGAGCCAGCGGTTGACCACCTGGTGGGCGAGACTGCCGTAGGTGTGGATCGGCACCTGCTGCATGTCGTCGGCATAGAAGAAGCTGCAGCCGCGCGAGCTCATCGAGATCGGCCGGCCGAGCAGCCGGTAGACCTTGTCCATCGCGATGTTCTCGGCCGCGGTGCGGTAGCTGACCGACTGGCGCCGCATGCGGTCGCGCAGGTCCGACTGGCCACGCACGGGCAGCACATGGGCATGGGTGCGCAGCCGCGCCATGTTCTGCGCATGACCCGCCGCCGCCTGGGCCAGCGCCGGATCAGCGCTCAGCGGCGCGCGACGGTGCTGCTGGCGCACGGCGTTCGAATAGTAGAGCACCGCCTCGTTGAACAGCCGCTGGTCGAGACCATCGGCCGAGATCGGCCGGGCGAACTCACGCGGCGGCTGTGCTTCGGCGCCGGTCGCGAGGCCGGCAAGAAAAAGAATCGACAGGGCCTGAACAGCCCGAACCCACGCGTGGCACATGCATGCCTCCTGTTATCCACCCAGCGCAGACTCCGGGAGGGAGCGGAGCCGCATGGGATCAACGTTCGCCGTCCGGGTTGCTGGCCGGTTAACCGCGGCCGGCCCGATCGGCGTTAGGAGAGGCACTGGTTAACAGAGCGCCTCTTGCGAACCGCGCCGCCTTGCTGCCCGGGGTCGGCGGCGCTATCTCGGGTGCAGGTTAACACGAGGGGGAGCATGGACGAGGCTGAAATCGCCTTTAGGTTGCCTTATGCGCGGGCTTCCGCCACCTATGCGGGTCCTCCGCTGGACCGGATCTCGGTGCGCGACTATGTGCGCGACATCGACATCGGCGCGTTCCGCTCCGAGCGCGGCGTCACGCAACGTATTAGATTCAATGTAGTTCTCGAGATCGGTCACACTGCCGCGGCGGCGACGGACGACGTGGATCGGGTCGTTTCCTACGACATGATCACCGACGCGATCGAGGTGGCTCTGTCCACCGAACGCGTTAACCTTCTTGAAACTTTGGCCGAACGCGTGGCCGCGATCTGCCTCTCCGACCCCCGTGCGGTGCGCGCTTTCGTGCGTGTGGAGAAGCTCGACCGAATCCCCGGCGCGCTGGGGGTCGAGATTGTGCGCACCCGCCTCGGCGCCGATACGCCGCGCCTGCGCCCCGCGTCCGAGCCTGTCGCGGCGCCCCAGCCGGCCCTGCGCCCGCTGGTTCTGCACCTGCCTCGCGACGTGGCGACGGGCGCCCTCGGGCCCGCCTGGCGCGATGCGGTCGCCACTGCCGGCCGGCCGGCGGTGATCTGCCTCGATCCCGCCACGCCCCAGCCCGCCGCCGGCAGCGCCGCGCAGCGCATGATCGGCCTTCTCGCCATCGAGCAGGCTGCCTGGGCCCTCGCCGACACCGATCCCCGCTTCGGCGTCGCCTCGGCGCGCACCGAGCTCGACTGGGCGCTGCGCGAGGGCCGCCTCTCGGTCTGGGCGCCGGCGCATATGATCGCCGCCGCCCGTGGCGACGGCCTCCCCGACGCCAGCGACCCGCGCGCCCTCGCCGCCTGGCTCGCTACGCAGCTCGGCGCCGGCGAACTCGTCGTGATCGGCACGCCGGCACCCGCCGGACTGCCGGCGCGCAGCCTGCCAGCCGATCGGCCCGACCGGCTCGTGCTCTCCGGCTGAGGAAATCCCATGCCCGTCTCACCCCCCGTCTGCGACTTCGGCTGGAAGGCTGTCCCCTTCACCCTTTCGGGCACCGAGGGCAGAAGCTGGGAGCTGCGGCAACTGGCCGGGCCCGGCGGCCTGGTGCTCGTCTTCATCTGCAACCACTGCCCCTATGTAAGGGCGGTTGTCGGCAAGCTCGTTGCCGAGGCCCGCGCGCTCGCCGACATCGGCGTGGGTTTCGCCGCCATCTGCTCGAACGACGGCCGCGCCTATCCCGAGGACAGCTTCGAGAACATGGGCGCCTTCGCCCGCGCGAGCGGCTTCCCCTTCCCCTATCTGCACGATGCCGACCAGAGCGTCGCGCGCCTCTACTCGGCCGCCTGCACGCCGGACTTCTTCGGCTTCAACGCCGATCTCGAGCTTCAGTACCGTGGACGGCTCGACGACGCCGGCCGCTCCGAGGCGGTGGGCGATCGCGAGCTCTTTGCCGCCATGTCCCTCGTCGCCGAGACCGGGCAGGGGCCGAGCCACCAGACCCCATCGATGGGTTGCTCGATCAAATGGAAGGCAGCCTGACCAGCCCATGACCCGTATCGTATTCGACCTCGACGGCACGCTCGTCCACTCGCTGCCCGGCATCGCCGCCGCCGCCAACGCCCTGCTGGCCGAATACGGCCGCCCGGCGCTTCCCATCGGCACGGTGGAGGGCTTCGTCGGCCACGGCAGCCGCGTGCTGGTCGAACGGATGCTCGCGGCCTCCGGCGCGGAGGCGCCCGATGGCATCGACGGCGCCTATGCCCGCTATCTCGAGCTCTATCTCGCCGACCCCATCGCCGGCACCACCTCCTATCCTGGCGTCGCCGAGGCGCTGGCCGAGCTCGCGGCCGCCGGCCACGGCCTTGCCGTCTGCACGCAGAAGCCCCTGGCCCCCGCCCGCCATATCCTGACCGGGCTGGCGCTCATGCCGCCGATCACCGGCGTCACCGGCGGCGACAGCCTCGATGTGCTCAAGCCCGATCCGCGTATGTTCCACCACGCCGCCGACCAGCTGCCACCCGGGCCGGCGGTCATGGTAGGCGACAGCGAGACCGATGCCGCCACCGCGCGGGCCGCCGGGGTGCCGTTCCTGCTGCATACCCGCGGCTACCGCCATGCCAGCATCGAGGCGATCGCGCCCGATGCCGCCTTCGACGATTTCCGTGCCCTGCCAGATCTGGTCGCCGGGCTGACGCAGCCGGCATGAGCACGACCCGCTACCGCCCGCTGCCGTGCGCCGGTGAGCCGCGCCCGGCGGGGGCCCTTCCGCTTGCCGGTGGGCCGCTCTGGTTTGCCGAGGCGGTGGAGCTCTCGCGCGAACGCAGCCCCCGCCGCGTGGCCGCCGCCGCGATCCCGGCCGACCAGCGCGCCGCCCTGACCGCCGCGCGCCCGGCCCTCGCCGGCCTCACCCTCGACCGGCCGCGGATCATGGGCGTCGTCAACGTCACCCCGGACAGTTTCTCCGACGGCGGCCGCTTCGCCGGCGCCGCGGCCGCGATCGCCGAGGCCGAGGCGATGCTGGCCGCCGGCGCCGACATCCTCGACATCGGCGGCGAATCCACCCGCCCCGGTGCCGAACCGGTCGCCGAGGCCGAGGAGATGGACCGCGTGCTGCCGGTGATCTCCGGGCTGCGCGCGCGTGGCATCACCGCGCCGATCTCGATCGACACCCGCAACGCTTCCGTGGCCCGCGCCGCCTTCGCCGCGGGGGCCGATCTTTTCAACGACGTCTCCGCGCTCACCCACGATCCGGGCAGCCTCGGCGCCGCCGCCGATGGCGGCTGGCCCGTCTGCCTGATGCATGCCCAGGGCGATCCGCGCACCATGCAGGACGCGCCCCGCTACGGGGACGTCGTTCTCGACGTCGCCGACCACCTCGCCGCGCGCGTCGCCGCGGCCGAGGCCGCCGGCATTCCGCGCGCGCGCATCCTCGTCGACCCCGGCATCGGCTTCGGCAAGACCACCGCCCACAATCTTGCGCTGATCCGCAGTCTCTCCGTCCTGCACGGGCTCGGCTGCGGCATCCTCTTCGGCGCCTCGCGCAAGCGGTTCATCGGCG
>CAYLHK010000124.1:0-9210 GCA_964383295.1 uncultured Rhodovulum sp.
GTGACGATGATGTTGCGGATCTGGAACTCGATCTCGCTCGTGGTGAACTCGCCGTCGGTGCCGACGATCTCGGTCATGAACTTGCCGGGATCGGCCACGCGCATCGTATAGGTGCCGAAGGCGCGCAGGCGGACGACGCCGAACTCGGGGTCGCGGCAGATGATGGGGTTGCGCGTGCCCCATTTCAGGTCGGTGAACTGGCGGGTGTTGACGAAGTAGATCTCGGACTTGAACGGCGAGCGGAAGCCGTGGTCCCAGTGCTGCAGCGTGGTCAGGATCGGCAGGTTGTTGGTCTCGAGCATGTAGAGGCCCGGGCCGAAGACGTCGGCCAGCTGCCCCTCATGGACGAAGACCGCCGCCTGCCCCTCGCGGACCGTCAGCTTGGCGCCGTATTTGATCGCATGGTCGTAGCGGTCGAACCGCCAGACGATCGTGTCGCGCGTGTCGTCCGTCCAGTGGATGACGTCGATGAACTCGCCGCGCAGGAAGTCGAAGATCGACACGGTGCTACCTCCCCTCAGGTATCATATTACCCCCGCGGCGAGGCGCGGGCTGTGGCTCTGCTGGGCGGCCATGGCATCCGCGGCGATCGCCGGCAGCAGCGGGCGGGCCTCGGCCGAGGTCATGCCAGGCTTCAGCCGCGGATCGTAGAGCATCCGCAGCAGGATCTCGTCATGGTCGGTCAGGAGCGCGAACTCCAGGCTGTCGTTGAAGAGCGAGGGCCGCGCGTCCGGGCTGTCGTTCGGCAGGCCCATGGCCTGGGCCATCTCCTCATGCACGCAGGACAGGCGCGTCAGCGGCGGGTGCTCGGCGCGGATCAGGATCATCGCGGCCGAATAGATGGCGCTGTTGCCGGGATCGGCGAAGGCATAGGCGGTGCAGAAGGTGTCGAGCGGCGTGTCGATCAGCGTGCTGACCACCGCCGGCGCGAAATCGGGATAGCGCGCCCGCACCTGATCGGCAAAGGCGATCCGCTCGGCATCGGTCATGAACAGGACGAGGAAATTGACGTCCGCCCCCTCGCTCATCGCCATGTCGAGCCCGGTCAGCCCGCCCAGGCGGCGGGTGAAGGCCGCGACATTGGCCCGGTCGCGGGCGGCCATCTGCGGCGGGATCGAGGGCCCGGTCATCACGCCCACCCGCACGGGACGGGTCCAGCGGCGCAGGTGCGAGGGGGATTCCTGCCGCACGAACCGCCCGCCCAGATCGACATATTCGTCGTAGAGCGCGATGCGCTCGAAGTTGCGCACCAGGTCGTCGATGCTGAAGGGCGCATCAGCGGGGGCGGTGTCGCGGCGCATGCGCCCGCTGGCGGTTAGATCGCCCTCGACGCCGGCGTAGAAGGCGGCGAGCGCGTCGTCGGTGGGGTTGGGCGCCTGCTCCTCGACCGGTCGCAGCCCGTCCGGCCGGGAGGTCGGGTCCACCCCGGTGGTCACCTGCCGCCCGGAACAGCCGACCAGCACCAGACAGGCCAGGGCCGCGAGCAACGCCCGCGATCCCATCATCTCCGGGGCCGGAAATCCCGTCCCCATGCCTGCCTTGGCCAGACCCATTCCCGACGCGCCCTTCCGTGCCTAGCTCGTGACGCTGCCGCCGACGTTGTCGCCCATGCCGGTCGCACGCGCCTTGGCGGCGGCCAGCGTCTCCTTCAGTTCGCCCTCCATGCGGATCAGGCTGGTCTCCGCCGCCGCACGCTTGGCCTTGCCCTCGTCGGCGATGCGCAGGCTGTCCTCGATCGTGCCGATCAGGTCGGCATTGGCCTTCTCGATCGCGGCGATGTCGAAGACGCCGCGCTCCATCTCGGTGCGGATCTCGGCATTGGCGGTACGCAGGTTCTCGGCGTTCTTGGTCAGCAGCTCGTTCGTCAGGTCGCTCGCCTCCTTGACCACGGCGGCCGCCTCGCGCGAGCGGTGGATGGTCACCGCCTGGGCGAGCTGGGTCTCCCAGAGGGGGACGGTGTTGACCAGCGTCGAATTGATCTTGGTGACCAGGCTCTTGTCGTTCTCCTGCACCAGCCGGATCGAGGGCAGCGACTGCATCGTCACCTGCCGCGTCAGCTTCAGGTCGTGCACCCGCCGCTCCAGGTCGTCGCGCGCCGCGCGCAGGTCGCGCAGCTCCTGGGCCACCAGCACCTTGCGATCCTCGGGCGCGGCCTCGACCTCAGCCGCCTTGGCGGGGATGTCGGTCGCGTCGAGATCAGCAAGCTTGGCCTCGCCTGCGGCGATGTAGAGCGCCAGCTCGTCGTAGAAATCGAGCGTCTTCTCATAGAGCTTGTCGAGCGACTTGATGTCCTTGAGCAGCGTGTGCTCGTGGGTCAGCAGCCGGTTCGAGATGTTGTCGATCTGGTCCTGCACCTGCTCATAGCGGGCCATGAACTGCGCCATGGGCTTGGTGCGCCCGAGCAGCCGCTCCCACCAGCTCTGCTTGCGGTTGGGGTCGAGCTCGTTGACCGAGAAGCCGCGCAGGCTGGTGACCATGTCGCGCAAGCTGTCGCCGGCGGGGCCGACGTCCTTGTTGCGCACATCCGCCAGCATCTCCTGGCTGATCGTCTGCAGCTCGGCCTGGGCGGCCGAGCCGAAGCGGATGATCGACTGGGTGTTGCCGACGTCGATCTCGGCCTTGCGCCGCTCGATCTCGGCGCGCACGGCCGGGTCGGCGGTCTCGATCACCACCAGCTCGCCCTTGGGTTCGGGAAGAAGGTTCGCGGTCACGGCCTCGACCTCCCGAAGGGCCGCTTCCGCCTCAGCGCGCACATTCTCGGTCATTCATGCCTCTCCCTGATCCGCGGGCCGGTCATCTCACCGTCAACCCGTCCTGTTGCAGCCGCTCGCGCAGGACCTCGATCTCGACATCGAGGTTGCTGCGGTTGTCCTCGAGCAGCAGGGTGCGTTTCGCCGCGAAACTCGTCTCGAGATCCGCCAGCAGGCTCTCGTACTGTGCCCTCGCCTGAGCATCGCGCGTTCGCCCGTAGAGATCGGCGAACTTCACCGTCGCGTCGCGCAGGCCGAGCAGATAGACGCTGAGGAAGGTGCGTGCCCGCGCCAGATCGCGCGGATCCTCTTCGACGGTGCGGAAGACGTCGCGGGCCTGGTCGCAGAGCCGCTCCAGCCGCGCTTCCAGCGGGCGGTCGGCGATGCGCCGGGCGGCGGCGAGCGTGTCGCGCAGCAGCGCCTCGCCGCGATCAACCGCGCGCGCCACCCGCTCGCTGGCTGCCGCGTCGATCCCCTCCATCCCCTTGCGCCGCATCGGGTCGAGCCCGAAGGCGGCGACATGCGCGACGCCCGCCACCGCGCCGAAGGCCAGCGCCGCGAAGAGGTCCTGGCCCATGCCGAGCGTGCTCGCCAGCGCCACGCTGACCCCGGTCAGCACCGCCGCGAACAGCTTGCGCGGAACCGCGGGCGGGCGGGCGACGCTGCGCGCCGCATAGGCCTCCTCGGCGCGCAACCCCTCGTTGAGGAGGAAGGCCGAGGCCATCAGCCCGATGAAGCCGCCAAGCTCACCCAGCATCTCGGGCGCACTGCCGCGCGAGATGGCGCCGAGCCCGGCGAACAGCAGCGGCAGCGGAAACAGATACATCAGCCGCGCCCGCAGGCTCACCCGCCGGGCGTTGCGATTGCGAAAGGGGGGCACCGGCGGCGGCACCTGGCCGGGAGGCGTGCCCTGCGAGCCGGGGGAATATCGCCCCCCGTAGCGCTGGCCCGCCATCAGAAGGCTGCCCCGAACGCGCCAAAGCCGGTCGCGAGCACGATGGCCGCAAGCACCAGGAAACCGAACATGCGCAGGGCCGATCCATTCATGGGCCGGAACCCTCTCTCCGCAAACACGCTGCCGTGCAACATAATCGTCCGCGCTCGGGCTGACCAGAGCCCGCGGCGGTCATGGTTCCGATCGGCGGGCCGGTGGCAGCAAGGCGGCGCGATCTCGGTAGCGGCCGTCGAAATCCGCCCGTCCGCGCCGGGGCAGAGCGCCGCCACGCCGACATGACGCTTTTTTCGTTGACTGATTCGCTGTAAATGTTGCGAGCGAGGTTTCGTGTCCTGATGCAGCAGGCTGCAAGGCTGCGCGTCGCGGGGGGACGTGACGACGTCGAAAAGGCCCGGATAATCCGTCCGGGTGTTGACCTACGAAGGAATGAGATTGCATGGCCAAGGGCACGGTCAAGTGGTTCAATACCGAGAAGGGATACGGCTTCATCCAGCCGGCCGACGGCGGTAAGGACATCTTCGTCCATATCACCGCCGTCCAGGCAGCGGGCCTCCAGAGCCTGAAGGACAACCAGCCGATCGAGTTCGAGCTCATCGACGGCCGCGACGGCCGCAAGAGCGCCGGCGACCTCAAGGTCTGACGGCGGCCGGCAGGCAGCGCCTGCCCGGGACCTCCGGTCAGCCGCGGCTCCGTTCCGGGAACTCCCTGCGCGACCTGGTGTCAATCGCGCAGGAAGTCTTTTTCCCGGATGACTACGCCTTCGCGCCCTGCGCGCTGAGCGCCTCGGCAACGCTCGCGGACAGCGGCGTCGTCGGCCGCCCGATCAGGCGCGACAGCTGCCGCCCGTCCTCGAACAGCGCATCCTGCGCCGCAGCGGCGTCCAGCCCTGCCACGAACCCGGCGACCGGGGCAGGCAGGCCGAACCCGGTCAGCGCCGCGGCATGATCGGCCTCGGACAGGTTCTGGAAGCCGATGCTGCGTCCGGTCTGGCGCGAGACCTCGGTCGCGAGATCGGCGAGCGTCCAGGCCTCATCGCCCGCCAGCTCGTAGGTCCGGCCGACATGCCCCTCGCCGGTCAGCACCGCGACCGCCGCTGCGGCATAGTCGGCGCGGGCAGCCGAGGAAATCCGCCCGTCTCCGGCGCCGCCGATCAGCACGCCGGCCTGCAGCGCGCCGCCGAGCGCGCCCGTGTAGTTCTCGGTGTACCAGCCGTTGCGCAGGAAGGTGTGCGGGGTGCCCGTGGCCTCGATCGCGGCCTCGGTCGCCGCATGGGACGGCCCGAGCACGAGCGGCGTGGTGTCCGCGCGCAAAAGGCTCGTGTAGACGATCCAGCGCACGCCGGCCGCGGCCGCGGCCTTGACGACATTGCGATGCTGAATGGTGCGATCATCCCCGATGGCGCCCGATGAGATGAAGAGCAGCGTATCCATTCCCGCGAATGCCGTCGCCAGCGTCTCGGGGCGGGCATAGTCGGCCTCGCGGGTGGCGACGCCCAGACCGTCAAGCTTGGCCAGGGTGCGGGCAAGGGCGACGACCTCGCCACCGCGCCCATTCCGCTTCAGACCCTCGATGACGAGATGGCCGAGCTGGCCGCTGGCGGCGGTGATGCCGATGGTCATGATATCCTCCTGTGTGCTTCGGACGCGGCTCATGTAGGGCTATTGCTTATTTATCATAAGTACCTACATTTCTGTAAGCATGACAGATTCGCCGAAATCCCCCGACGGGCTGCTGGGCCTCTCCGAAAAGATGGCGCGGGGCGATCTCTTGGCTGCGGCTTGCCCCTCGCGCGAGGTGCTGAAACACATGACCAGCCGTTGGGGCGTGCTGGTGCTGATCGCGCTCGAGGACGGCGGGACGCTTCGCTTCGGCCAGCTCCGGCGGATGATCGGCGGGGTCAGCGAGCGGATGCTGGCGCAGACGTTGCAATGGCTCGAACAGGACGGGCTGGTGCTGCGCCGGGCGCGCGAGGTGGTGCCGCCGCATGTGGACTATACCCTGACGCCGCTCGGGCGCGAGGCGGCCGAGAAGGTGCGCGTCCTTGCCGACTGGATCGAGACCAGCCTGCCGCGCATCCTCGCCGAGCGCGCGGCGCGCGGATCCGCGGAGGGCTAGGGCTTTCGCGCCGGCTTGCGGGCCGGGGCGGCCCGTGTCCGGCCAGGCTTCGGCCGCTCCTTCGGCGGGGGGCCGCCGGCGCCGAGCTGGTCGCGCAGGATCTTCGCCTTGACCTCCTCGACCTCGCCGGGCTTCAGCTCGCCGAGCTGGAAGGGCCCGTAGGACACGCGGATCAGCCGATTGACGATCAGCCCGACGCTCTCCAGCGCCCGGCGCACCTCGCGGTTGCGCCCCTCGCGGACGCCGACGGTCAGCCAGGCATTGGCGCCCTGCTGGCGGTCGAGACGGACCTCCATCGGTTGGAAGCGCTCGCCGTCGAGCGTGATGCCGCGGCGCAGCGGCTCCAGATCGACGTCCGTAGGCGTCCCGCGGGCGCGGGCACGGTACTTGCGCAGCCAGCCGGTGGAGGGCAGCTCCAGCCGCCGCTTCAGCCCGCCGTCATTGGTCAGCAGCAGCAGCCCCTCGGAATTGATGTCCAGTCGGCCGACGCTCATCACCCGCGGCAGCTCGGGCGGAAGCTGCTCGAAGACGGTGGTCCGCCCCTTCTCGTCGCTGGCCGAGGTGACGAGGCCGATGGGCTTGTAGTAGCGCCAGAGCCGCGCCGCCTCGGGGGCGGCCAGCGGCTGGTCATCCACGGTGATGCGGTCGGCCTCGGTGACGTTCAGCGCCGGGCTGTCGATCACGTGGCCGTTCACCGCCACCCGCCCCTCTGCGATCATCGCCTCGGCGCCGCGGCGCGAGGCGACGCCGGCGCGGGCGAGGCGCTTGGCGATGCGTTCCGGTCCGCCGTCGGGCGTGGGTGTGGGCTTGCTCATCCTCGCGCTCATGGGCCAAGGCGCGGGTTTACGCAACTGAAACCGGCTTGTCGGCCCGCCTTCGCCGCGCCAGAACGGGCGGCATGACCCGTTTCGCCCCGCATATGGACCTGGCGCTCATTGAGGCCCGCGCCGCGGCCGCCCGCGCCGAGACGCCGGTGGGGGCGGTGATCGTCGACCCCGCGACCGGGGCCGTGCTGGCGCGGGCGGGCAACCGGACGCGCGAGCTGGCCGATCCGACCGCCCATGCCGAGATGCTGGCGATCCGCGCGGCCTGCGCCGCGACAGGCTCCGAGCGGCTGACCGGCATGGAGCTCTACGTCACCCTCGAGCCCTGTGCGATGTGCGCGGCGGCCATAGCGGCGGCGCGCATCGGCCGGCTTGTCTATGGCGCCGCCGACCCGAAATCCGGCGGGGTGGAGCAGGGGGCCCGGGTCTTCGAGCATCCGCAGGCCCACCACCGGCCCGAGATCGTGGCCGGCGTCGCCGAGACCGAAAGCGCCGCCCTCCTGCGCGCCTTCTTCGCCGCGCGCCGCTGAGGCGCGGCGCGATACGGCCGCCGGCGCCGTTGCGGCAGAGGTTTCATTCGGGTTAACGCGCGGAAAAATTCCCTTTGTTTTCATGTGACTGACCGGATTCGCAAGCGTGCGAATCCGCCCGCCTCACAGCTCGATCGGCACCAGCACTTCGGGCTCGATCACGTCGACCCCCGGCAGGCCCGCCTTCAGCTCGTCGGCCGACTGGGCCAGCAGCGGGAAGGTGCGGTAGTGGCAGGGGATGACGGTCTTGAAGTTGAAGAAGCGCTTCGCCGCGTAGGCCGCCCGCTTCATGTCCATGGTGAAATGCCCGCCGCAGGCGAGGATGCCGATCTGCGGGTGGTGAAGGTCCTCGAAGATCTCCATGTCGGCCATCACGTCGGTATCGCCCGAGAAGTAGATGGTTCTCCCCTCGCCCTCGATCATGTAGCCGGCCTCGGTCCCCGCATAGACCGGCCCGCCATCACCGGCGAAGGACGAGGAATGCGTCGCCGAGACCATCGTCACCGCCACATCCCCCAGCCGCACCGTGCCGCCGGTGTTGAAGCCGACCACCTCCACCCCGTCGCGGTTCTGCCAGAAGCCGACCAGGTCGAACTTGCCGACCACGGGAATGCCCAGCTCGTTGGCGATGCCCGGCGCGTCGGCGGTGTGGTCGCCATGGCCGTGGGTGATGAGCACATGCGTGGCCCCGGCGATCGCCTCGTCCCGGCGGGCGGCGTCGAACATCGGGTTGCCGGTCAGCCAGGGATCCACCAGCAGCACCTGACCAGCGATCTCGATGCGGAAGCCGGAATGACCGAGCCAGGTTATCTTCATGCGAGCGTCTCCTTGGGTTAGGAATGGCAGTGAGCCTGCGGGCGCGGGCGTACAACGGGGTGATGCATGGACTGGTTTCGCAGCGTAGACAATTATTGCGAGCGGATCGACGCGAGCTACTGGTCCGAGCCCGCCAACGCGATCACCAACGCGGCCTTCGTGATCGCGGCGATCTGGGCCTGGCGGCTCGCGTCCCGCGCCGGGGATCGCGGCGGGCAGGTGCTGGCGGTGATCCTCGGGCTGATCGGGATCGGGTCGTATCTCTTCCACACCCATGCGCAGATCTGGTCGCTCTATGCCGACGTGATCCCGATCCAGGTGTTCATCCTGGTCTATGTCTACCTCGCGACCGTGCGGTTCTTCCGGGTGCCGTGGTGGGGCGGGGTGCTGGCGGTGGTGGCTTTCATCCCCTATGCCGCCCTGACGGCGCGGGGGCTGTCGTCGGTCGTGGGCAGCCTGAACGGGTCGATCGGCTATGCGCCGGTGCCGATCCTGATCGCGGGCTATGCGGCGCTGCTCTGGCGGAGCCGGCCGCAGGCGGCGCGGGGGCTGGCGGTGGGGGCGGGGATCCTGGTGGTCTCGCTGATCTTCCGCTCGCTCGACCGGGAGGTCTGCGCGGCCGTGCCGCTGGGGACGCATTTCATGTGGCACATCCTGAACGCGGTCATGCTCGGCTGGATGATCCGGGTGATCGTGAGGCCCCCGGAGGGTCTGCGCAACTGAGGTGCGCACATGTGCGCAATTTTCAACGCGTTGATATGAAACGTCTATTCGGAACAGGTAAGCATTAGGAAAGCTTCGTTAACGTGCTGGCGCCCGCCGGGCGGGCGCCAGCGGGCCGTCAGACGAAGCGGTTGACGAGGTTCTCCAGCCGCTCCTGGCGCCCCGAACGGGGCTTCGGATCGATGCCTTCCTTCTCGACCCGCGCGGCGATCGACGCGAGGTCGGAGGTAAGGAGCGCCTTGGCCTGCGGCTGCTCCCAGCCGGCGTAGCGCTCGGTGACGGCTATATCGAGCCCGCCGTCCTCGATGATCGCGGCCGCCGCCAGCAAGCCCCGCGCGCAGATGTCCATGCCGCCGACATGGGCGGCGATCAGGTCGACCGGGTCGAGGGACTGGCGGCGCAGCTTCGCGTCGAAGTTGAACCCGCCGGTGGTGAAGCCGCCGCCCTTGAGGATGTGGTAGATGGCGAGCGCCGTCTCGGGGACGTTGTTCGGAAAC
>CAYLHK010000125.1:0-9120 GCA_964383295.1 uncultured Rhodovulum sp.
GCCCTGATCCCCGGCGAGGCCGCCCGCAACCTCGCCGGAGCCGCCGTGCTCTTCGAGGAATTCCTTGCCCGAGAACACGAGGCCGGGCGCCTCGACCTCCCGCTCGCCCCAGTTGCCGCGCGCGCGCTCCTTCACGGCCACTGCCACCAGAAGAGCTTCGGCGCCATGGGCGCGGTCGAGCACAGCCTGCGCCTGATCCCCGACCTCGCCGTCGAGACGGTCGAGACGAGCTGCTGCGGCATGGCCGGGTCCTTCGGCTATGGCACCGAGACCGAAGCCGTCTCCCGCGCGATGGGCGAGCTCTCGCTCCTGCCCGCCGTCCGCGCCGCCGACCCGGGCACAATCGTCGTCGCCGGCGGCTTCTCCTGCCGCCACCAGATCGCGGATGGCACCGAACGCGAGGCGGTCCACGTGGCGCGGGTGCTGGCCCGCAGCCTCACCCCAGCCGGCCCGTCCTGATCAGGCCACGCGTGCGCCCCGCCTGACAAGCACGAGCCCGGCAACCCCCGCGATGATCATCGCCAGCGGAAGGGGAACCGGCACCGCTTCGATGTCGTAGTAGCTGCGCGCCGGATCGGCCAGCGCGGCGCGCGCCACCCACTCGATCTGCGCGGCGAAGCCCGCGAGATCGTCCCGGACCCACACCCCGTCCCCGGCGATGAAGCTCGCACCCCAGGAATCCGACGCCAAGCCGTCCTCGCCGCAGCCCCCGGCGCTGCCCGCCCAACTCCCGCAATAGAGCGCATTGTAGATCGCTGTTCCCTCGCGGTAGCCCCGCGCGGCCAGCTCGTCGCGCGCCCGCTGCGTCGCAAACGGCAGCCCATCCGTCTGCACGGCCCGGTAGTTGTCACCGGAATTCGAGATGCTGAAGAGATCCATTGTGGATCCGCCGATGTTCCAGTCGGACGAGAAACGCCACGCGCTGATGTTCTCCTGCGCGTCGAAGGTCAGCGAATAGGATACGCCCTCGCTACCCGTCCCGAGCGCGAAGACATAGCCGAGTGCGATCCCGTCGTGCCCGGTGTAGACGTTGTCCCAGTAGCTGTAGGCGATCGTGCGCCCCGCGAGCGTCTCACCCGCCGGGAGACCAGACGCATCCACGTCGAGCCGGCCGATATTGAGGAGTTGCCGGTCCGACGCCGCCGGCGTGTTCGAGACGATCGCCGGCCCGCTGACGTAGTAGTAGGTTGCGGCCCCCGCAGCTTCGACACCGGCGGCCATTGAAAGCACTGCACACGATAGAGTCAGAAGTTTCCGCATTTCTCCCTCCCCGTTCCGGGAGAAAGAATATCACGGCGCTGGTGAGTCGCGGCGGAATTTCAGCGGCCCCCACGGCTAACCCTCAGGTGATCGAATAGCCCCCGTCGATCGACAGCACCGTCCCGGTGATAAACCCCGCCGCGGGCGAGCACAGGAACAGCACCCCGCCCACCAGATCCTCGGGCCGGCCCCAGCGCCCCATCGCCGTGCGCGCGAGGATCGGGCCGCTGCGCGCGGGATCGGCGCGCAGCGCCTCGGTCAGCGGCGTCTCGATCCAGCCCGGCGCGATCGCATTCACACGGATCCCCTCGGCCGCATAGGCGATGGCGAGCGACTTCGTCATCTGGGCTATGCCGCCCTTGCTCGCCGCATAGCCTGGCACCAGCCCGCCCCCGAAGAAGCTCAGCATCGAGGCCATGTTGACGATCGCCCCGCCGCTCGTGGCCAGCAGCGGCCGGGCCGCCGCACAGACCCGCATCGAGCCCGTCAGGTTCACATCGACCACCATTGCGAAGACCTCCGGGTCGAGCTCGTCGCCGCGCCGGATCACGCCGGCGCAGTTCACCACCACGTCGAGCCGTCCCAGGCCGCCGACCAGATCCCGGACCGCGGCACCGTCGCGCACATCGAGCACCCGGAGATCCGCACGGCCGAGCATCTCGTCCGCCCGCGCCAGCTCGAGCTCGCCTCCGCTGACGCCGGTCGCGACCACCTGCGCCCCTGCATCGAGAAACCCCTTGGCGATCCCCGCGCCGATCCCCGAGGTTCCCCCGGTGACCAGCACCTGACGCCCGGAGAAGAACGGACGCGCCCAGGCGCCCGAGACTGCTTCCATCGGCATCCGTTCCCACCTCTCCTGGAATTATCTTTTATATCTCAACGCATTGACGGATGTCCCAAGTTGGGACAGGCCATCACTCGCCGTGTCTTACACGACATCGCCTCCGATTTCGACCGGCGCGTCCATGGTCGCTGCACCCTTCCCATCGCCCGCCGCCGCCGCCATAGTCCGCTTGCAAAAAGGCCCGGGGAGGAAACATGGCGACCATCACCTATCTGACGCGCATCGAGTTCGACCATGGCGCGCTCGCCGGCCTGCAAGGCTATCTGCAGGACACCGGCATCCGTACCCCGATGCTCGTGACCGATCGCGGCGTCATCGCCGCCGGCCTGCTCGACCGCGTCCGCGCCGCCCTGCCCGACCATGCGCAGGTCACCATCTTCGACGCCACGCCCCCGAATCCGACCGAGGACGCAACCCTCGCCGCTCTGGAGCTCTACCGCAGCGCCGGCTGCGACGGGCTGGTGGCGATCGGCGGCGGCTCGCCCATCGACCTCGCCAAGGGCGTGGCGCTTCTCGCCACCCACGACGGCCCGCTCGCACAATACGCCCTGATCGAGGGGGGCGTCGGCCGCATCGGCCCGACCGCGCCGGTGATCGCCGTCCCCACCACCGCCGGCACCGGCAGCGAGGTTGGCCGCGCCGCGCTGATCACGCTCAGCGACGGCCGCAAGCTCGGTCTCGTCTCGCCGCATCTGATCCCGCGCATCGCCGTATGCGACCCCGAGCTCACCCTCGGCCTGCCGCCCTACCTGACCGCGGCAACCGGCCTCGACGCCATCTCGCATTGCATCGAGACCTATCTCAGCCCGCGCGTGAACCCCGTCGCCGAGGCGATCGCCCTCGACGGGCTGGAGCGCGCCATGGGCCATATCGAAGCGGCGGTGAAGGACGGATCGGACCGCGATGCCCGCTGGGAGATGATGATGGCCGCGCTGCAGGGCGGCCTCACCTTCCAGAAGGGCCTCGGCGCCATCCATGCCCTGTCGCACCCCCTTGGCGGGCTCAAGCGCATCTCGCTCCACCACGGCACGTTGAACGCGATCCTGCTCCCCCATGTCCTCGACTGGAACGAGCCCGACTGCGCCGGCAAGTACGACGCCATCCGCCGCCGCCTCGGCCTCGCGCCGGATGCCTCCCTCTCGCGCCACTTCGCCGAGCTGAACGCGCGGCTCGGCCTGCCCGCCACGCTGGGCGCGATCGGCGTCACCGCCGACGACCTGCCGCCGGTGGCCGAGGCCGCCACCCGCGACCATTCCTCGGCCACCAACCCGCGGCCGACCTCGGCGCCCGAGTACCTGGCGCTGCTCCAGGCTGCCCTCGGCGCCCCGGCCGGATGAGGCCCACGGGTCCACGGATTAGTTATTCGCGCCACTCGACAATCCCGCCCAGACTGCGGGCGGGAGACCCGCCCCCATGACGAAGCAGGACTCGAACCGAAAAAGCCGACCGCGCCCACCCGCTCTTCTGGCGGGCGTGCTGGCCGCGCTGATCACCCTCGGCCCCCTCGCGCCCGCCTCCGCCCAGCAGGCCCTACCCCAGGAGAGCCTCGCCGCTCAGCGCCTGCCGGCTGCCGTCACCACGCGGCACGAACTGAGCCTGCCCGACCGCAGGCTCACCTTCACCGCCACGGCCGGCGCCATCACTCTCACTGACCGGGGCCGCGAAGAGGCAGAAATCGGCTTTGTCGCCTATGTCCTCGACGCGCCCGAGGACGCCCCGCGGCCCGTCACCTTCGCGATGAACGGCGGGCCGGGCGCGGCCGCCGCCTACCTCCACCTCGGCGCCATGGGCCCCTGGCGGCTGGCGATGGACGACGAGGCCACCGCGTCGCCACAGCCGGCAGGGCTGGTGGCGAATGCCGAGACCTGGCTCGACTTCACTGACCTCGTGTTCATCGACCCGGTCGGCACGGGCTTCAGCCGGCTGATCGGCGACAACGCCTCGCAGCGCGAGCGCTACCTCTCGGTCGCCGGCGACATCGACGCGGCAGCGCGGTTCATCCTCGCCTGGCTGGACGAGAACGGACGGAGGGCGGCGCCGGTCCATTTCGTCGGGGAGAGCTATGGCGGCTTTCGCGGCCCGCTGCTCGCCGAACGGCTGCAGGCGCGCGACGGCCTTGCCCTGGCCGGGATGGTGCTGGTCTCGCCAGTGCTCGATTTCGGCTGGTGGGGCCAGCCCGACCACGGCCCCCTGCCGCGGATCTCGGTCCTTCCTTCGCTGGCGGCCGCGGCGATGGAAAAACGCGGCGAGTTTTCCAGTGAAGATCTGCGCGCGGTCGAGGACTATGCCGCGGGCGAGTATCTGACCGACCTCATGCGCGGCGAGCGCGACGATGCCGCCGTCGCCCGGATCGTCGCGCGGGTCGCCGACGTGACCGGCCTCGACCCCGACCTGGTCGCCCGGCACGCCGGCCGCATCGGGATCGGGGAATTCGCGCGCGAGCTCTTCGCCGAGGAGGGCCGGATCGCCAGCATCTATGACGCCGGCGTGACCGCCGACGCCCCCGCGCGGGCCAGCGAGAACGAGCGCCGCCCCGACCCGGTTCTGCACGCGATGACGATGCCGCTGACACAGGCGATGCTGTCGATCTACCGCGAGAAGCTGCACTGGTTGCCCGAGCGGCGCTACGTGCTGCTCAGCCGTTCGGTCAACCGCGAGTGGGACTGGGGCAGCGAGCGCATGCCGCCCGAAGTGCTCAGCCCGCTCAGGCGCCTGCTTGCGAGGGACCCCGACCTGCGCCTGCTGGTGGCGCATGGCTACACCGACCTGGTCACACCCTACTTCGCCAGCGAGCTCGTCCTGCGCCAGCTCCCCCAGACGCTTGCCGGCACGCGCCTGCGCCAGGCGACCTACCGGGGCGGCCACATGTTCTACACGCGCAACGCCTCGCGGCAGGCGTTCCGCGCGGACGCCGCCTGGCTCTACGGCATGTGACCGGGGTCACGCCACCCGCGCGCGCGCGCTCCTGACCGCTCCGACCAGGATCGAGACCCAGATCAGGATCAGCACGATCCCGAGCCCGGCTGCGATCGGCCGCTCGAAGAAGGCCAGGAACGAGCCGTCGGCCTTGATCATCGTGGTCACGAAGTTGCGCTCGAGGATCGGCCCGATGACGATGCCGAGGATGCAGGGCGCGATCGGGATGTCGTTCTCCTCCATGAAGAAGCCGATCACGCCGAAGATCAGCATCAGCGTGACGCCATAGGCGGCATTGTTCGAGGCAAAGGCGCCGACGATGCAGAAGGCGAGGATCACCGGCATCAGGATCGCGCGGGGTGCCGACAGCAGGCGCCTGGCGATCTTGATCGCGAACCAGCCGAGCGGGATCATCAGGAGGTTGGCGATGATGAAGATCAGGAAGACCGCATAGATCATCTGCGGATTGAACAGGAAGAGCGTCGGTCCGGGGTTCATGCCCTTCACGTAGAGCACGCCGATCACGATCGCGGTGATGGTGTCGCCGGGGATGCCGAAGACGAGCGCCGGAACCCAGGCGCTGGAGAGCGAGGCGTTGTTGGCCGAGGTGCTCTCGACGATCCCCTCGACATGCCCTGTGCCGAATTTTTCCGGGGTCTTCGAGAAACGACGGCTGACGGCATAGCTGACATAGGCCGCGACATCCGCGCCCGCGCCGGGGAGGATGCCGACGCCGGTGCCCACCACGTTGCCGCGGATCTGCTGGCGCCAGTAGGTGCGCACCATGTCGCCCCAGTCGCGGAAGATGTTGCCGATCTTGGTCTGCACCGTGTCCCAGGGGGGGGCGCCGGCGGCCACCGTGCGCAGCACCTCCGAAACCGCAAAAAGGCCGATCATCGCAGGGATGAAGTCGATCCCCGCGAGCATCTCCGTCGAGCCGAAGGTAAAGCGGGGCACGCCGGCGGGGTTGTTGAGCCCGACGGTGGCGACGAGCAGGCCGAAGAGCAGCGCAATCATGCCCTTCACCGGCGAGGCCGCGCCAATGAAGGCCGCGCAGGTCAGGCCGAGCAGCGCCATCCAGAAGTACTCCTGCGAGGAGAACTTCAGCGCGATCTCGGCCAGCGCCGGTGCGGCGAAGATCAGCACCGCAGTGCCGAACAGCCCGCCGATCGCCGAGAAGAGGACGCAGGCCCCGAGAACCTTCTCCGCCTCCCCCTTTCGGGTCATGGCATAGGCCTCGTCCGTATAGGCGGCCGAGGCGGGCGTGCCGGGGATGCGCAGGAGCGCGCCCGGAATGTCGCCGGCAAAGATCGCCATGGCGGCGCAGGTTACCATGGCCCCGACCGCCGGGATCGGGTCCATGAAGAAGGTCAGCGGCACGAGCAGCGCCGTGGCCATGGTGGCGGTGAGCCCGGGTATCGCGCCCACCAGCAGTCCGAAGAACGCCGCCGCCGTCACGGTCAGCATCACGTCCCAGGTGAAGACGAGGTCGAAGGCGAGAAGGATCGTGTTCATCGGCGGGTCAGCCTCGCACTACCACGGGGGTCGCGGCATGTAACCGAAGGGGAGCGGCACCAGCAGGATGCTGCGGAAGACGAAGTCGCAGAGCAGCGCCGTGCCGACGGCGTAGATGAGCGCCTTGGGCCAGGAGACCCGGAGCATCCTGAAGAGCACGATCAGGATTACGGTCATCAGGGGGATGAAGCCGACCTGCCGGGCGAAGAGGATGTAGGCGATCACGCAGAGGATGGTGATCCCCACGGCGGGGAGCGCCCCGCTCTTGCGCGTCCATTCGGTCCGGGTGATCAGCGGCACCGGTGCCGAGCGCAGGCCGCGCACCAGCAGGATCAGGCCGCAGACCCCGAACCCGGTGGCGATGGTCACCGGAAAGACGGCAGCACCGTATTTCTGGCCGGGGATATGGGGGAACGACTGTGCATAGAGCCCGATCGCCAGCCCGAAGGCGATCAGTAGCACGCCGAGCATCGTGTCGCTTAAGCGCATCCTGTCCGGTCCTCAGCTGAGGGCCGGCAGGCGGAGCACGACATGCGCGCTCCGCCTGCGCGGCACCGTTGCTTACTGGACGATGCCGACGGCGCGCATGGTCTCGCCGAGCGCCGTATTGCTCGCTGCCATATGGGCGCCGAAGTCATCGCCCGAGGCCCAGGCGACGCCGAAGCCCTGCCCAGCCATGAACTCGCGATACTGGTCGCTGTTGTAGACAACCTCGAGCGCGGCGATCAGCTGGTCGCGCACGTCATCCGGGATGCCCTTGGGCGCGACAATGCCGCGCCACACGCCGAGAACCCAGTCGGAGTCGGCCGCTTCCTTGAGCGTCGGCACGTCGGGGAAGAGTTCGGCCCGCTCGTTGGCCATGATCCCCAGCGAACGGACGCGGCCCGCATCGATCAGGGCGCGTGCCTCGACGAGTGACGACGGCACGATGTCGATGCCGCCAGCCACGAGATCCTGAAGGCCAGGCGCGGCACCCTCGCTCGGGACCCACGGAACCGTCGAGGCATCGATGCCGCGTTCGGTCAGCAGACCCGCGATCGCGAGGTGCCAGATGCCGCCCTGCCCGGTGCCCGACGCCTTGAGCGTCGCGGGGGGCGAGTTGCGGATGGCGTCGAGCAGCTGCTCCAGCGTCTCATAGGAGGAATCGGCCCGGACCTGCACACCGGCCGCATCCTGGTTCATCATGGCGAGCGGCGTGTAGTTCTCCCAAGTCAGGTCCGTAAGGCCCTGCCAGTGCATCATGCCGATCTCGACCGTCGCCATACCGAGCGTGTAGCCATCGGCATCGGCCCCGGCGATCGCCGAATGGCCGACCACGCCAGAGCCGCCGGTGCGGTTCACCACATTCACCGGCTGGCCAAGCTCACCCTCGAGGACCGCGCCGATGATACGCGCTGTGGCGTCCGTGCCGCCTCCGGCGCCCCAGGGCACGATCAGCGTGATCGGACGGTCGGGGTAGGCCTGGGCGAGCGCCGGCCCCGCGAGCGGCAGCGCCGCCAGGGCAGCGGCGGCCGCGCCGAGGCGAAGCATTGATCTTCTGATCATTCGATATCCTCCCTTTGTCTTTCTTTTGTGTGGCCCCAGAATTCCCCATGATTGCACGCGGCGCAACCGCGCGGACTTTCCCGAGCGTCTAATCTTTGCCCTCCGCCGCCGGACAGGCGGCGAGCCTGACCGGCGGGCCCGCCTCGGCGCCGAGCTCGATGCAGGTCGCGCCGGCACACAGGCGCCATGCCGCCGTCGCCCCGGACGCCGCCAGCACCAGCTCCGGCACGGCACCGACCCTCGGGGCGTAGACCCACCAGCCGCCATCCAGCGCCGCGCCCTCGGGCGGCTCCATCCCGGCCCCCGACCCGCGCACCCGCGCCTCGACGATCTGGAGCCCGGCCGGGGTCACGCGCCAGTCCTCCTCCCAGCCGATCCGCTCGACCGAATGGGTCCAGGCCAGCGTGAAGGCGGTGACGGCGAGCGCCAGGAGCTCGCCCCCCGTATCCACGCAGAGGCCAGCTCCCATTCCGCTCAGCCCGGCGCCGTGGCGCGTTCCTCGCGGCGCCAGCGCAGGATATGGGTGGCGACGAGCATGGCCCCGAGCAGGAAGCCCACCTCATCGGTCCACGGCAGGTTGAAGACCAGCAGCAGCGCCACCGCCGCCGCGAGGATCCGCTCCCAAGCCGGCATCCGCGTCTGCACGAACCCGACCACCGCCGCCCCGAAGAACCCGATCCCGAGACAGGCCTTGATCAGGATGTAGGCAACCTCGACCGGATAGCCGTAGGCCTCGGCCATCCAGCCGCCGTCCTGCAGCATCAGCGAGGGCGTGTAGACCGCCATGAACGGCACCACGAACCCCGCCACGGCGAGCTTGGTCGCCTGGATCGAGATCTTCAGCCCCGACACCTTGGCCATCGGCGCCGCCGCGAAACAGGCGAGCGCGACGGGGGGCGTCAGATCGGCCATGATCCCGAAGTAGAAGACGAACATGTGGCTCACGAGGAGCGGCACATCGAGCGCCAGCAGCGCCGGCCCCGCAATCGACGAGGTGATGATGTAGTTCGGGATCGTCGGGATCCCCATGCCGAGGATCA
>CAYLHK010000126.1:0-9082 GCA_964383295.1 uncultured Rhodovulum sp.
GTTGTCATAGGCGCCGGTGCCGTCGAGATCGACGGTCACGCTCAGCGCGGTCTCGACGGTGGTGCGGGTGATCTCGGCCTTGCGCATCGCATGTCCCCGGAGCCGCGGCCTACCGCCGCGCCCCGGCTCTATATCGGCAGGACCCTGCCGTTCCAAGTCCCGCGCGGCCTCACTTCGCCGCCAGGCAGGTGTAGTTCGGGCCGCGGTCGGTGCCGAGGATCAGCGCCCCGCCGCCGGCGGCATAGGCCCATTCCGATTCGTCGCCGCCTTCCCAGAAGATTATCAGCCGCCCGTCCTCGGCGGTAATGCGGCCCCTGCGCGCCGCCTCGCCGCCCAGTGCGATCGCGTCCGCCGCCACCGCGATCGAGGTGTCGCCGCAGGACCATTCGCCCAGAATGGCGGGATCCACCGGCGGCAGCGCGTCCGCGGCCGGCCGGGCCTCCACGATCACAAGCGCGGCGATCGCTGCGACGAACAGGGCGACGGCGGCCTGGATCAAACCCGGCTCCAAAAGTGTGTTGACGCACGCCTGTACAACCATTTCGAGAAGCCGCCGGCAAGTACAGAATGCCTTCCGCGACGTTTCGGATCGAATTCAGGCAATATCGCTAAATGAATACCGCGTCCGGGCGGCTCAGGACCGCGCGCCGCCGTGCAGCACGTCCGCCCATTCGGGATGCCGGCGAAACTGGACGGCGACAAAGGGGCAGAGCGGCAGGATCTTATCGCCCGCCGCGCGGGCATCCTCGACCGCCCGCGCCACCAGCGCCGCCCCGACCCCCTGGCCGCGAAAGGCCTTGGGCACGCCGGTATGGTCGATGATGAGCGCCTCCCCGGCGCGCGAATAGGTCATCTCGGCCTCGTCGGCGCCGAGCCGGTAGACATAGCGGCCCTTCGAGCCGCCTTCCTCCCGCGTGATCGCCTGCGGATCGATTGCGACCGTCACGCCTCGCTGCTCGCAGCGGCGGTGCCGAGGAACTTCGCCGCGCCCTCGACCTCGGCCTGGGCGATCTCATGCCCGCCCGGGTGCCAGATGACCTCGACCCGGGAGCCATGGCTGACGAACCAGGATTCGAGCGAGCGCGTCATCGACGGCGGGCAGATCGGATCGTTCTCGCCGGCAGTGATCAGGACGCGGGTGCGCACGTCGCGCGCCTTCGGCGCCCAGGGGATCAGCGGATGCATCAGCACCGCGTCGGTGAAGAGCGCCGGCTTGGCGAAGATCACCGAGGCCAGGATGTTCGCGCCATTCGAGTACCCGAGCCCGACGACCCGCGCCGGCTTGGCCGCCGCGACCTGCGCGGCGATGAACTCGACGAGCTTGGTCGTGGCGCGGGCGAGATCCTCCATGTCGTAGACGCCTTCGGCCCGGCGGCGGAAGAAGCGCGCCGCCCCCTGCTCGGAGACGTCGCCGAGGGGGGCTACGATCGCCGCGCCGGGCAAGAGCTGGCGCAGCAGCGGCACCATCTGCATCTCGTTGCCCCCGGTGCCGTGAAAGCCGAAGGCGAGGGTGCCGCCAGCGGCGTCACCCTCTGCATGATAGACATATGCATCCATGCTCATTCGAGCGGCTCCAGATGGTCCTCCAAGTAAGGGCGCAAGTGAGCATGCTGGCGCGGAAGCATCAACCCTTCTCCGAGCCGCTCGGGCGCCTCGTCCCTGGCAAAACCGGGCTCGCCGGTCGCCACCTCGAAGAGGACACCGCCCGGCGTGCGGAAGTAGATGGCCCAGAAATAGTCGCGGTCAATCACCGGCGTCACCCGATAGCCGGCTTCCTCCAGCCCCTGGCGCACCTCGGCCTGGGCGGCTCGGTCGGCGACGGCGAACGCCACGTGGTGGACGCTCCCGGCCCCGGCGATCGCCACCGGCAGGTCCGCCGGGGTCTCGATCTCGACCGTGTCGGCGGAATTGCCGCCCCGTCGGACCATGCGGATGACGCCCGGCTCGGCCGCAGCCTTCTCATAGCCCATCAGCTCGAGCAGGGCAGTCGTCGCCGCCGCCTCGCGCAGCCGCAGGGTCACGCCGAAGAAGCCGCGGATCGCCACCTCTTCCGGCACGCCGCCTCCCGTCCAGGCCGCGCGCGGATCGTCGGCCACTTCCACGAGCGCCAGTTCCTCGCTGTCAGGACCGAGGAAACTCAGGCGTTTCGCGCCGAAACGCGCGATTTCCGTCAGCCCCTCGACCCCGCGCGCGACCAGGCGCTCGCGCCACCAGCCGAGCGCGCCGGGCGGCACGGCGAAGAGAGTGGCCCCGACCTCGCCGGTGCCGGGACGGCGCGCGCCGATGCCCGGGAAGGGGAAATAGGTCATCACCGATCCGGGCGTGCCGGCTTCGTCGCCATAATAGAGATGATACACCTCCGGCGCGTCGAAGTTCACGGTCTTCTTGACCCGGCGCAGGCCGAGCGTGTCGGTGAAGAAGGCATTGTTCGCCCGCGCGCCCGACGCCATCAGCGTGACGTGGTGCAGGCCCTCGATCTGGTTGAGCATCGGTACCTCCGCTTGTCTGAAGTCTGCCAGGAGATGGGCTGCGGCCGCCCCGCCGCAAATAGCCAGTCCGGGACTTCATTGATGCCGGATTGGAAACGCTTGCGGGACTGTGGGGCCCGAGCGGTTTGCATGCACGGCAGCATGGAATCTGCCGAAACGATGCGCAATGCCGGATTTTGCATCACCACAGCCGCGGCGGGGATTGCGAATCGCCGCGGACCCCATACGCTCGCCCGGGAATAATGAGGGAGAGACCCATGCGCATGTTGACCGGCGTGCTCGGCGCCGCCCTGCTGATGGCCGGCGCGGCCGATGCCCAGACGCGGATCGCTTATGCCAACGACTGGCGCTGGGAGGGGCCGGCGGCCCCGTTCCTGCTGGCGCTCGACAAGGGCTATTACGCCGATGAAGGGCTGGCGGTGACCATGGACACCGGCCAGGGCTCGCTCGAGGCGATCCCGCGCGTGGCCTCGGGCACCTACCAGATGGGCTTCGCCGACTTCAACAGCCTGATCAAGTTCCGCGACCAGAACCCCGACATGGACGTCAAGGCGGTGCTGATGGTCTACAGCAACCCCGCCTTCTCCATCGTGGGGCGCCGCTCGCTCGGCGTCGAGGTGCCCAAGGACCTCGAGGGCCATACGCTCGGCGCACCGGCCACCGACGGCGCCTATGCGCAATGGGCGGCCTTCGTCGCCGCCAACGACATCGACGCCTCCGCGGTGACGATCGAGAACGTGGGCTTCCCGGTGCGCGAGCCGATGCTGGCGCAGGGACAGGTGGATGCGGTCACCGGCTTCTCCTTCTCCTCCTTCATCAACCTCAAGGCCGCCGGCGTGCCCGAGGAGGACATCTCGGTCATGCTGATGTCGGACTGGGGGCTCGAGCTCTACGGCAATGCGGTGATCGTGAACGCCGCCTTCGCCGAGGCGAACCCCGAGGCGGTCACCGGCTTCATCAATGCCACCATCCGCGGACTGCGCGACGCGATCGCGGATCCGGCGGCCGGCGCAGCGGCGGTGGTCGCGCATAACGACGTGGTGACGGCCGATGTCGAGCAGGAGCGGCTCGAGCTGTCGCTGGCATCGAACTTCATCACCGACGAGGTGCGCGCCAACGGCTTCGGCGGCATCGACCCCGACCGCTTCGCGCGCGGGGTCGAGCAGATCGCGCTGACCTACGAGTTCATCAATCCGCTGCCGGCCCCGGACGACATCTTCGATTCGTCCTTCCTACCGCCGGCCGAGGACCGGATGATCGAGTGAGGCGCGGCGCGTTAACCCGGATTGATATGCGGTTAACGCGCCGGAGAATTTCCATCGATAACAGCCGGATACGTGGATTCTCAACGTTGAGCATCCAGCACCGCCACTGCCGCGACAGGACCGCTCGCCCATGAACCCACTCGTCGAGGTCCATGACGTAACCCTGCGCTATGCGCCCCAGGGCGCGGCCGAGGGGACACTGGCCGTCCAGGGCCTGTCCCTCTCGGTCGACCGCGGCGAGTTCGTCGCGGTGGTCGGTCCCTCCGGCTGCGGCAAGTCCAGCCTGATGAAGCTCGCCACCGGCCTGCAGTTCCCGACCGAGGGCGCGGTGGTCGTCGATGGCACGCCGGTGACGGGCCCGGTCTCGATCGCCGGAATGGCCTTCCAGAACCCGGTGATGCTGCCCTGGCGGCTGACCGTCGACAACGTCCTGCTGCCGCTGGAGGTGGTCGAGCCCCACCGCCGCCAGATCCGCTTCAAGCGCACCGAATACCGCACCCGCGCCGAAACCCTGCTCGCCTCGGTCGGCCTCGCCGGCCAGGGCGCCAAATACCCCTGGCAGCTCTCGGGCGGCATGCAGCAGCGCGCCTCCCTCTGCCGCGCCCTGATCCACGAGCCCCAGCTCCTGATGCTCGACGAGCCCTTCGGCGCGCTCGACGCCTTCACCCGCGAGGAGCTCTGGCAGGTGATCCGCGACCTGCACGCGGAAAAGGGCTTCACCACCATCCTCGTCACCCACGACCTGCGCGAGGCCGTCTTCCTCGCCGATCGCATCCTGGTGATGTCCGCCCGCCCCGGCCGCATCATCGTCGACCGGCCCGTGCCCCTTGCCCGCCCGCGCCCGATCGAGATCCAGTACGAGCCCGAATTCACCGACATCGTGCACGAGCTTCGCGCCCATATCGCCGAGGCGCGCGGGTGATCGGCAGGCTCGCAACCCACGGTTGGGGCTGTTCTCTTTTGGTTCGCTCTGCGTTAGAGTGCCCTCCCCATCTTGGGAGGCACGATGACCTGGCTTCAAGATATGGTAGCGGCCGCCTGGGCCGACATCGCCACCGGCAGCTGGCAGCACGCGGCGCTGGGGCTGGCGGCAACCGCGGGCCTCGTCTCGGCGCTGCTGGCGCTGGTGATCCTCATCCGGCAGGCGGCGATCACCCGGCGCGCGGCGCGCGAGGGCCTGGCGCGGGTCGAGGATACCCTCTCCCGGCTGGAACGCACGATGCGCGAGGAGAGCCGCTCGGGCCGCGAGGAAGCCGCGCTCGGCGGCGAGCGGCTGGCTGAACGGGTGGGCGGCTCCTTGCGCGAACTCGGCCAGACCAACCGCGAGCAGATGGACCAGCTCTTCGCGATCCAGCGCCGCCAGCACGCCGATTTCGCCGTTCACCTGCGCGAGATCGGCGAGGCCCAGGCGCGCTCCGGCGAGGCGCTGCGCACCAAGGTCGAGGAGCACCTGACCGGCCTGCGCCGCGAGAATGCCGAGAAGCTCGAAGTGATGCGCGCCACCGTGGACGAGAAGCTCCAGGGCACGCTCGAACGCCGCCTGGGCGAGTCCTTCAAGCTCGTCTCCGATCGGCTCGAGGCGGTCCACCAGGGCCTCGGCGAGATGCAGGTGCTGGCCGCCGGCGTGGGCGATCTGAAGCGCGTGCTGACCAATGTCACCACCCGCGGCGCCTGGGGCGAGGTCCAGCTCGCCGCCCTCCTCGACCAGGTGCTGGTGCCCTCGCAGTACCTCACCAACGCCCTGACCGGCGAGGGCCGCGAGCGGGTGGAATTCGCCATCCGCCTTCCCGGCCGCGACGAGGGCGAGGAAGTGCTGCTGCCCATCGACGCCAAGTTCCCGGTCGAGGACTACGAGCGCATCCAGGCCGCCGCCGCAGCCGCCGACCAGACGGCCCTGGCCGAGGCCGGCCGCGCGCTCGAGGCCCGCATCCGCCAGTGCGCCCGCGACATCGCGACCAAATACCTCAACCCGCCGCGCACCACCGATTTCGCCATCCTCTTCCTGCCGACCGAAGGCCTCTATGCCGAGGTGATCCGCCGCCCCGGCCTTTCGGACGAGCTGCAGCGCGTCCACCGCGTCACCATCGCCGGCCCGACCACGCTGACGGCGCTCCTGAACAGCCTGCAGATGGGCTTCCGCACACTCGCGATCCAGCAGCGCTCCAGCGAGGTCTGGCAGGTGCTGGGGGCGGTCAAGACCGAGTTCGGCAAGTTCGGCCCGGTGCTGGATAAGGTGAAGAAGAAGCTCCAGGAGGCCTCGAACACCATCGAGGACGCCGGCGTGCGCGAGCGCGCGATCCAGCGCAGCCTGCGCCGGATCGAGGCGGTGCCCGGCATGGAAACCGCGGCGCTCCTCGGCCATCTCGACCCGCCGATCGACGAGGCCGCCCCGGACGAGACGCAACCCGCCGAAGGTATCCGCGCCGCGGAATAGGAACCCAGCCATGAGCGAGACGGCCCAGACCCCACGCCCCGCCCCGCCGCTCAGCACGGCACGGCCGCCCGCACGCGCAGGTATCGACTGGGTGAAGCTCTCCCCCTGGCTGGTGACGATCGGCATGTTCGTCGTCTGGGAGCTGGCGGTGCGCCTCTTCGCCATCCCGCAATACGTGCTGCCCGCGCCCTCGGTGATCTGGAACGCCATGGTGCAGTTCCGCTGGGGCCTCTGGTCCAACTCGATCCAGACCCTCTGGACGACGCTGGCGGGCTTCGGCCTCGCCATCGTCTTCGGCCTCCTGCTCGGCCTCGCCATCGGCTGGAGCCGGGTGGTCTATGCCGCCAGCTACCCGCTGATGATCGGCTTCAACTCGATCCCCAAGGTCGCCGTGGTGCCGATCCTGGTGCTCTGGTTCGGCACCGGCACCGTGCCCGCGATCCTCACCGCCTTCCTGATCTCGTTCTTCCCCATCGTGGTGAACGTCGCCACCGGCCTCGCCACCATCGAGCCCGAGATGGAGGACGTGCTGCGCGCGCTGGGCGCCAAGAAGCTCGACATCATGACCAAGGTCGGCATCCCCCGCGCCATGCCCTATTTCTTCGGCTCGCTGAAGATCGCGATCACGCTGGCCTTCATCGGCTCGGTGCTGTCCGAGACCGTCGCGGCCAGCAAGGGCCTCGGCTTCATGATGCTCTCGGCCCAGGCGGCCTTCCAGGTGCCGCTGGTCTTCGCCTGCCTGATCGCGCTCGCCGTGCTCGGCATCGTCATGTACGCGCTGATGGCCTGGATCGAGATGCGCACGACCGGATGGGCACACCGCTCCGGCTTCGCACGCTGAGGCTTTCAAACGGTAACACTAACTTAGGTTTTGCATAGCAGTCTCCACTCGCGTCGCGTTGATCGGAGGAGAACGGGATGGCAGCCGGGTTTTTCGAGTGTGTTCTGGCGGGCTCAGGCTTGCTGCTTATGGTTGCCGCGCTCCGGATCGGAACTGCCCGCCTGCGGCCGGTCCGTGTGCGCACGTCCCAACCACCGGCCAGCGCGGCGCACGCAGGCCGCCGCCAGCTCTGAGCGACGGCGCTGCGCCGACGGTCTCCGTCGGCGGGGCGACGTGCAACGCGCAGGGCAGCCGCGCCTGATCCGGCGCATGCGGTGAGCTGCCGCGACCTTCGTCCTGCCCCTCATACGAGATCCGTTTGATCACTTCGCCCGCGCCGGCTCTCCTTCCGAACCCGCGCTTTCGACGCGCTGCTTCGCGCGGGTTCGTCGGCCGGAGCGCGTGAGCGCGCAGGTTGAGGGGCGATGTGCAGTCCCGTCGCTCTGCAATCCGCGCGCGCCTGCCGTCTCGCCTACTGCACGACCTGCAGGCAGGCGCGCGCGGATTTGTCCGCCGACAGATCCGCGAACCAATCAAACGGAACTCGCATCACGCCAGCGCCCAGGCCACCTCCTGCGCCGGGGTTCCGCCGCGCAGCCCGCCCGGCACCGGCACCCGCGCCAGCTCCCGCAGCCGGTAGAGCTCGCCGTAGACCCGCGCCATCTCGGCCGCATCGACCGAGAACGGCGGCCCCTCGCGCAGCGTCTGGTCATACTCGAAGGCGATCACCAGCTGCGGCGCGCCGGCGGTGATGCTGTGCAGATGCGCGCCGTAGCGCATCCGCATCTCCGCCGGCAGCGCCACCAGCGCCGCCCGGTCATAACTCGCCGCCACCTCGCCCAGCATCTCACGCGTCAGCGCAAAGACATCGCCGACGAAGACCTCGATCCCCGCGCCCCGGAACCGCTCCAGCGGCCCCACCGGCGTCACCTCGGGCTCCACCCCCAGCTCCTCGTAGAGCTCATCGACCGCCAGCCGGCTCAGCTCGGCGCCGACGACGCCATGCCCCCGGTCGCGCAGCCAGGCGAGATCGCGACTCTTGCCGCAGAGCGGCACGAAGACCCGCGCCCCCGGTTCCAGCCCCAGCGCGTCCAGATGCGCCACCAGCAGCCCGTTGGCCGCGCCTTCGTGGAAGGCGGTCTGCCCCGACGCCCAGCGATCCAGCCAGAAATCCGCCTCCATCTTGGCCTCCTCGCCACCTGCCTCGCCACTCGCGCATGTTTGCGCCTTTGCGCGCCCGTGTCATCATGCTCCACGGCGCGACAGGCCGGGAGAAGCGACATGCACGGGCAGCGATTGCCGAAGACCGCGCGGGGGGCCACCGCCACAGGCGCCAGCGCCATCGGAGCGGCGACATGGGCGGCGGCGTCGCTGGGTGCCGTGGCGCTCGGCGCAATGGCCATGGGCGCGCTGGCGATCGGCCGTCTCAGCGTCGGGCAGGCCCGCCTGCGGCGCGTCGAGATCGGCGCGCTGTCGGTGGGGCGGCTCGAGATCGGCGCCGACCCGGATCCTGGCGCGCCGGTCGTGGTCTGCCAGCTGCGCGCAGCGCCCGGGCGCGGGGACGATCTCGAACGCCACCTGCGCGAGCATGTCACCGGCCGGGGTGCCGTCCGCCTGCTGCGCGCGGACGCGGACCCCGACCTGTTCCTCCTCCAGGAGACCTGCGCGGCGGGTGGCGCCCACCGTCCCAAGCTGCGCCTCGCCGCAGTCCTGCGCCGGTGCGCCCTCGAGGGGCAGCTGGCGCCCCCGGACGCGAACCCGGCGGATCTGCAGATCTACCGCGCGATCTGACGCCCGCCTCAGTCCAGCGCTGCCGCCACCGCGTCGAAGAAGACCAGCGGATCCACCGGTTCCTTGCCCACGGGCTTGGGCTGCGCGCCGAAGGTCACGATCACCACGTTGCGGGTCGGGTTGATGTAGACGTTCTGCCCCTGGATCCCGATCGCCGCATAGGCGCCGTCGGCGATCGAAGGCGCCGTCCAGCCGGTCCACCACATGTAGCCGTAGTCGAGCT
>CAYLHK010000127.1:0-9022 GCA_964383295.1 uncultured Rhodovulum sp.
GTTCCTTTATGGCGGCGTCGGCCTCGGCAAGACGCATCTGATGCATGCGATCGCCCATGAGGTGCGCCAGACGCGTCCCGAGGCGCGGGTGCTCTATCTCTCGGCCGAGCAGTTCATGTACCGCTTCGTCACCGCGCTGCGGCAGAAGGACATGCCCGGCTTCAAGGAGCTGTTCCGTTCGGTCGACATGCTGATGGTCGACGACGTGCAGTTCATCGCCGGCAAGGATTCGACCCAGGCCGAGTTTTTCCACACGTTCAACGCGCTGATCGACCAGCAGAAGCAGATCATCATCTCGGCCGACCGGGCGCCGGGCGAGATCGACGGGCTGGAGGAGCGGATCCGCTCGCGGCTGCAATGGGGTCTGGTCGTCGACCTGCACCCGGCGGATTACGAGCTCCGGCTCGGGATCCTGCTGTCCAAGGCCGAGATGCATCTGCGCGAGAACCCCGGCATCCAGGTGGGGCCTGGCGTGCTCGAGTTCCTCGCGCACCGGATCAGCTCCAATGTGCGGGTGCTCGAAGGGGCGCTGACGAGGCTCTTCGCCCATGCGAGCCTGATCGGGCGCGAGATCAACCTCGACATGACGCAGGAGTGTCTGGCGGACGTACTGCGCGCCTCCGAGCGCAAGGTCACGATCGACGAGATCATCCGCAAGGTGGCCGACCACTACACGCTGCGCATCTCTGACCTCTTGTCCGCGCGCCGCGCGCGTCAGGTGGCGCGGCCGCGGCAGGTGGCGATGTATCTCTCCAAGATGCTGACCTCGCGCTCGCTGCCAGAGATCGGGCGGCGCTTCGGCGGGCGTGACCACACCACGGTCATCCACGCGGTGCGCAAGATCGAGGAGCTGCGCCAGACCGACAGCCAGATCGCCGAGGATGTCGAGCTGCTGCGCCGGATGCTGGAAGCCTGAGAGTTCAGGGACTTATTCGCCAGAGCTGAACCGCTGCAGGAAGCCGCGGCGGGGTGTCTGGACCTGAGGCTCGTCACGCACCGCGGTCACCTGCACCCTCACCGGGCTCTCGCCGATCCCCAGCGCCTCTGCGGCCTGGGGCGAGAGCTCGGCGACAGTGCCGCCGCCGGGCCGGCCGTTGAACAGCGCCACGCGCACAGACCGGCCGTTCTCGCGGTTGTGCACCATGGCGCTCTCCGCGCGCGACAGGCCCGAGACCACCGCCCAGAGGCCGGAGGTATCCCGCGCGGAGCGCCGGGCCGTGCCCTCGCGGTCGAAGATCGCGGGGTTCTCCTGCGCCTCGAAGCGGATCTCGAAAGCCGGCGTGGTGGAGGATTCTTCCTGGTCGCCCGCGCCCCCGCCGCAGCCGGCGAGCGCCAGGCTCGCCGCCAGCGCGACGCAGGAGAAAAGCGGCCGGCAGGCGGTCAGCATCGGGGGCGAGAGCCTCTTGGGACGACACGCCCTGAATGTCGACGTTTTCACCGCGCGCGGCAAGACCCGGACGGATGAGGCGCACGGGCGTGCCCCAAACCTTTCCTAATGCTTACCTGTCCTGAATACGCCTCGTATTTCAGGGACTTGGAAAATGCGCACATGTGCGCACCCCGGCCTGGGCACACCACATGGGGCCTCCTCACGCCGGCCGGGGCTTCACGCTGGCGGTGACATAGTTCACCGAAAGGTCGCGGTCCGAGATGCTCCAGGACCAGCCGAGCGGGTTGAAGACGAACCCCTTGCGGTCGACCTGTTCCAGCCCGGCGCCG
Organism: uncultured Rhodovulum sp.; assembly: GCA_964383295.1. Classification (GTDB taxonomy): domain Bacteria; phylum Pseudomonadota; class Alphaproteobacteria; order Rhodobacterales; family Rhodobacteraceae; genus Amaricoccus. The sequence continues at coordinate 1,720 of CAYLHK010000127.1, forward strand.
GCGATCAGTGCGGCCAGCTCGGCCGGCGTGATGAACTTGCTCCACTCATGCGTGCCCTTCGGCAGCCAGCGCATCACATGCTCGGCCCCGATGATCGCCATGGCAAAGCTCTTCGCGGTGCGGTTCAGGGTGGAGCAGATCATCAGCCCGCCCGGCTTCAACAGGCTGGCGCAGGCGGCCATGTAGGCCCCGGTGTCGGCGACATGCTCGATCACCTCCATGTTCAGCACCACGTCGAACGCCTCGCCCGCCTCCGCCAGCGCCTCGGCCGTGGTGTGGCGGTAGTCGATAGCGAGGCCCGACTGTTCGGCATGGAGCCGCGCGACGGGAATGTTGCGCTCGGCCGCGTCCGCGCCGATCACGTCGGCCCCCAGCCGCGCCATCGGCTCGCAGAGCAGCCCGCCGCCGCAGCCGATATCAAGCAGCCGCAGACCGGCGAATGGCCGGTCGGCGCGACGGTCGCGGCCGAACTCCGCGGCGATCTGGCCGATGATGTAGTCGAGCCGGATCGGGTTCATCATGTGCAGCGGCTTGAACTTGCCATGCGGATCCCACCACTCGGCCGCCATGGCCTCGAAGCGGGCGATCTCGGCGGCGTCAACCGTACCGGCGTTCTGCGTTGCACTCATGGGGCCAACCTGCGATTGTTCGGGGCATTCGACGGGATACGATAGAGCGGCATGAAGGAAAACCTAAGCCAGGGTGGCGCAGGCGGACGCAGCGGTCTTTATCCTCCCATCGAGCCGTTCCGCCAGCAGATCCTCGAGATGCCCGGGGGCCACCGGGTCTATGTCGAGCAATGCGGCCGCCCCGACGGCGTGCCGGTCGTGGTGCTGCATGGCGGCCCGGGCGGCGGCTGCAGCCCGGGGATGCGGCGGTTCTTCGATCCCAGTCACTACCGCTCGGTGCTTTTCGACCAGCGTGGCTGCGGCCGGTCCTCGCCCCATGCCAGCGTCGAGAACAACACCACCTGGGACCTCGTCGCCGATATCGAGCGGATCAGGGTCGAGCTCGGGATCGAACGCTGGATCGTCTTCGGCGGCTCCTGGGGGGCCTGCCTCGCGCTGATCTATGCGCAGGCCCATCCCGAGCGGGTCGAGGCGCTGGTCCTGCGCGGCGTCTTCACGATGACCAAGGCCGAGCTCGACTGGTTCTACGGCGGGGGTGCGAGCGCCTTCTGGCCGGAGCAGTGGCGGGCCTTCTCGGGCATGGTGCCGGCGGAGGAACGGGGCGATCTGATCGCGGCCTATCACCGGCGGCTGTTCGGGGCCGACGGGGCCGAGCAGGCGCGCTTTGCGCGGGCCTGGGCGGGATGGGAGAGCGCGCTGGCGGTGCTCGAACCGGGCGAGGGACGGGGGTCGCCTTCGGGGCCCTATGCGCTCGCGTTCTCGCGGCTGGAGAACCACTATTTCATCAACGGCGGCTTCCTGGAAACAGACGGGCAAATCCTGCGGGACATTGGGCGGCTGGCGGGGATCCGGGGGTTCATCGTCCAGGGGCGCTACGACATGATCTGCCCGCCCCATACCGCCCATGCGGTGCACCGGGCCTGGCCGGGGTCGGAGCTGCTGATGGTGGCCACCGCGGGGCACGCGCTGTCCGAGCCCGGGATCAGCGCCGAGCTGGTGGCGATTATGGACCGGCTGAAATCCGGCGCTTAACAGCGCGGAGGATTTGTCACTCCCCTAGTACTACGCGGCGTTATCCGCCCGCGTCTGCTGCCCGGCCGTGGCGGCGGATGTGGTCGATCAGGGCGCGAAGCTTCGGCGCCATGTTCCGGCGCTGCGGATAGTAGAGGTGGAACCCCGGGAAGGGGGGCAGGAAGTCCTCGAGCAGCCAGACGAGCTCACCCCGCTCCACATGCACCCGGAACACGTCGCGCGGCGCGAAGGTGATCCCGGCCCCGGAAAGGGCAGTGCGCAGCATCAGGTGCAGGTCGTTGGTGGTGATCTGCGGCGCCACAGACACGGCGAAGGCGGTGCCGTTCTCGACAAATTCCCAGCGATGGGGCGCGAGCCCGGGCGCCGGGCGCCAGCCGATGCAGCGATGCCCGACCAGATCGCGTGGATGCGCCGGGGCGCCGTGGGCCGCGACATAGCCAGGGGCGGCGACCGCCGCCTCGCGCTGGTCGCCGCCGATGGGCACCGCGATCATGTCCTGTTCGATCACCTCGCCGAGCCGCACGCCGGCATCGAATCCCGCCGCCACGATGTCGAACTCGGCATCGGTGACGGTCACGTCGATGGTGACGCGCGGATGGGCGGCGGCGAAGCCGGCAATGAGCGGCCCCGACAGGAAGTCCTCGGCAATCGAGGTGGCGGCGATGCGCAGGAGACCCTGGGGGCCGGCCTCGGCCGCGGTGTCCTCGAGCGCCGTCGCCAGGTCCGCCATGGGGACAGCCAGCGCCGCGCGCAGCCGCTGGCCCGCCTCGGTCAGTCGCACCGAGCGGGTCGTGCGCAGCACGAGGGCTGTGCCGAGCCCGTCCTCCAGCCTGCGCATTCCCTGGCTGACGGCCGATCGCGTCACTCCGAGCCGGTCGGCGGCGGCGCGGAAGTTGCGCTCCTCGGCCACGGCGAGAAACAGCGGCAGAAGGTTCAGATCCGGCTTCATTGTCCAGTCATGCTAACGAGCGTGTCCATTACCTGAGGGATACCGACAACAATCGCAAGCGGCCATCTTTGCCCCAAGCAAGGGCAAGGAGGATGAAATGGACAAGGTTGTGCTGATCACCGGGGCTTCGAGCGGCATCGGCGCGGGGATCGCGCGCGAGCTTGGTGCGCGGGGTGCGCGCCTGCTGCTGGGCGCGCGGCGCACGGATCGCATCGAGGCGCTCGCCGCCGAGATCAACCGGATGGGGGGTGAGGCCGTGGCGCGGCCGCTCGATGTGACCGACCGGCGGGGCATGAATGCCTTTGCCGAGGCGGCGATCGCCCGCTGGGGCCGGATCGATGTGCTGGTCAACAATGCCGGCGTGATGCCGCTGTCGCCGCTGGCGGCCGGCAAGCACGACGAATGGGACCGGATGATCGAGGTGAACATCAAGGGCGTCCTCTGGGGGATCGGGGCTGTGCTGCCGGTCATGGAGGCGCAGGGACAGGGGCAGATCATCAACATCGCCTCGATCGGTGCGCTGTCGGTCGTGCCGACGGCCGCGGTCTACTGCGCGACGAAATTCGCCGTGCGGGCGATCTCGGACGGGCTGCGCCAGGAGAGCCCGCGCATCCGCGTCACCTGCGTAAACCCCGGCGTGGTCGAGAGCGAGCTTGCCGAGGGTATCACCCATCCCGAGACACGGGCGGCGATGGACGCCTATCGTGCCGTCGCTCTGCAGCCGGCCGACATCGCGCGCGCCGTCCGCCAGGTGATCGAGGCGCCCGAGAGCGTGGACACGACCGAGATCACCATCCGGCCCACGGCATCCGCCAACTGATCCCAACGCCATTCAAGGAGGCTGACATGACCGCGAAGGCAATCCTGCTGGGCGCGATGCTGACCACCCTGCCGCTGCATGCCGAGGAGGCCCGTATGTCCGCAGACCATCCCTATGTCGGAATGTGGGTGACCGAGGACGGGCGCATCCGTCACGAGCTGTTGGCGAGCGGGCGCTACGTCGAGGCGCGGGGCACGCGCGAGCGTGCCTATGAGGGGCGCTACGAGATCACCGGCACCCGGATCGAATACTGGGACGACACGGGGTTCACCGCCGATGGCGAGTTCGTCGAGGGTGTCCTCTATCACGCGGGCATGGTGCTCTATCGGCGCTAGCCCGCCGGCATTGACAGGCGCACCGCGGCCGGATGAACCTCGGGCTGGGAGGACACAGAATGACCGACAAACCATCCGGCGCCGCGCCTGCGAGCGACAAGTGGATCCCGTACCGCAAGGAGCAGCCGCGCGAGTCGCCGCCCGAACTGGTTGTCCCGGACGCCATCCCGACGGATGAGCGCGTCTGGGTGCCCGTCGAGGAGAACGTCTGGTTCCGGCCGCTCTTGATGTGCACCTCGCGCGGCTACTGGATGAACCTCTTGAAGGTGCGCAAGGCTGGCGTGCTGTCGCGCCATCGCCATCCGCTGCCGGTGCATGGCTTCGTGCTGAAGGGCGAGTGGCGCTATCTCGAGCACGACTGGGTGGCACGCGAGGGTGGCTATGTCTACGAGGCGCCGGGGGAGACCCATACGCTTGTGGTCGACGAGCATGTCGAGGAGATGATCACGCTCTTTCAGGTGAACGGCGCGATGATCTATGTCGATCCGGACGGGAATACGGTTGGCTACGATGACGTCTTCACCCGCATCGACAAGTGCCGGGCGCATTACGCGACCAACGGGCTTGGCGAGGGCTATATCGACCAGTTCATCCGCTGAGCGGGGCGGGGCGACAGCCCCGCCTGCATGCAAATGCGGCAGACAGACACGGCGGTCCTCATTGAGGCTGCCCTGTCCGATTTTACCAGTTGATCAAAAAACGGCGCCGTGCCAGCCTCTGCCCATCGGGTGGCCAGGAGGGACGGATGTCCAATTCCCAGCAGACACCGGGCGTGGTGGCAGCGCGCCTCGGCCCCGCGGATCTCGCGGCGGCCTTCGGGGACATCTCGCCCCCCCTCGATGCGCATGAGGCGCTGGTGGCGGCGGACCGCTGTTACTTCTGCTACGACGCGCCCTGCATCACCGCCTGCCCGACCTCGATCGACATCCCGCTGTTCATCCGCCAGATCCAGTCGGGCCAGCCGGAGGCGGCGGCGCGCACGATCTTCGAGCAGAACATCCTCGGCGGCATCTGCGCGCGGGTCTGCCCGACCGAGACGCTCTGCGAGGAGGCCTGCGTGCGCGAGACCGCCGAGGGCCGTCCGGTCGAGATCGGCCGGCTGCAGCGGCATGCGACCGACACGCTGATGGCGCGCCAGGGCCATCCGTTCGAGCGGGCGGCGCCCACGGGACGGCGGGTGGCGGTGGTGGGGGCGGGGCCGGCCGGGCTCGCCTGTGCGCACCGGCTGGCGATGTTGGGCCATGCGGTGACGGTGTTCGATGCGCGGCCCAAGGGCGGGGGCCTGAACGAATACGGGATCGCCGCCTACAAGGCGGTCGACGGATTCGCCCAGGCCGAGGTTGCCTGGCTGATGGGGATCGGCGGCATCGAGCTCCGTTGCGGGCAGATCCTCGGGCGTGACATGACCCTGGGCGACCTGGGCGAGGACTACGACGCCGTCTTCCTCGGGCTGGGGCTGCAAGGGGTGAACGCGCTGGCGGCCGAGGGCGCGGACCTGCCCGGCGTGCGCCCCGCGGTCGAGTTCATCGCCGAGCTGCGCCAGGCGGAGGATCTGACGCGCCTGCCGGTGGGGCGGCGTGTCGTCGTGGTGGGCGGCGGGATGACGGCTGTCGATGCCGCGGTGCAGTCCAAGCTCCTCGGGGCCGAGGAGGTGACCATGGTCTACCGCCGCGGGCGCGAGCGCATGGCCGCAAGCGACGTGGAGATCGAGCACGCGGCGACCAGCGGCGTGCGCATCCTGTGCAACGCGGTGCCGGTGGCGGCGCGCGGCAACGGCGCGCTCGCCGAGGTGGTGATCGCCTATACCGCCGAGGGCGGGGGTGGGCTGGTGCAGACCGGCGAGACCTTCACCCTGGCCGCCGACCAGCTCCTGACCGCCATCGGCCAGGTTCTGGGACCGCTGCCGGAGGGGCTCGCGCTCACCGGTGGCAAGATCGCGGTGACCGGTGCCGGGCGTACGTCGATCGCCGGCGTCTGGGCGGGGGGCGATTGCGCCGCCGGGGGCGAGGACCTGACCGTGACCGCCGTCGCCGAGGGCCGCGACGCGGCGCTCGACATCCACCGGTCGCTGACCGGGGGCTGAGATGAGGGCGGTCGGGAAACCTTGTCGGGGCTTGGCGGGTTGCACGGCCCCGCCTGGCACGCTAGCTGTCCCGCAAAAGCGGGCGAGACCAGATGCAGGCGTTCATTACCGGGTTCGTGGATTTCGTGAGCGCCAACCGCGACTGGGCGCCGCTGTTGGTGTTTTTGCTGGCTCTGGGCGAGACCATCGCCTTCCTGTCTATCCTGATCCCCTCCACCGCGATCCTCGTCGCGATCGGTGCGCTGGTGGCCGCAGGGGCGCTCGACTTCTGGCCGCTGTTCTTCGGCGCGGCGGCGGGAGCGGTGGCGGGGTCGAGCCTCTCCTACTGGCTTGGCTTGCGTTTCGGCCCGCTGATCCTGAACCTCTGGCCGCTCAACCGCGACCCGGCGCTGGTGGCGCGCGGGACCGCGGCCTTTGCGCGCTGGGGCGTTTGGGCGGTGCTGATCGGGCATTTTGTCGGCCCGCTCAGGGCGGTGGCCTTCGTGACGGCGGGGTTCTCGGCCATGCCGGTCGTGCTCTTTCAGTTGGCGAACATTCCCGGGGCGATCATCTGGGCCTTCGTGATCCCCAAGTCGGGCGAGATCGGCGGCGACGTGGTGGGCGCGGCCTGGCGCGCCCTGAGCGGCGGCTGAGCGCTGCCCGGCGGGAGCGCCGGGCATGACGCTGCTGCGCATCAGCTTCCACTCGATCCCGGCGGACGACCAGAGCCGGGCACTTGCCTTCTACCGAGACGTTCTCGACTTCGAGGTGCAGCTTGACGTGCCCTACGAGGCGGACTGGCGTTGGATCTTCCTGCGCATCCCCGGATCGGACTCGCGCATCCAGCTCGCCCGGCGTGCTGAGATGCCTGGGGGTGATGGGCCGGTGCTGGCGCTCGCCAGTGATGACGTGGACGCCGACTGCGCGATGTGGGAGCGGCGCGGCGCGTTGATCCACACATCTCCCGAGGACGCGCCCTGGCAGCCGGGCATCCGCTTCGCCACCCTGCGCGACAGCGAGGGAAACCTGCTCTTCGTCGAATCCCCGAAGCCATAGGAGGCAGATGTGGCCGACCTCTCCAGCGAATTCGTGGGTATCCGCTCGCCGAACCCGTTCTGGCTCGCCTCCGCACCGCCGACCGACAAGGAATACAACGTCCGCCGCGCCTTCGAGGCCGGCTGGGGCGGCGTCGTCTGGAAGACGCTGGGGCTCGATCCGCATATCGTCAACGTCAACGGGCCGCGCTACGGCGCGATCTGGGGGGCCGACCGGCGGCTGCTCGGGCTGAACAACATCGAGCTGATCACCGACCGCCCGCTCGAGGTGAACCTGCGCGAGATCAAGGCGGTCAAGCGCGACTGGCCCGACCGCGCCATGGTCGTGAGCCTCATGGTGCCCTGCGACGAGGAGAGCTGGCGGGGCATCCTGCCGCTGGTCGAGGAGACCGGCGCCGACGGGGTGGAGCTGAACTTCGGC
>CAYLHK010000128.1:0-308 GCA_964383295.1 uncultured Rhodovulum sp.
GACCGGGAAGATGCCGCAGAACACCACCGGCTGCGCGGGCTTGAAGCCGGGCAGGGGCGTGGTCGTGCCCTTGCGCTCATGGGTGATCGTGTCGCCGACGCGGGTGTCGCGCACCTGCTTGATCGAGGCGGTCAAAAAGCCGATCTCGCCGGGGCCGAGCTCGTCCACCGGCTGCATGCCCGGGCGGAAGACGCCGATGCGGTCGACCGGGTAGAGCGCGTTCGTCGACATCATGCGGATGCGCTCGCCCTTGCGCAGGCGGCCGTCGATGACGCGCACGAGCACGACGACGCCTATCTCGGCGTCGT
>CAYLHK010000128.1:318-8987 GCA_964383295.1 uncultured Rhodovulum sp.
GTCATACCAGCTGTCGACGAGCATGGCCTTTAGGGGCGCGCCCGCGTCGCCCTTCGGATGCGGCAGCCGGGTGACGATGGCTTCGAGCACGTCATGGATGCCGAGGCCGGTCTTGGCGGAGATGAGCACGGCGTCGGAGGCGTCGATGCCGATCACGTCCTCGATCTGCTCGCGCACGCGGTCGGGCTCGGCGGCGGGGAGGTCGATCTTGTTGAGCACCGGCACGATCTCGTGGCCGGCGTCGATCGCCTGGTAGACGTTGGCGAGCGTCTGCGCCTCGACGCCCTGGGAGGCGTCGACCACCAGGAGCGATCCCTCGACCGCGCGCATCGAGCGGGAGACCTCGTAGGCGAAGTCCACGTGGCCCGGCGTGTCGATCAGGTTGAGGACGTAGTCGCGCCCGTCCTTGGCCCGGTAGTCGAGGCGCACGGTCTGCGCCTTGATGGTGATGCCGCGCTCGCGCTCGATATCCATGTTGTCGAGCATCTGCGCCTTCATGTCGCGGTCGGCGACGGTGCCGGTCGCCTGGATCAGGCGGTCGGCGAGGGTGGACTTCCCGTGGTCGATATGGGCGACGATGGAGAAGTTGCGGATGCGATCGAGCTCGGTCATGCGCCGCGGTATGGGGCCGGGCCGCGGAGCCGTCAAGCGGGCGTCAATGCCCCAGGGGGCCGGACCAGAACCGGGCGAAGGCATTGCAGAGCACGGCGGCGGCGATCCGGAGCCGGAGCGGGCGGAGCGCGATCCTGGCGCTTGCTCGGTGATGCCGTGGCGCGAGGACGTCTCGTGAGGCTTCAGGGCTCGGGGTTTCCGGCGATCGCTGCCTCGACGAGGCTCTGGATCAGTTGCGGGCTTATGCCGTCCGCTTCGGGCGCCGCGGCGGCCGGTGGCTGCGGGTTGGCGACGCCGAGCGCCAGGGGCAGGGTCATTGGCGCGCCGGGTGCGGCTTGCAGCGGCGGCGTCGCCTGTGGTGCGGGACGACGGGGCGCGTCGGCCGGCGCCGGCGCGCGGGCGAGCATGGCCGCTTCCGGGGCAGGCTCAGGGGCGGTTTGGGGCAGTCGCAGGGCGGCCAGGCTCAACGTGGGGCCGGGGGCCAGGCCCGCGACTTCCGCCGGCAGGGACGCAGGCCGGCGCGTCAGCTCGGCCAGCACGAGGCCGGTCACGAGCCCGGCGGTGAAGAGGACGGCCGCCCCCGCAAGCCAGGCGAGCCGGCCCACAGAGGGGGGCAGGGATCCCGCCCATGGCTGGAAAGTCCCCGGAAGAGCCTGGGGGGGCGGGGGGAGACGACCGGCGAGCACCGCCTCGCGGCGGACGCGCGCCTCGGCAACGCGTTCGGCCCATTCCTTCGGATCGAACGGCAAGCCGTCCGGCAGGCCCGTGTCCGGTTCGGGATGCACCTGTCTCATTCTTCTGCCCCGGAGCGCCGTCGCTGTTGCGGCACTTGACCGGCCTTCGCGGCCGTGTCGAGCCAGAATAACAGAGCGATGCGGGGCCCATGTGATCCCAATGCGATCGGCGAAAGCTTGCCGATCGTATCTCCCGCACCGTCCGCTCAGTTCCGACGAGGGCCTCGGGAGGACCGGGTCGGGGCGCGGCGGTCGTCGCTGCGGGCCAGCTCGCGCGGGATGCGCTGCAGATCGCGGACCAAGGTGGCGGCGGCGCGCGCCGCGTCATCGGTGAGCCGGTCCAGCAGGCGCGGCAGCCCCGGGGGCGCGCCGGCGCGGCGCGCCTGGCCGCCGCTGCCGGCGCGCCGCGGCTCCGGCGCCAGCAGCACGAGATCGACCGGGCGCGGCGGCGGTGATGCCGCCCTGCCGCCGCCCGGCAACATGGCGGCAATGCGCAGGGGATCCGGGGCCGCATCGGGCAGGGCGGCGCGGATTGCCGGTGCCTGCCGCCCGGGCAGCGCCGGCGGCACGGCGGCCGGTAGGGTTGGCAGGGCGGCGATCGTCGTGAGACCCGCAGGCGCGGGGATGGATGCCGGCGCGAGCAACTGCGCCGAAAGGAGCGCCGCTGCCCCGAAGCCCGCGCCGAACACCCCGCCGAGGCCGAAGACGGCGAAGGGGCGCCGGCGAAGCGACGCCAGAAGCCGGGCGAACAGAGTGCGGGTACCGCGTGCGACCGCCCCCGATACGGCCGGTGTCTCGGGAGCCGCGCTCACCGGGCCGCGCGCGCCGGCCGGCGGGATGCGCGAGGGCTTTGGCGGCAAATCCGTGCCGGGCAGGGCGGCCCGGCGGGCCAGCACGTCCATCCGCCGCTCGCGCGCCTCGGCGACGCGCCGGGCGAAGGCGGCCGGGTCGAAGAGTTCGGCCGCCGTCGGCTCCACGCTCGCCGCCGGGCCGGCGTCTGCCGTGACCTCGGGGCGTCGCTCCGATTCGTTCGCCACCATTCGGGTCTCCATCTGCGCGCAAAACTCTAGAGATCACCTGCCCTCCGGGCCACCCCCTGCACGACATGAGCGGAATGCGCATGGCCGCGCAATCAACGCTCGCGCGACGGGAGAATTCGGCTCGATTATCGGAAAACTCGTTGGATCCCCGATATTTCGCATGCTACGGGGAGGGACATACAAGTGGGGTCTGGAGGGGCTTGTGAATCTGAAGAATATAATCGCGGCGACCTGTGTTGCCGTGGCCGCGCTTGGCGTCGGAGCCGCAAATGCGGCGGTGTACGTCAGTGAGGTCGTGTCGTTCGACCCGGGCACGGGCAACCGTGGGCCGGACGGTGGTGGTACGTCGATTGCCGATGCGTTCGCCAAGGTCGGCGGTGCGCCGGATGGGAACTTCCTGTCGCTGGGCCTCGGCGGCGGCATCGTCCTGGGCTTCGGCGCCGGTCCCTTTCAGGGCGCCAGCGTGCTGTTTGAGGTGACCAACGGCTGTGGCGTCACCTGCGGAAGCTGGCCGGAAAGCGTGTCCGTCTCGACCTCGATGAACGAGGCGGGGAGCTGGGATTATGTCGGGACGCTGACGAACTCGGCCGCGCCGACGGAGATCAGCGGCAATACGCGCGGCTATCTGCTGAACATCACCACGCCGTTCCGCTATCTCTACCTTGTGGACACCTCGCCGACGTCGCCCAGCGGCAACTCGAACGCCGGATGGGACATCGACGCGGTCTCGGTCGCGCCCATCCCCGTGCCGGCGGCGCTGCCGCTGCTCGTGGCCGGCATTGGCGGCCTTGCCTGGGCCGGACGGCGGCGCAAGAACGCCGCCTGAGCGACAGGCATTCAGGACGGAACGAGAAGCCCCCGCAGTCGCGGGGGCTTTTTTTACGTCCGCGGTATCGCGCGCCCAGGAAACGACCGAAGCTTGGAGACGAACTGCTTCGCGACGGCTTCCCGCACGCTCTAAGACCCCGTGCCGCGCGCTACTGGGCGGCGGCGCGAGCAGCCTCGGCGGCGGCGCGCAGGGCCTGGTGCTGGATGGCGGTCTGAACCAGGCCGCGGATGTCGCGCCCCTGCTGCGGAGGTACATCTGCCGCCGGGCCCGCCGCAGTCTGCGGTTGTGTGATGGCCACGGGCGGGGGGCTGGCCGCGGGGGCCGACCTGCCGCCAGCCGGGCTGCCCGACAGCCAGATCTCGATCGTGCCCGGCGCCGGGCTGGGCTGATAGCTGGTGAAGTCTCGCACCTCGACCGGTCCCAGTCGCGTCGACAGCGACGCGCTGGCGGCGGCGGCGGCATCGGCATCCTCGCGGTGATAGTAGCGCACGTTCGAGCGGCTGATCGCGAAATTCACCCGGATCGGCCCTTCGGCGGGCCGCACGGCGGTGGAAAGCCCGGCGAGCAGCGCCTCGACTTCGGCCGCGGGCACACCGGACGGCGCATGCAGGATCAAGCGCAGCGCTCGGTCGGCAAAGGCGGGCGTGTCCGCGGCGGGCGGAACGGCGGCGGCGGTCTGTACCGCGGGGAGGGCCGCATCGGGGGCGCGGGGCGCAAGCAGGCCGGGCGTGTCCGCGCGGTCGGTGGTGGGCGCAGCGGGCGCCGGATCGGGGCGCGGCGGTGCCTGGCCGGCGTCGGCGGCCCGCGGTGCCGCGGGCGGCTCGGACTGCGGTGCCGGCCGCGTTTCGGCGGGCGTCGCGGCGATTGGCGCCACGCTCGCGCCCGTCCCAGGGGCTCCGACCTCGCCAGGCTGCGTCATGTCTGCGCGGGGCGCGAGGGCCAGCACCGCGGCGAGGGCGACGGTCGCCCCGGCGGCGAAGCCGATGAGCAGCCCGGCCGGCAGCAGGCGCCGGCGCGGCCGCGTCGGTCGGCGTTCGGCGACGAGGGGTGGTGGGGCCGGCTCGGGGGCCGCAGCCACGGCGGGCGGGGGCAAAGGCACCGGCGCGGGAGCGAGGCTGCGCGCCAGCGGAGGCTTGGGGTGGCTGCCCTGCAACGGCGTGTCCTGCTCAGCCTTGACCGGCTGTTGTCGGGCCGCGAGGGCGGCGGCGCGCTGCGCCCGCGCCTTCTGCAGCCGGCGTTCCAGGGCGACGGGGTCTAGAAGGGCCGCGAGGGCGGCGTCGTCGCGTGCGTCGTCGTTCGCCTGCGCCGCCGGACCCTTGCCTGCCATGATCAACTCCCACACACGCCGACGGCAGCGCCGACGCCACACCCCATTCGCACAATGCAAAGGTTAACACGCCGGCCGCGCCGGCGCAGCCCGCGAAACGCGACGCGGGCGCGGGGTTGCGGGCGCCGGCGGACAGCCGCCGCCCGGCAGCCGGCTTTAGTTGACGAGCGTCGCCTGGGTGGCGGCGCGCACCTCGGCCTCGGTCACGCCGTCGGCAAGCTCGATCAGTTCAAGCCCGCCCTCGACCACGTCGAACACCCCGAGGTTGGTGATGATCCGGTCGACCACCGCCTTGCCGGTCAAAGGCAGGGTGCATTCATGCAATACCTTGCTCTCGCCGTGCTTGGAGGTGTGGTCCATCACCACCACCACGCGCTTGACGCCGGCGACGATCAGGTCTGCATCGACCTCATTCTCGGTGGGGAAGGGGCCCATGCCCAGCATCCCGTTTTCGGACTGCAGCGTCACCTCGACGCCGTCGGGGATGTGATTCGACACCAGCGTCGGGATGCCGATCCCGAGGTTGACGTACATCCCGTCCTTGAGTTCCTTCGCCGCGCGGGCGGCCATGGCGTTGCGGTCCCAGGGCATGCTCGCGTTCTCCTCAGGCTGCGCGCACGGTGCGCTGTTCGATGCGCTTCTCGTGCTCGCCCTGGATGATGCGGTGCACGAAGATGCCGGGGGTGTGGATGGTGTCGGGATCGAGCGAACCGACGGGCACGATCTCCTCGACCTCGGCGATGCAGATCTTGCCGCAGGTCGCGGCGTTCGGATTGAAGTTTCGCGCCGTCTTGCGATAGACGAGGTTTCCCGCGGCATCTCCCTTCCAGGCCTTGACGATCGCGAGGTCAGCGACGATCCCGCGCTCCAGGATGTAGGTCTGGCCGTCGAATTCCTTGTGGTCCTTGCCCTCGGCGATGACCGTGCCGACGCCGGTCTTGGTGTAGAAGCCGGGAATGCCGGCGCCGCCCGCGCGCATCCGCTCGGCCAGCGTGCCCTGGGGATTGAACTCGAGCTCCAGCTCTCCGCTCAGGTACTGGCGCATGAACTCGGCGTTCTCGCCGACGTAGGAGGAGATCATCTTCTTGATCTGCCGGGTCTGCAGCAGGATCCCGAGGCCGAAGTCGTCGACGCCGCAGTTGTTCGACGCGATGACGATGTCCTTGGTGCCCGCCTCCTTGATCCCCTGAATCAGGAGCTCGGGAATGCCGCAGAGTCCGAAGCCGCCGGCGGCGATGAACATGCCGTCAAAGAGAACGCCGTCGAGCGCATCGGCGGCATTGGCGTAGACCTTCTTCATGGATCCCCCGGATTTTGCAGATGCGAAGCGTCTCCTGCATCCGGGATGGCCGCTGCCCTGTCAAGGGCCGCGCCCGGGTCAGAGCCGGCTGAGCAGGGCGCCGAGTTCGGCCCGCAGGCCGTAGATCTCCGCCGCCGCCGTAGAGCGCGGCGAGAGCTCCTGCGCCGTGCGCCCGGTCAGCATCGCGCGGCTGAAGCCGTTGCGGTTGCCGAGCTGGGTCGCGAGCAGCAGCGCGCGCGCGTCCCCCAGCGCGCCGAGCACCTCGTCGAGCCCGCCAATGCGCGGTGGCATCCGGTTCAGCAGGATGCGCAGGGGCCTCTTCAGCCGCGTCGCCGTGGCCACCAGCGGCTCCAGCGCCCAGACATCCATCACCGAGGGCTGGCAGGGCGCGACCACCAGATCGCTCTCGCGGATGACGCTCTCAAGCAGCGAGGACGCGGTTCCCGGGCAGTCGACGAGCACGATGTCATGGCTGCGGCGGGTTGATTTGACATCCGCCCCGGCCCGGTAGTCGCGGGATTCGATCACCTCGATCTCGGCATCGCCGCGCTGTGCCGCCCAGCGGGTCAGCGATTGCTGCGGGTCGAGGTCGATCAGCGCCACCCGGCGGCCCGCCTCGGCCCAGGCGGCGGCGAGATGCGCCAGAACAGTGGTCTTTCCGGCGCCGCCCTTCTGCTGGGCGAGAGTCACAACTTGGCCCATGTGGTGGGTCTCCTGTCGCTCACCCCCTGCATATGGGATATTTCGCATCTGCGAAAGACATTTATGCGACGGGCCGCGCCTCTTCACATGCCGCATTGGCCTGCTTAACTTGCCCGTGACCTAGCGAGCAGGAGCAAGCCATGGCAATTCAGGAGGCCCGCGGCAGCCGGGCGACCGTCCGTTTCGACGGCAAACGCTGCATTCACGCCCGCCGCTGCGTCATGGGCGCGCCGGCAGTGTTCCGCGCGAACGTGAAGGGGCCTTGGATCTTTCCCGACGAGGCGAGCGTCGAGGCGCTGATGCGCGTTGCCCATGCCTGCCCCTCGGGCGCGATCACCGTCGAGCGTCACGACGGCGGTGAAGACGAGACGCCGCCGCCGGCCAACGAGATGGCGCTGCGCGAGAACGGCCCGCTGGCGATCCACGCCGATCTGGAGATCGCCGGCCACGGCCGGATGACCCGCGCGACGCTCTGCCGCTGCGGCCTCTCGCAGAACAAGCCCTTCTGCGACAATTCTCACATCAAGGGCGGCTTCGTCGCCAGCGGCGAGGCGCCCTCGCGCGAGACCGAGATCACCATTCCGGAGCTGACCGGCCCCGTCACCGTTGCCGCCCAGCCGGACGGCCCGCTGAAGCTCAGCGGCATGATCGAGGTGGCCTCCGGCACCGGCCGGTCTGTGACCCGCATTCGCGGTGCCTTCCTGTGCCGTTGCGGGCAATCGGCGAACAAGCCCTTCTGCGACGGCTCGCACACGGCGGCCGGGTTCAAGGCGCCCTGAACGGAGCCGCTGGCACCACGCTCTTTCCCAACTGGTGCTGGACTTTCGCATGGTCCTGCGCCCCAAAGACCGTGACGCAATGCGGCCAACAGATAGGGGAGAGACGTTCCATGCGCATGACGACCGAGGAAGCCTTCGTGAAGGTGCTCCAGCGGCATGGGATTACGGACGCCTTCGGCATCATCGGCTCGGCCTTCATGCCGATCTCCGACCTGTTCCCCAAGGCCGGGATCAAGTTCTGGGACGTGGCGCATGAATGCAGCGGCGGCTACATGGCCGACGGCTACACGCGGGCCAGCGGCAAGATGGCGATGTGCATCGCCCAGAACGGGCCGGGCATCACCAATTTTGTGACCGCCATCAAGACGGCCTACTGGAACCACACGCCGATGTTGCTGGTCACGCCCCAGGCGGCCAACCGCACGATCGGGCAGGGCGGCTTCCAGGAAGTCGAGCAGATGGCGCTGTTCAAGGACATGGTCGCCTATCAGGAGGAGGTGCGCGACCCCACCCGCATCGCCGAGGTGCTGAACCGCGTCATCACCAAGGCGCGGCGCCTGTCCGCGCCGGTGCAGATCAACGTGCCGCGCGACATGTTCACCCAGGTGATCGACATCGAGCTGCCGGCCATCGTCGAGTTCGAGCGCCCCACCGGCGGCGAGGCCGCGATCGCCGAGGCGGCGCGGCTCCTGTCCGAGGCGAAGTTCCCGGTGATCCTGAACGGCGCCGGTGTGGTGCTGGCGGGCGGCATCGAGGCCTCCAAGGCGCTGGCCGAGCGGCTGGATGCGCCGGTCTGCTGCAACTACCAGCACAACGACGCCTTTCCCGGCTCGCATCCGCTCTTCGCCGGCCCGCTCGGCTACAACGGGTCCAAGGCGGGGATGGAGCTGATCGCCCAGGCCGATGTGGTGCTGGCGCTCGGCACGCGGCTGAACCCCTTCTCGACGCTGCCGGGCTACGGGATCGACTACTGGCCGAAGGCCGCGAAGCTGATCCAGGTCGACATCAACCCCGACCGGATCGGGCTGACCAAGCCGGTGGCGGTGGGGATCATCGGCGACGCGAAGGCCGTGGCCGAGGGCATCCTGGCGCGTCTGGCGGATGGCGCGGGCGACGCGGGCCGGCAGGCGCGCCGCGACCTGATCGCCGAGACCAAGTCGCGCTGGCTGCAGCAGCTTGCCTCTATGGACCACGAGGACGACGATCCCGGCACCACCTGGAACGAGCGCGCCCGTGCCGCCCATCCCGAGCGGCTGTCGCCGCGGATGGCCTGGCGGGCGATCCAGGACGGGCTGCCGAAGGAGGCGATCATCTCTTCGGACATCGGCAACAACTGCGCCATCGGC
>CAYLHK010000129.1:0-8921 GCA_964383295.1 uncultured Rhodovulum sp.
CCCGCCCTGCCCATCCGGGCCGATGCAGTTCAGCCCCTTGGCGATGATGCGCGCCGTCGTGGTCTTGCCCACGCCGCGCACCCCGGTCAGCACGAAGGCATGGGCGATGCGGTCGGCGGCGAAGGCGTTGCGCAGCACGCGCACCATCGCCTCCTGCCCGATCAGGTCGGCGAAGGTCTGGGGGCGGTACTTGCGGGCCAGGACCCGGTAGGCAGTCTCGGTCACGCGGGGTTCCGGTGCGGCTCGGGACGGGTGATTCAACCTATGCGTCACGCCCACCGGGAGCAAGGGAGCGCCGGCGCCCCCGGGAGGCGCCGGCGGTGAGGTTAGAGGTTTTCCTGGCAGGCGCGCAGGGCAGCGATGGCGGGATCGGCGTCCTGGAGCGGCACGCGCACGATGCGGCCCTCGCCGTAGCGGATCACCAGCTCGTCCTGATCGGCCAGGCTGTAGATGAACTCGGCATTGTCCACTGGCACGGTGGCGCCGCCGAAGCCCGCCGTATCCTGTCCGGTGAAGGTGCCGCGGAACTCGCGGCCGGCGACGGTGAAGCTCGCCGGGATCGACTGGCCGGGCTGGATGCCCTCGTAGCCCTGCACGAAGATCGAGAGATAGCCCGACGGCGGGGTCGAAGCGGCGTTGATGCCCATCTGCACCTCGGAGGTCGGCTCGACAAAGTTGCGCACGGCGACGCAGCCGGGACCGGCGTTCTCGTTGACCTCGATGCGCCACTGGCCGACCGTCCGGCCGGTATCGACGACCGGGCTTTCCGGCGCGCAAGCCGCCACGATCGTCGCTGTTGCGAGAATAATCACAGCCTTCTGCATGACATCTTCTCCTAGGGGCCTCCCCCGGCCCGCAGGGATGATAATCGAGCCCGCGACGGGAACCCATCTCCGGCGAGGCCGTGGGGGGAATCCGCCGGTCACTCGCCCCGCCCGCGGCGCTTTGCGTCCGCCGCGGCGCGGGTCATGCAACCGAAGGCGCGCGCGGCCTCGTGGCGCTCGGCGATCGTGGCGGAGTTGCGCGCATCCTCGCGGGCGAGCTTCTGCCAGCGGGCCAGGCGTTCGGCGGGCAGGTGACCGCCCGCGATCGCGGCCTGCACCGCGCAGCCGGGCTCGTCCTCGTGCCGGCAGTCCCGGAACCGGCACGCCGCGGCAAGTTGCGCGAGGTCGTCGAAGACCGCCTCGACCCCCTCGGCGGCGTCGGCCAGCCGCAGGGCGCGCATCCCCGGCGTGTCGATCAGCCAGGCGCCCGAGGGCATGCGGTGGGAGCTGCGCGCGGTGGTGGTGTGGCGTCCACGCGCATCGTCCTCGCGGATCCCCCGGGTCGCCTGCCCCGCCTCGGCCAGCGCGTTGACCAGCGTCGACTTGCCGACCCCGCTGGAGCCGACCAGAGCCAGCGACTGGCCCGGCCCGCACCAGGGCAGGAGCCGCGCCACCGAGGCCGGGTCCAGCGCGTTGACCGCCTCAGCCGGCACATCCGGCGCGAGGTCACGCATTGCGTCCAGATACACGTAGGCGTCCGCCGCCGCGTCGGCCTTGGTCAGTACGACGACGGGGGAGACCTCGGCCTGGCGGGCAAGCACGAGATAGCGCTCGATGCGCGCCGGGTTGAAGTCGGCGTTGCAGGACGAGACCACGAAGAGCGTATCGAGATTGGCCGCCACCAGCTGCATCGCGCGTCCAGTCCCGGCGGCCCGGCGCTGGACGAGCGACTTGCGCCCGAGCAGGCGCAGGATGCGACCCGTCGCCGGATCTGCCAGCAGCCAGTCGCCGACCGCAACCGTGCCGGTCGGCAGGGCGCTGCCGGGGACAAGGCGGCAGGGCGCGGGCGCGCCGGCGCCGATCGCCTCGACGGCGTCGCGATGCACCGCAGTGACGCGCATCGGGCTCACGTCATCGGTCTCGCCGGGAGCGAGCTGCGCCTGAAAGAAGGGTGACCAGCCGAGGTCGCCCAGCGAGTGCGCGGGAGAGGCTTGGGAAGGTGTCATGGCTCTGTCCGAACGGTCCCGCGTGGCGGGACAAGCGGTACCAATCCCCGCGACGGGCGGGGCGTGGAGGCGCCGGGCAGAGCGAATCGGGGGGGGCGCTAGCGCGCGCTGGCCACGAGGCTGACGGCCCGGGAGGTGTGCACGACAGTCATCTTGAGCCCTTTCCCCCGGCTGGTTGCGGCCGCATCGGCATGCGGGATGCCGAAGTGAGAGGCTGGACAGCGACCCAGACGGGTCCCGTTACGGCTGCTTCCTTCCGGACCTGACCGGGTTGGCGAGGCGCCTGCCCGCGCCAACCTCTCGCGGCGAGATATACGGGCCCGGCCCGCCAGCATCAAGCCCCCGCCCCAGCTGCATGGCGGCGCGGGGGCCGGGGCTCAGGGCCGGGGCTCGGCCATCAGCCCCTTCACCAGCGCATAGCAGGCGCCGAGCAGCACGATGGTGAAGGGAAAGCCGGTGGAAACCGCCATCGCCTGCAGGGCGGCCAGCCCGCCGCCGAGGAGGAGCGCAATGGCCACCAGCCCCTCGAAAGTGGCCCAGAACACCCGCTGCGGCGTGGGCGCGTCGATCTTGCCGCCGGCACTGATCGTATCGACCACGAGCGAGCCCGAGTCCGACGAGGTCACGAAGAACACGACCACGAGGATGATCCCGACGAAGGAGGAGAGCATCGCCAGCGGCAGCTCTGACAACATCGCGAAGAGCTGAAGCTCCAGCGCCGTGTCGCGGGCACCGGTATAGCCCTGGACCACCTGCTCGATGGCCGTACCTCCCATCGCCGTCATCCAGAGCACCGAGACCAGCGAGGGCACCAGCAGCACCGCGACCAGAAACTCGCGTACCGTGCGCCCGCGGCTGACCCGCGCGATGAACATGCCGACGAAGGGAGACCAACTGATCCACCAGGCCCAGTAGAACGCCGTCCAGCCCTGGCGGAAGTTGTCGTCATCCCGCCCGAACGGGTTCGACAGCTCCGGCAGATAGGACCCATAGGCGACCAGATTGGCGAAGAACCCGGTCAGGATCTCCATCGTCGGCCCTGCAAGGATCACGAAGACGAGCAGGAGCATCGCCAGGATCATGTTGAACTCGGAAAGCCGCTTCACGCCCGCCTCCATGCCGGCGATCACCGAGGCCGTTGCGATGGCGGTGATGAAGATCACCAGAACCACGATCGTGGTCGCGGTCGCCGGCAGGCCGAAGAGGAAGTGCAGACCGGCATTCGCCTGTCGCGCGCCGATCCCGAGCGAGGTGGAGAGTCCGAAGATCGTCGCGAAGATCGCGAGTGTGTCGATCACATGCCCCGGCCAGCCCCAGATCCTCTCGCCGAAGATCGGATAGAAGACCGAGCGCAGGGTCAGCGGCAGGCCCTTGTTGTAGGTGAAGAGCGCGAGCGCAAGCGCCACGACGGCATAGATCGCCCACGGGTGGAGCCCCCAGTGGAAGATCGTGGCCGCCATGGCCAGCCGCTGCGCCTCGACCTCGTTACCGGGCGCGCCGCCGAGCGGCGCCCAGTCGGTGCGGACCCCGTTCTCGACCACGGGCCCGGCCAGCGCTGCCGTGAAATGGCCGAGCGGTTCGGAGACGCCGTAGAACATGAGCCCGATGCCCATGCCCGCGGCGAAGAGCATCGAGAACCACGAGGCGTAACTGTAGTCGGGCACCGCATCAGGCCCGCCGATCCGCACGCGGCCATAGGGAGAGACGATCGCCCCGAGGCACACGACCAGGAACACATTGCCCGCGATCAGGAAAAACCAGTCGAGGCGCATGGTCAGCCAGTCGCGCAGGCTGACGAAGGCGCCACCGAGCTCTGCCTGGAAGGCCAGCGTCAGGAAGGTGAAGGCGACGATCGTCAGCGCCGAGACGGTGAAGACGACGTTGTGAATGTCGAATTCAAGCACGAACCGACGGCGGTAATGGATGTTGTCCTGCCCGACCTCGTAGTCGGTATCGATGATCTGCGTGGGGCCTTCCGGTGCCGGAATCGACTCGCTCCCGCCCGTGCTATCGGGGGTGGGTACGCCCGTCGCTGGCTGCGTCATGAGTAAGGTCCTCGTTCAGTTTTTTCTTGGATTGTCGGCATGGCCGGACGGCCGCGCAGATGACGGGTCGCCTCCGCACCGGACTCGCGGCGGCGTTTGGGGTCAGAACGGATCTGTCACCGCAACGGGCACCCGGCAGGGTGGGCGGCGCCTGAGCGCCTGCGTCACGACCAATCCACCGCCGCAGGAACCGGCATCTGCGGTGCTGCGCACGGCATTTCTGTGGCTGCGCATCCCCTAGGCCTACGCATCACGATCGTGTGAGTCAACTTTTGGCCGGTCCGCGCAATGCACTGCGGCGACAAGGCGCGCACGGGCCAGGCGAGCCAACGCCGCTTTCAGGCGATCCGGGAGGCCCGTCCGGACCCGGAGCCGGGCCGGCCGTCGCCCCTGCGGGCCGCCCCGCAAAATCCGCGCACCGACATGCCCGATGAGGACAGCCGCGCGGTTTCGTCAGCCGGCTGCGAACTCGTGCGACAGGGCGGCGAGACGGTCCTCGACGATCGCCTCGGCGACGGCCTCACCGGTCAGCGGGCCGAACTTGAAGCCGTGGCCCGAATCGGCCGAGAGGAGCACCAGCCGGCGGTCCTGGCGCAGCACGAAGCGCTCGCCCGGGGCCATCAGGTAGAAGTTCGCCACCGCGCTCTCGACGCTGAAGGACGAGGCCCCGCGGAAGCGGCCGGCATAGGCGCCCAGGATCTCGGCGATATCGGCATCCGTCACGGCGCGCTCGCGCTCGGGGTCGCCGGGGCGGGTGTGGCGGCCGAAGCCGATCTTCATTGCGATATCGCCCATCGGCGGCAGGCCCCAAAGATCCTCCGCGCCGCCGAGATCGCTCCAGGCCGGGCCGGCTGCCCAGTGCGCGGCCTCGTCCGGCGCGAGGCGGACGTAGAGCACGACGCAGCGCCGCGGCACCAGATCGCCGGCGAGATCGGGCAGGAGCGCCGGCAGGCCGCAGCCCGCGGCCGCGATCACCACGTCGCCCGAGACTGTGCCGCCGGGCACGCTGACCACGCCGCGCGCGGTGTCCACCGCAGTGACCGGGGCATCGGCGTGAAACACCACGCCGCGGGCGGCCAGCCAGTCGATCAGCCCCGCAACGATCCGGTCGGCGAGGAGCGCGCCGCCCGTGGGGTTCCAGACGCCGAAGCGGACGCCGTCGGTCTCGATCATCGGGAAGCGGCGGGCGATCTCGTCGGGATCCATCCGCGTGCCGGCGCCCTCGGGCATCCGGTCGGTCCCGTCGCCGGGTTCGCGGCTGAGCGACAGCACCCCGCGCTCGACATAGTGCGTGGCGCCGAGGTCGCGCCAGAGATCCTCCCAGGCCGAGAAGGCGCGCGCCACCTTCGCCACTATCGCCGGGTCGGCATAGGCGGCGCGGATCAGCCGGTTGCGGTCCCAGGAGGCGGCGAGCGGGTTCGGGACCGGCCCGCGCTCGACGATCTCCACCTGCCAGCCGCGCCGCACCAGCCCGCGGGCCGTGCAGAGGCCGTTGATCCCCGCACCCACGATCACCGCCTTCGGCATCCGCTCCTCCGCCGCACAATCCGTCATCCCCGGATTGCCCGTTCCGCGGCTTTGCTGCAAGGTCGCGCCGCCTGCCGGGGAGATGAGATGAGGGACGCCGAAGCCGTGACATTCGCCGGGGGCACGCTCGACCGTGCCGCCGTGCTGCGCGACGATCCCGCCGCCCTCGCGCGGATGCGGGCGGATGCGCGCGCGCGCTGCCTGCCGCTGTGGCGCGGCCGGGTGCTGCTCGACATGACGGCAGGCCCGGCGCTGGGTTGGCTGCCGCTGGGCAGCCCGGTGCTGGAGGGGCGCGAGGAGACGATCGTCTTTCTCGGGCTGGACGGCGAGGCGCCGCGATTTGCGGTGGCCATCCCCGACTGGGAGGGTGCGCCCCCCGACGAGCAGCGCGGCTTTCTCGACACGGCGGAGGACGGCCACCCGCTTCTGCCCGAGCACTACCGGTTCAACGATCTGCGCGCGTCGATGTCGACGATCAGCGCGGCCGATGCCGGCCATGCCGCCGCGGCCAAGGGCATTCTCGGCTGGCATGCGACCCACGGGTTCTGCGCCGCCTGCGGCGGGGCCTCCGAACCCGACCAGGGCGGATGGCGGCGGCGCTGCCCGTCATGCGGTGCCCAGCACTTTCCCCGCACCGATCCGGTGGTCATCATGCTGATCACCCATGGCAACCAGCTACTGCTCGGGCGGCAATCGTTCTGGCCGGAGGGGATGTATTCGCTGCTGGCCGGGTTCATGGAGCCCGGCGAGACCATCGAGGCGGCGGTGCGCCGCGAGACCTCGGAGGAGGCCGGCGTCGCCGTGGGCGAGGTCACCTATCTCGCCAGCCAGCCGTGGCCGTTTCCGTCGAGCCTGATGATCGGCTGTCACGGCGTGGCGCTGACCACCACCATCAGGCGCGACGAGGTCGAGCTCGAGGATGCGCTCTGGGTTAGCCGCGAGCGGCTGGTCGCCGCGATGGCCGGACAGGATGCACAGATCCGCCCTACCCGACCCGGCGCGATCGCGCGTTTTCTCATCGAGCGGTGGCTGGCGGACCGCCTCGACTGAGGCGCCGACCGCGCGCGATCGCCGCAGCCAGTTCACAAAGGAGACCCGATCATGTTCAAGATGCTCTCCACCTTCGCGTCCATCGGTCTTGCGGCGTCCGCCCTGCCTGCCGCCGCCCAGGAGGTCGAGGTCGCGCTGACGCAGACCTATCTCTGCGACGGCGCGGCGGTGCTGCGGGTGGCCTATCTGAACCCGCCGGGCGGCGAGAGCTACGCGGTGGTCGATCTGGGCGGCCGGCTGATCCCGATGCAGGCGGGGCCGACCGGCTCGGGCGTGCGCTACGTCGCCTTCGACGTGGCGAGCGGGCTGGTCTGGCATACCAAGGGCGACGAGGGCTTCATCGCTCGCGACACCGGCAGTGACCAGGAGACGATCCTCGACGGCTGCAGGTCCATCGGCAACTGACCCGGCGCGTTCCGCCCAATGATACGTGATCGGCCCGCTCCTGCGGGCGTGAGAGCAACGGGCGCATCCGGGTGTCGCCGGGCGCCGGAGGATGGGGGATAGAGGGACGCGCCTGGGCCTTGTCCTGGCGACTGCGCCGGGGATGTCGCTGCCCGCGAGAGCGGCGACGTTCATCTATGATTTCGTCGTCGAATCCGGCGACGTGATCGCGCGTCGAGGGCGACCGGCGTGACGGGGGCTACGACACCGGACCGGGGATCCGGATCTCGCCGCCGCGGCGGACGGCTCCGATCGCGAAGCCCAAGGACCTCGCCAGCATCGCCAACATCGCTTTCGACATAGCGGCGGACGGCAGCGGCTCGCTCAGCACGCTCGATCTCGGAATCGAGACGACCGTGCTGAGCCACGAATACGGGGTGAGCGGCATCCTGATGATCCATACCAACACGCCGCGGATTAAGTCCCCATCGTCGGGTTTCTGGAACGTTACGGTGAGCGACGGGCCGGCCTCCATCCCGCAGCCGGCAGGCCTTGCGCTGCTGCCTGCGGGGATCCTGGCCCTGGGGCTGGTCCGACGCCTGAGTCCGGCGGCGTGCAGCGCGCCTGGGGCCGCCTCCAACCCCCTCAACCTGCGAGCCGATTTGCGCCACCGCCCACCTTTCTCCGCCTTGCCATTGCCAGAGGGTTGCGGCTAGAAGGGCGCTGATCCGGCGCGGTCGCGCCCGTCCAGCACGGCAAGACAGCCAGCACGACACAACGGGGTGTGAGCACGCCATGAACACGATGGAGATCACCAAGATCGTCGGCGCCGCCTGCGGCAGCCTGCTGATCTTCCTGCTGATCCGGTTCGCCGGGGAGTTCATCTACGACACTCATAGCGAGCAGGTCGCCTTCATCATCGAGACCGGCGAGTCCGATGCGCCCGCCGAGGCCCCGGCCGAAGCGGTCGATGTCGAGGCGCTGATGGCCTCTGCCGATGCGGGCGCGGGCGCGGGCATCTTCCGCCGCTGCGCCTCCTGCCACCGCGTCGACGGCACCGACGGCGTCGGTCCGCACCTGGACGGCGTGGTCGGGCGCGACAAGGCCTCGGCGGCGGGCTACGGCTATTCGGCCGCGCTCTCGGGCCTCGAGGGCAGCTGGACGGTCGACGACCTCTTCCACTTCGTCAACAACCCGCGCGCCTTCGCGCCGGGCACGACGATGAACTTCGCCGGCATCTCCCGGCCGAGCGATCTCGCCGACCTGATCGCCTATCTGCAGTCCGCCGGAAACTGACCGCCGGATCCCCTGTGACATCGACATTCGACCCTGCGACGGCGCCTTCTGGGCGCCGTTTTGCGTGGCGCGCTGGTCCGCCCGCGCCGAGGCGCATTCCTCACGAAATCCTGCAGTGACCGCTGGCGCCGCACGCTTTACGCGAGCGCAATCCACGTTACAGTCAGCACCACCGTCGCCGCAGGTCAGGGACCATCCGATGATCCACCGCGCCTCTTTCGCCATCCTGCCGAAGCTGCGGCGTCGCACCGGGTCCCGCCCGGCCGCCCTCGCGGTCTCGCTGGCGGTGATCCTCGCCGGAGGGGCAGCGGCGCAGGAGAGTGGCGATGTCATCACCAGTCACGGGATCTCCGCCTTCGGCGACCTGAAATACCCGGCCGACTTCGCCCATTTCGACTATGTGAACCCGGACGCGCCGCAGGGCGGAACGATGTCCTTCCGCGGCACCGCCGCCTCGCAGACCTTCGACAGCCTCAATCCCTTCATCCTCGCCGGCGAGCCGGCGCAGGGGCTGGGCCTGCTCTACGACAGCCTGCTGACGGGCTCGGCCGACGAGGCGGATTCGGCCTACGGGCTGATCGCCGAGACGCTGGAATATCCCGAGGACCGCTCCTGGGTGATCTTCAACA
>CAYLHK010000130.1:0-7449 GCA_964383295.1 uncultured Rhodovulum sp.
ATCTGGGTGATCGTCTGGTCGATCGCCGGCATCGTGGCGCAGGTGGCGGGCATCATGTGGGGGGCGAAGTCGGGCATCCAGTTCTCGCTGTCGCTGATCGCCCTGAAGGCATTGCCCGTGCTGATCCTCGGCGGGTTCACCTCGATCCCGGGTGCCATCGTCGGCGGGCTGATCATCGGGGTGGGCGAGAAGCTCTTCGAATACACGATCGGGCCGATGATCGGCGGCGCGACCGAGAACTGGTTCGCCTATGTGCTGGCGCTCGTCTTCCTGATGTTCCGCCCGCAGGGCCTGTTCGGCGAGCGCATCATCGAGCGGGTGTGACGGAGGTGTCCGAGTTCGGACAAAATGGTATGTGCATGATAAAAAATGTAAATCCGATCTGCGTTAACCAGATGGAAATCTCGTCCGAGGCGGCGCGATGACCCATCGCTCCCGCCTCGCCGGCCTGATCATCGACTGCCAGACCGACGACCTCGACACCGCGGCGACGTTCTGGGCGGCCGTCCTGGGCAGCACTCAGACGCCCGAGGACAATTACGTGAAGCTCGAGGACCAGGCCGGACTGCATCTCGAGGTGCAGAAGGTCGATCACCCCTCGCGCGTCCACCTCGACATCGAAAGCGACGACATCCCCGCCGAGGTGGCGCGACTGGAGAAGCTCGGGGCGAAGAAGATCGCCGAGATCCGCACCTGGGTGGTGATGGAAGCCCCGACCGGCCACCGGTTCTGCATCATTCGCGCGCAGACCGCGGAGTTCGAGGCGCAGGCCCGGACCTGGGAGGACGAGGCATGACCCACCACTCGCGCCTCGCCGGCGTCATCATCGACTGCCGGACCGACGATCTCGAAGCTGCGGCGGACTTCTGGACAGCCGCCCTCGGCGACAAGAACCGCCGCGAGGCCCAGGGGGAATATGTCGCGCTCGACGCCGCCGCCGGCCTCTACGCGGCGGTGCAGAAGGTCGATCACCCGAGCCGGGTGCATCTCGACATCGAGACCGACGACATCCCGGCCGAGATCGCCCGGATCGAACGGCTGGGCGCCCGCAAGGTCGCCGAGGTCAAGCGCTGGGTGGTGATGGAAGCGCCGACCGGCCAGCGCTTCTGCGTGGTCCCCGCGCCGTCCGAAGGCATTGCCGCAACCGCCACCCGCTGGGAGGACGAGGCGTGATCTACCGCGAGGCGGGCGACTTCAAGACCACCTATGCCGCCGACGGGCAGACCTTTCCCATTGCCTCGGACCGCTGGGCGTTCTGGGTCATGGTGGCGCTGGCCTTCCTCGTGGTGCCGCTTTTCATCACCCCCTACTGGTCGAACGCGGTGCTGCTGCCGTTCCTGATCTGGTCGATCGCGGCGCTGGGGCTGAACATCCTCACGGGGTACTGCGGGCAGGTGAGCTTAGGGACCGGCGGGTTCATGGCAGTGGGGGCGTTCTCGGCCTTCAAGCTGATGACCTCCTTCCCGGACGTGAGCATCGTCTTCGTGGTGATCGGCGCGGGGCTGATGACCGCGCTCGTCGGCATGGCCTTCGGCCTGCCGAGCCTGCGCATCAAGGGCTTCTACCTCGCCGTCGCGACGCTCGCCGCGCAGTTCTTCCTGGTCTGGTTGTTCAACAAGGTGCCGTGGTTCATGAACTATTCGGCCACCGGCCAGATCAACGCGCCCGTGCGCAGGGTCTTCGGCCAGGCGGTCACCGGCGCCGCGGCAACGCCCGCGGCCAAATACCTCTTCTGCCTCACGATCCTCTTCGTGCTGGCCTGGGTGGCGCGCAACCTGACCCGGGGGCGGATCGGGCGCAGTTGGATGGCGATCCGCGACATGGACATCGCGGCCGAGATCATCGGCGTCAGCCCGCTGCGCGCCAAGCTCTCGGCCTTCGCGGTCTCGTCCTTCTTCATCGGCGTGGCCGGGGCGCTCTATTTCACCGTCTACTTCGGCGCGGTCGAGGTGACCGACGCCTTCGGCATCCGGGTCTCGTTCCTGGTGCTCTTCATGATCATCATCGGCGGGCTCGGCTCGATCTTTGGCAGCCTGGCCGGCGCGGCTTTCATGGTGCTGATGCCCATCGCGCTGAAAAACCTGATGACCGGCCCCTTCGGCTGGCCGGCGGATCTCGCCGCCCATGTCGAACTGATGGTCATCGGCGTGCTGATCATGGGATTCCTGATCGTGGAGCCGCACGGGCTCGCCCAGCTCTGGCGGCTGACCAAGGAGAAGCTGCGGCTCTGGCCGTTCCCGCATTGAGACGATCCCGACCGGCGCGGCCGGCGGGCAACAACGACAGAGGAGGATACGCTGATGAGACCATCGAGACTGGCGGCCCTCGCCGCGCTCGCCTGCACGATCGCCGTGCCTGCGCTTGCCGACCTGCATTTCCCGTCGCTCTCCTACCGCACCGGCGCCTATGCCGCGGGCGGCGTGCCCTTTGCCGACGGCTATGCCGACTATTTCACGCTGCTGAACGAGCGCGACGGCGGCATCGGCGGGGTGCTGGCGCGGGTGACCGAATGCGAGACCGCCTATGACACCACGCGCGGCATGGAATGCTACGAGCAGCTGCGCACGACCGAACCGCTGGTGCTGCAGCCCATGTCCACCGGCATGGTCTACCAGATGATCCCGCGCATGATCGAGGATCAGCTCCCGATGCTGACCGTCGGCTACGGCCGCACCTCGGCGGCGGACGGCTCGACCTTCGAGTGGACCTTCAACTTCCCGGCGACCTATTGGGACGGCGCCTCGGTGGCGGTGAAATACCTGCTCGACGAGAACGGCGGCAGCCTCGAGGGCAAGACCATCGCCCTCCTCTATCACAACTCCGCCTATGGCAAGGAGCCGATCCGCACGCTCGAGGAGCTCTCGGCCAAGCACGGGTTCACCTTCACGCCCATCGCCGTCGACGCACCCGGCCAGGAGCAGCGCTCGCAGTGGCTGCAGATCCGCCGCGAGCAGCCGGACTACGTGCTGATGTGGGGTTGGGGCGTGATGAACTCGGTCGCCGTGACCGAGGCCGCGAGCATCGGCTATCCGATGGAGAACTTCATCGGCATCTGGTGGTCGGGGGCCGAACCCGACGTGCTGCCGGCGGGCGCCGGCGCGCATGGCTACAAGGCGCTGAGCTTCAACGGCATCGGCACGGACTTCCCCTTCTATGCCGATCTGCGCCAGCACGTGCTCGACGCCGGCAAGGGCAAGGGTGACGGCTCGACCGTGGGCACCGTCCAGTACAACCGCGGCATCCTCGCGGCGATGATGGCGGCCGAATCCGCCCGCAAGGCGCAGGAGATCCACGGAGTGGCCGAGATCACGCCGCAACAGATGCGCGACGGGATGGAGGCGCTGGCGCTCGATGCCGCGCGGCTCGAGGAGATCGGCATGACCGGCTTCGCGCCCGAGATCGCCATCACCTGCGCCAACCACCGCGGCGAGGGCTACGGCGCCATGACCCAGTGGGATGCGAACGAGAGGAAGTGGGTGCAGATCTCCGACTTCATCGCGCCCGACGCGGATGTGGTCTGGCCGTTGATCGAGGAGGACGCCGCCTCCTTCCGCACCGAGACCGGCATCGCCCAGCGCGACTGCTGATCCGCCCCCTGCCCCGGCCCGTCGCGGGCCGGGGTCCACCGCCCCCGCGGAGACGCGCATGCTCGACGCCCTGCCCGACGACGCCCCGCTCCTCGAGGTCAACAACATCGAGGTGATCTACAACCACGTGATCCTGGTGCTGAAGGGCGTGTCCCTGACCGTGCGCAGCGGGGGGATCACCGCGCTTCTCGGCGGCAACGGCGCGGGCAAGACCACCACGCTCAAGGCGATCTCGAACCTGCTGCGCTCGGAGCGCGGCGAGATCACCAAGGGCCAGATCACCTATCGCGGCGAGCCGGTCGGCGGGCTGAACCCCGCCGAGATGGTACGCCGCGGCGTCATCCAGGTGATGGAGGGGCGCCACTGCTTCGAGCATCTGACGGTCGAGGAGAACCTCATGACCGGCGCCTATACCCGCCGCGACGGCAGTGCCGAGATCGCGCGGGATCTGGAGATGGTCTATGCCTATTTCCCGCGCCTGCGCGAACGCCGCCGCAGCCAGGCCGGCTATACTTCCGGCGGCGAGCAGCAGATGACCGCGATCGGCCGCGCCCTGATGAGCCGGCCCGAGACGGTGCTGCTCGACGAGCCCTCGATGGGGCTGGCGCCGCAGCTGGTCGAGGAGATCTTCGAGATCGTCCAGGGGCTGAACGAGAAGGAGGGGGTGAGCTTCCTTCTGGCCGAGCAGAACACCAACGTGGCGCTGCGCTTCGCGCATTACGGCTATATCCTCGAATCCGGGCGGGTGGTGATGGACGGCCCCGCCGCCAGCCTGCGCGAGAACCCGGACGTGAAGGAATTCTACCTCGGCATGGGCGAGGGCGGCCGCAAGTCGTTCCGCGACGTACGCAGTTATCGCCGCCGCAAGCGGTGGCTGTCGTGAGCCGTCCCTTCGACGATCGTGAGGGGCGCAGCGCCGATGCCCGCGCCGCCGATCTCGCCCGCGCCCTGCCCCGCCAGATCGCCCATGCCATCGCGCGCGCGCCGGGTACGGCCGCGCAGCTGACGGGCATCGACCCGGCGGCCGTCACCGACGGCGCCGCGCTCGCGCGGCTGCCGGTCCTGCGCAAGTCCGGCCTCGCCGCGGCGCAGAAGGCAGCACCGCCCTTCGGCGGCTTCGCGGCGCATCCGGTGGCGGGCATGGACCATGTGTTCCAGAGCCCCGGCCCGATCTACGAGCCCGGCAGCCGCGCGCCCGACTGGTGGCGGATCGGGCGCTTCGTCCATGCCGCCGGGATCGGGCCGGGCGACGTGGTGCAGAACTGCTTCTCCTACCACCTGACCCCTGCGGGAATGATGTTCGAGAGCGCCGTCGCCGCCGTGGGCGCGGCCTGCCTGCCGGCCGGCACCGGCCAGACCGAGCTGCAGGCGCAGGCGGCGCATGACATCGGCACCACCGCCTATGCCGGCACGCCGGATTTCCTGAAGGTCATCCTCGACAAGGCGGGCGAGATGGGCCTCGATCTGCGCATCAGCCGCGCCGCGGTGTCGGGGGGTGCGCTTTTCCCGGCGCTGCGTCAGGAATACGCCGACCGCGGCATCGCCTGCCTGCAATGCTATGCCACCGCCGATCTCGGGCTGGTCGCCTATGAGAGCCCGGCGATGGAGGGGATGATCGTCGACGAGGGCGTGGTGGTCGAGATCGTCCGCCCCGGCACCGGCGATCCCGTGCCCGAGGGCGAGGTCGGCGAGGTGGTGGTGACCACGCTCAACCCCGACTATCCGCTGATCCGCTTCGCCACCGGCGATCTCTCGGCCGTCCTGCCGGGGACAAGCCCCTGCGGGCGGACCAACATGCGCATCCGCGGCTGGATGGGCCGCGCCGACCAGACCACCAAGGTCAAGGGCATGTTCGTGCGCCCCGAACAGGTGGCAGCACTGGTGGCCCGCCACCCGGAGGTCATCCGCGCCCGCGTCACCGTCACCCGCGAGGGCGCGCAGGACGCGATGCGGGTCGCGGTCGAGGCCCAAGGCGCGGATGCGCAGGCGATCGGCGAAAGCGTGCAGGCGGTGCTGAAGCTGCGCGGCACGGTCGAAATCGTCACGCCAGGCAGCCTGCCCAACGACGGCAAGGTGATCGACGACCAGCGCAAGTACGACTGACGCGGCGGAAACCGCCTGTGGATAACAACCCCATTAACATTTTTCTGTTGTGAAAACAGAAGGGTACCCCCCTGCTCAACGTTGAGCGGATCGGCTGCAACCCCCTGCGGGCTCGGACGTTGACCCCGCGAAGGCCGCGCCGCCCGTGCCGGTCAAGCTCCGGGAGGACTTCATGCGCGCGACGACCCTGGCCCTCACCCTGACCCTCGGCACCTCGCTGTCGGCCCTCCAGGCCGGCGCCGCCGACCTCGCCCTCGTCATCAACGCCGACCCCGAGGACGGCCTCGCGACCGAAGTGAACTTCCTCGGCGAGCTGCTCGCCGCCCAGGGCTACGAGGTCTACGAGCGCAGCGGCGCCACCCGCGCCGAGATCGCCGAGGCCTATGGCGAGATCGAGAGCCGCAGCGACGAGATCACCCGCCTGATCCTGGTCTTCGCCGGCGGCACCACCGAATTGCGCGATCGGCTCTGGCTGCTTCCGGCCAACGAGATCGAAGGCCCCGTCGCCTTCGAGGCCGTCAGCCTCGACGCCCTGCTCGACCTCGCCGGCGAGCATCCCGGCCGCGCCGCGGTGGTCATCGCCAGCACCGGCGACGACGCGCCCAGCGTCGGCGGTGCGCACAACGTCCCGCAGGGTGTGCTCCTCGTGACCGGCACGGCGCAGGCCGCCCTCGCCGCGGCCACCGACCGGTTGCTCGCCGCGGACACGTCCCCCGCCGAAGCGTTCGAGACCGCGCCAGGGGTCACCATCACCGGCTTCCTCTCGCCCGACGGCGGCTTTGCCACCGCCCTGGCCGAGAGCGCCGAGCCCGTGGCACGCCCCGCCGCGGCGGGCCCCGAGGAGATCGAGACCGCGCTCGATCTCGACCAGGCCGCCCGTCGCGGCATCCAGCAGGACCTGACCGTGCTCGGCTACACGCCGCGCGGCATCGACGGGATCTTCGGCCCCGGCACCCGCGGCGCGATCTCGGCCTGGCAGACGGAGGAGAGCCTCACGGCCACCGGCTTCCTCGACGCCCGCCAGACCGCCCGGCTGCGCGCCGCCGCCGAGACCCGCGGGGCCGAGCTGGCCGCCGCCGCCGAGCTTGCACGCCAGGAGGAAGAGGCGGCGGACGCCGCCCTCTGGCGCACCACCGGGGCGAACGGCAACGCGTCCGACTACCGCGCCTATCTCGAGCGCTACCCGGACGGGCTCTATTCCGCCGAAGCGCGCGCCGCGCTCGACCGGCTTGAGGCCGTCGCGCGCGAGGCGGCGGCAGCCGAGGACCGGGCCGCCTGGGAAAGCGCGCAGGCGACCGACGATGTCGCCGCCTACCAGCGCTATCTCGACAGCTTCCCGCAGGGGAGCTTTGCAGACCAGGCACGGCTCCGCGTCGACGAGCTTGATGCGGCCCCGCGCGAGGCCGCCCTGCGCGCCGAGGCTGAGGCGCGCGAGGCAGAACTCGGCCTCAATCGCGCCAGCCGCGCTCTGATCGAGGGCCAGCTCGCCGCAGTCGGCTTCGAGCCCGGCCCGGTGGACGGCGACTTCGACCAGGATGCCCGCCGCGCGATCCGCGAATTCCAGACCCGCCAGGGCCTGCCGGTCACCGGCTTCATCGACCAGGCCACGGTGCAGGCGCTGATCGTCGCCTCGTTCGGCCTGCGCTGAGCGGGCGCGGCACCCGTCGAGGCTGCTTCCCTCTTCCAGCCAGAAACCTGGAGAGCAGTGCCTGGGGCGCGGGGGGGGGGGGGGGGCGACCCCCCCCCCGGCGGGGGCCCA
>CAYLHK010000130.1:7459-8593 GCA_964383295.1 uncultured Rhodovulum sp.
GGGGCGTGGGCGGCCGGGGGGGGGCCTGGGGGGGGGGGGGCGGGCGCGGGGGGGGGGGGGGAGCGAGCGCCCCGCCGGCGTGGGCCCACAGGCCTGCGCGCTCACCATGGCGCCCAGGAACCCCCGGCCGGCGGTGGCTTCGCCCGCCCTTGCCTTTGCCGCGCCGCGGCGCTAGATACCTTGCCTTCATCCAGCTCCGGAGAACACCATGGCCCGCGTTACCGTCGAAGACTGCGTCGACAAGGTACCGAACCGCTTCGAGCTCGTCATGCTCGCCGCGCACCGCGCCCGGGGACTGGCCTCCGGTGCGCCGCTGACCGTCGATCGCGACAACGACAAGAACCCGGTGGTCGCGCTGCGCGAGATCGCCGACGAGACCCTTACCGCCGACCGCCTGCGCGAAGCCGCGATCGAGAGCTTCCAGCGCCAGATCGAGGTCGACGAGCCCGAGGAGGACGTGATGACGCTCCTCGTCGCCAATGACGCGCCTGCCGAGGACGACATGTCCGAGGAGCGGCTGCTGCGCGCACTGATGGAAGCCCAGGGCGAGAAGTAGGCGCCCCCACGTCGAGGCGAGGGTTCTGAGCGCAGGCGAGGTCATTCCCGTTCGCGCCGGGGGCGACGGGGTGATACCGGTCGAGGCCCTCACCGACCTCGTGCGCTCCTACAACCCCTCATCGGACGCGGCGCGCATCCGCGCCGCCTACGACTACGGCCGACAGATGCACGAGGGGCAACTGCGCACCTCGGGCGAGCCCTATTTCAGCCATCCGGTCGCGGTCGCCATGCTGCTCGCCGAGCAGAAGCTCGACGACGCCACCATCATCACCGCGCTGCTGCACGACACGGTCGAGGACACCGGGTCGACCTATGCCGAGATCGAGCGCCGCTTCGGGCGTGAGATCGCCCAGCTCGTGGACGGGGTGACCAAGCTCACCAATCTGGAGCTGTCGCAGGTCGGCAACGCCCAGGCGGAGAACTTCCGCAAGCTGCTGATGGCGATGTCCAAGGACCTGCGCGTCCTGCTGGTCAAGCTCGCGGACCGGCTGCACAACATGCGCACCATCCGCCACCTCGCGCCCGAGAAGCAGATCCGCAAGGCGCGCGAGACCATGGACATCTTCGCGCCGCTGG
>CAYLHK010000131.1:0-8491 GCA_964383295.1 uncultured Rhodovulum sp.
GTCTCGTCCACCTCGCGCGGCACGCCCGACATGAACCCTTCCAGGATCCACACCGCCAGCGGGATGTTGAACAGAAGATGCGCCATGGCGACGGCGATATGCGTGTCGAAGAGCCCGACCGAGGAATAGAGCTGGATGAAGGGCAGCACGAAGATCGCCGGCGGCGCCATGCGGTTGGTCAGCAGCCAGAAGAACAGGTGCTTGTCGCCCATGAAGCGGTAGCGCGAGAAGGCATAGGCGGCCGGCAGCGCCGCGGCGACCGCGATCACCGTGTTCATCGTCACGTAGATCAGCGAGTTGAGATAGCCGTTGTACCAGACGGGGTCGGTGAAGATCTTGCGGTAGTTCTCGGTGGTGAAGTTCTGCGGCCAGAGCGAGAAGCTGCCGAGGATCTCGTTCGTCGTCTTGAACGACATGTTCACGAGCCAGTAGATCGGCAGCATCAGGAACAAGATGTAGAGGGTCGGCACGATCCAGGCGAAGCTGCGCGGCTGGCGCGTGCGCACATGGCTGCGCTCGGCGGCGCGGATATGGGCGGCGGCGTCGGTCATGACTTGCCCTCCCCGCGCATCATCACCGTGTAGAAGATCCAGCTGAACAGGAGCACGATCAGGAAGTAGATGATCGACATCGCCGCTGCCGTGCCGAGGTCGAACTGGCCGAGCGCGAGCTTGACGAGGTCGATCGAGAGCAGCGTCGTCGAGTTGCCCGGCCCGCCGCCGGTGACCACGAAGACCTCGGTGTAGATCATGAAGCTGTCCATGAAGCGCAGCAGGATCGCGATGGTCAGCACCCGCTTCATCTTCGGCAGCTGGATGTAGCGGAACACCGCCCAGCGCGAGGCGCCGTCGATGCGCGCCGCCTGGTAATAGGCGTCCGGGATCGAGATCAGGCCCGCATAGGCCAGCAGCACGACGAGGCTGGTCCAGTGCCAGACGTCCATCAGCACGATGGTGAACCAGGCCGAGGCCACGTCGCGGGTGAAGTTGTAGTTGAACCCGATGCCGTTCAGCACCCGCCCGAGCAGGCCGAGCTCCGGCAGGGCGAAGATGTTCCAGATCGCGCCCACCACGTTCCAGGGGATCAAGAGCGGCAGCGCCATCAGCACCAGGCAGACCGACACCCAGATCCCCTTGCGCGGCATGCAGAGTGCGATTGCGACGCCCAGGGGCACCTCGATCAGCAGGATGATGGAGGTGAAGGCGAGCTGGCGGCCGAGCGCGGCGTGGAAGCGTTCGGAGGTCAGCACCTGCTCGAACCACCGCGCCCCCTCGAAGAAGAAGACGTTGCCCCCGAAGCTCTCCTGCACCGAGTAGTTCACCACCGTCATCAGCGGGATGATCGCGTTGAAGGCGACGAGGATCAGCACCGGCAGCACGAAGAACCAGGCGCGGTTGTTCTCGGTCTTGGTCATCCGCTCACGCCTCCATCGGGACGCGCCGGGACTGCGCGTAGACGTTGATCCCCGCCGGGTCGAAGCGCACGTGCGGATCGGCGGGCACGGGCACGTGCTCACCGAGGATTGCCGCGATCTCGCGATCGCCCAGAGCGGCCCAGACAACCTTGTGCCGGCCCAGGTCCTCGACGCGGCGCACGACGACCGGCATCCCCTCCGCGCCCAAGCGCACGAACTCCGGCCGGATGCCGAGCTCGAGCCCGGTCCCCGCCGCCCGCGGATGCCCCGGCAGGTCGATGACCTGCCCCGCCAGCCGCGCCCGGTTGCCCTCGATCTCGACCGGCAGCACGTTCATGCCCGGCGAGCCGATGAAATAGCCGACGAAGGTATGCTCGGGTCGCGCGAACAGCTCCTCGGGCGTGCCCACCTGCACGATCTCGCCCTCGAACATCACCACCACCCGGTCGGCGAAGGTCAGCGCCTCGGTCTGGTCGTGGGTGACGTAGATCATCGTATAGGCGAAGCGCTTGTGCAGCTGCTTCAGCTGCGAGCGCAGCTCCCATTTCATCTGCGGGTCGATCACCGTCAGCGGCTCGTCGAAGAGGATCGCGCTGACATCCGAGCGCACCAGCCCGCGGCCGAGCGCGATCTTCTGCTTCTGGTCGGCGCTCAACCCCTGCGCCCGCCGGTCGGGCGGCGCATTCAGGTCGATCATCGCCAGGATCTCGCGGACGCGCCGATCCACATGCGCCTCGTCGACGCCGCGGTTGCGCAGCGGGAAGGCCAGATTGTCGTAGACGCTCATCGTGTCGTAGACGACCGGGAACTGGAACACCTGCGCGATGTTGCGCGCCTCGGTGGACAGGCCCGTCACATCGCGCCCGTCGAACTTCAGCCGCCCCTCGGACGCCTGGATCAGCCCCGAGATGATGTTGAGCAGCGTCGTCTTGCCGCAGCCGGAGGGGCCCAGCAGCGCATAGGCGCCCCCATCCTGCCAGGTGTGATCCACCTCCTTCAGCGCATAGTCGGCCTCCGATGCCGGATGGGCGAGGTAGCTGTGGCGGATATGGTCGAGCTCGATGCGCGCCATCTCCCCCCCCCTCACGCAGCGATCGGCGGCGCCGGCGTCACCGCCAGCCCGGCTGGGTCGAAAACCAGGATATGGCGGGTGTCGAGATGCACATGGATCCGCGCGCCTGGCTCGAAGTTGTGCACGCCCGGCGCCAGCAGCACCCAGCGCGCGCCCCCGCAGAGCACGTGAATGTAGCTCTCCGAGCCGGTGATCTCGCTGACCTGCACCTCCGCCGGCATCGTCACCGAGGCCGGCCCCTGTGCCGTGAGCCCGAGGTGATGGGCGCGAAAGCCGATGGTGCAGGGTCCGTCGGCCACGGCGCCGAGCTCTGCCGGTACGGCGATCTCCACGCCCCCCTCCAGCGCGAAGACGCCCGCCCGCTTGACCGCGCCCATGGTGTTGAGCGGTGGATCGGCAAAGCTGCGGGCGGTGATCAGGTCGCGCGGGCGGCGAAATACCTCGATCGTCGGCCCGAACTGGGTCACGCGGCCCCGGTGCAGGGTCGCGGTATTGCCGCCGAGCAGCAGCGCCTCGGTCGGCTCGGTGGTGGCATAGACGTAGATCGCGCCCGATTCCGCGAAGATCTTCGGCAGCTCGGCGCGCAGCTCCTCGCGCAGCTTGTAGTCGAGATTAGCCAGCGGCTCGTCGAGCAGCACCAGGCCCGCCTTCTTCACGATCGCCCGCGCGATCGCCGTGCGCTGCTGCTGCCCGCCCGACAGCTCCAGCGGCAGCCGCTGCAGCATCGGCCCGAGCCGCAGCAGATCCGCCGCCCGCCGCACCTCGCGGTCGATCTCCGGCCGGCCGACGCCGGCGACGCGCAGCGGTGAGGCGATGTTCTCGTAAACGGTCATCGCCGGATAGTTGATGAACTGCTGGTAGACCATGGCGACGTTGCGCTTCTGCACCGGCACGCCCGCCACGTCCCGCCCATCGACCAGCACCTGGCCCGCGCTCGGCCGGTCGAGCCCGGCCATCAGCCGCATCAGCGAGGTCTTGCCCGAGAGCGTCGGCCCGAGCAGCACGTTCAGCGTCCCCTGCCCCAGCGCCAGCGAGACATGATCGACATGCCGCTCGCCATCCACCGTCCGGCTGACCTCGCGCAGCTCCAGCATCACCCGACCGCCTCCATCATCGGCCCCGCTGCCCCCATGGCCTCGGCCAGGGTCTCCGCCTCGGCTGGCGTGAATCTCAGGCCGAGCTTGGTGCGCCGCCACAGCACGTCCTCGGGCGTGCGCGCCCATTCGCGCTCGATCAGATAGGCCAGCTCCGCCTCGGTCAGGTCGGCCCCGAACACCCGCCCGAGATCGCGCGCGCTCGCCGCCGACCCGATCACTGCCATGGCCTGCGTCCCGTAGAGCCGCACCAGCCGCCGCGCATGGCCGGCCTCCAGCCAGGGGTGCGCGCCGGTCAGCGCCCCCACCACGTCCGCGAACCCGCCGGTGTCGAAGTCTCCGCCCGGCAGCGGCGCCTCGGCCGTCCAGGCGGAGCCGCGGCGCCCGATCTGCGCCTCGACCGCGGTCATCACCGCCTCGGACAGCCGCCGATAGGTGGTGATCTTGCCGCCGAGGACCGTGACCCGCGGCGCCGGGGCCGGGTCGCTGCGCAGGAGATAGTCGCGCGTCGCCTCCTGCGCCTTGCTGGAGCCGTCGTCGATCAGCGGGCGAACGCCGGAGAAAGACCACACCACGTCGCGCGGCCGCAGCCGAACCGCGAGATAACCGCTCGCCGCCTCGCACAGATAGGCGATCTCCTCGCCGCTCGCCGCCACCGCCGCCGGATCCCCTTGGTAGTCGCGGTCGGTGGTGCCGATCAGCGTAAAGTTATCCTCGTAGGGGATGGCGAAGACCACGCGCCCATCGGCGTTCTGGAAGATGAAGGCGCGCGGATCCTCGAACAGCCGCGACACGACGATATGGCTGCCCTGCACCAGCCGTACCGAGGCCCCGTCCCTCTCGCCCGGCACCGCATCGACCCACGGCCCGGCCGCGTTCACCAGCATCCGTGCGGCCACGGTGCTGCGCGCGCCGCCGGCCCGGTCCTCGACCTCCACGAGCCAGCCGCCCTCGACCGCACGCGCGCCCACGACCCGTGTGCGCGTCGCGATCTCGGCCCCGCGATCGGCGGCGTCGCGCGCGTTCAGCACCACGAGCCGGGCATCGTCCACCCAGCAGTCCGAATACTCGAAGCCCCGCAGGAACTCCGGCTTGAGCGGCCGGCCCGCGGGATCAGTTGCAAGCTCCAGCCCTCGTGTGCCCGGCAGCCGCCCGCGGCCCCCGAGATGGTCATAGGCGAACAGCCCCAGCCGCAACATCCAGGCCGGCCGCAGCCCAGCGTGATGCGGGAGCACGAAGCGCATGGGGCGGATGATGTGGGGTGCATTGCGCCACAGCACCTCGCGCTCGCGCAGCGCCTCGCGTACCAGCCGGAACTCGTAGTGCTCGAGATACCGCAGGCCGCCGTGCACCAGCTTGGTCGAGCGCGACGACGTCCCGCTCGCGAGGTCGTCCATCTCGGCCAGGTAGACGGAGAAGCCGCGCCCCGCGGCATCGCGCGCGATCCCGCAGCCGTTCACGCCCCCGCCGATGACGAAGACGTCGTAGGGATGGCCCTTGGCCATCGTTCCTCCCCGGACTTCGCACCGCAGCACATCACTGCAGATACGAAAATTATTCTTGGTTAATCGAACCCTGTTCGAAGCCATCTCGAAAGTCAAGCGCTGACGCGCCGGG
Organism: uncultured Rhodovulum sp.; assembly: GCA_964383295.1. GTDB lineage: Bacteria > Pseudomonadota > Alphaproteobacteria > Rhodobacterales > Rhodobacteraceae > Amaricoccus. The sequence continues at coordinate 5,198 of CAYLHK010000131.1, forward strand.
GACGGAGGTTTCGATAAGCCGCACATCCGACTCCGCGCAGATGCGCCGTACCGACTCCGGCGCGCAGCTGTCGGTGATGAAGGTCTGCACCTGCGATATATGGCCGATCAGCACCGGCGCGCTGCGCTCGAACTTGGTGGAATCAGACACCAGGATCACATGCCGGGCATTGGCGAGGATCGCCTGCGCCACCTTCACCTCGCGAAAGTCGAAGTCGAGCAACGCACCATCGGCGTCAATTGCCGAGGCACCGATAACGGCATAGTCCATGCGAAACTGGCGGATGAAATCGACCGCCGCCTCGCCGACGACGCCGCCGTCCGATCCGCGCACCACCCCACCCGCGATCACCACCTCGATGCCGGGAAGAACCCGCATCCTGTTGGCAACATTAATGTTGTTAGTGATCACCATCAGACCGGAGTGACCCAGAAGCGCGTCACTGACCGCCTCGGTGGTGGTGCCGATATTGATGAACAGCGACGCCCGGTCCGGGATGATCGCGGCGGCGGCGCGGCCGATTGCCGCCTTTTCGGTAGCCGCGATCCGGCGGCGCGCCTCGTATTCCAGGTTCTCGCGCCCCGCCGGGTAAACCGCCCCGCCGTGAATGCGGGTCAGCAGGCGCCGGTCGCAGAGGTCATTGAGATCCTTGCGGATCGTCTGCGGCGAAACCCCGAAGGTCGCGGCCAGATCATCGACGAGAACCCGCCCATGGGCCTTGGCCGCCTCAACAATCCTCGCCTGCCGTGCCGAGAGGAACATGCTTTACTCCGCAGGTTTCGTTTCTTTCGGAATATCCCGAAACCGAAACCTGCGCCAGCAGATCCTTTGACCGTTTCCAAAGCCATCATCCCCCTCGCGCCCCCTTCCGGCTAGAAACCTGGAGAGCAGGGCCTGGGGTGCGGGGGCTTTGGGCGCCCCGCCAGCGCAGGCCCACAGGCCTGCGCCAGGCAAAAACAATGCGCACACCGCGCGAGCCGGATGGCGCCCAACAGGGCGCCTCCGACAGGTGAACCCCGGGTTAACGCCCGGAGCTTTTACATTTCATATCAGCATATTGCCAGGATTCCCGCGCGCGGGAATCCTGGCGCCACCACCTCAGAGAAGGTCGGCCGGCAGCAGTGCGTCGGGAAGGCTCTGGTAGCAGACCGGCCGCAGGAAGCGGCGGATCGACATGGTGCCGACCGAGGTGGCGCCGAAGTTGGTCGAAGCCGGGTACGGGCCGCCATGGACCATGGCATCCGCCACCTCGACCCCCGTGGGGAAGCCGTCCCCGAGGATCCGCCCCGCCTTGCGCTCGAGGATCGGCACCAGCTTGCGGGCCAGCGGCAGATCCCCCTCGCCCGTGTGCAGCGTGCAGGTCAGCTGCCCGTGCAGCGACCGCGCCACCGCGAGCATCTCCTCGTCGTCCCGGCAGGTGACGATCATGCCGAGCGGCCCGAAGACCTCCTCGCCGAGATCGGGATTGCCGAGCCATGTCCCCGCCGTGGTCGCGAACAGCGCCGGCGCCGCCGTGCGCGTATCACCCTCGCCGTTCACCAGCTTGCTCACGCCGCCGGCTGCCTCGATCCGGTCACGCCCCGAACGGAAGGCCTGGGCGATCCCGTCGGTCAGCATGGTCTGGGCCTGGACCCGGCCGAGCGCCCCCTTCGACGCCTCGGCAAAGGCCTCCACTTCCGGCCCCTCGATCGCGACGACGACGCCCGGGTTGGTGCAGAACTGCCCCGCCCCCATGGTCAGCGACGCCGCCCAGCCCTCGGCGATCGCCTGCGCCCGTTCGGCCAGCGCACCGGGCAGCAGGAAGACCGGGTTGACCGAACCGAGCTCGCCGAAGAACGGGATCGGATCCGGGCGCGCCGCACACAGGTTGAAGAGCGCGCGCCCCCCGCCCAGCGAGCCGGTGAAGCCCACGGCCCGGATCGCCGGATGCTGCACCAGCGCCTCGCCGACCGCGCGATTGCCGCCCTGGATCAACGAGAAGACCCCGGCCGGCATGCCCGTCGCCGCGATCGCCGCCTCGATCGCCTGCGCGACGATCTCGCCGGTGCCCGGATGGGCCGAATGCCCCTTCACAACCACAGGGCAGCCCGCCGCCAGCGCCGCCGCCGTGTCGCCCCCCGCGGTGGAGAAGGCGAGCGGGAAGTTCGACGCCCCGAAGACCGCCACCGGCCCGACCGGGCGCTGCACCAGCTTCATGTCCGGCCGCGGCGCCGGCTTGCGCTCGGGCAGCGCCGCGTCGTGGCGCCGGTCGAGGTAATCGCCCGCCAGGATCGTCTTCGCGAACAGCCGCAGCTGCCCGGTGGTGCGACCCCGCTCGCCCTCGAGCCGCGCCGCCGGCAGGCCGCTCTCCTGCGTGCCGATCGCGGTGATCTCCGCTCCGCGCGCCTCGATCTCGTCGGCGATGCGCTCGAGAAACGCCGCGCGCTCGGCGCGGGTCGAATAGCCGTAGGTCAGGAACGCCTCCTCGGCCGCCCGGCAGGCGGCGTCGACGTCCGCGGGCGTGCCTACGGCAAACTCCCGTGCCGGGCCATGTGCCGGGGAAGAGGTGAACGCCTTCTCGCCGCCACTCCAGCGTCTGGCGATCAGGTGCTTGCCATGCAGGCGGGGCTCAACGGCGGGTGTATCGGTCACAGCAGGTTCCTTGCACTCAGGTTTCGCATCAGCGCGGCGACGCCGAACGTCCAGGGCGGGCATTCGGTCGACAGGCGCACGGTGTTGACGAGCTTGCCAAAGCCCTCGGCCTCGATCGTCACACGATCGCCGACCTTGTGGGTGAAGCCCTCGCCCGGGTGGTCGCGGTCCTCGGTCGGGGCGAAGAGCGTGCCGAGGAACAGCATGAACCCGTCGGGATACTGATGGTGCCGCCCGATCGCCTGGGCCACCAGATCGGCCGGGTCGCGGCTGATCTCCCGCATCGAGGAATGCCCGGTCAGCACATAGCCCTCTGGCCCCTCGACGGTCAGCGTCAGCTCGGCCGCGCGCACGTCGTCGAGACCGAAGCCGGCGTCGAACAGACGGATCATCGGACCGATCGCACAGGAGCCGTTGTTGTCCTTGGCCTTCGACAAGAGCAGCGCCGACCGCCCCTCCACGTCGCGCAGGTTCACGTCGTTGCCGAGCGTCGCACCCACGATCCGCCCCGCGGACGAGACCGTCAGAACCACCTCGGGCTCGGGGTTGTTCCATTTCGAGATCGGATGCAGCCCGATCTCGGCGCCGGTGCCAACCGAGGACAGCACCTGCGCCTTGGAGAAGATCTCCGCGTCCGGCCCGATGCCGACCTCCAGATACTGC
>CAYLHK010000132.1:0-8401 GCA_964383295.1 uncultured Rhodovulum sp.
CAGGGCAACCCGCCGGCCGAGGTGGTGGTGCCGTCGGACGCCGTGCTCGCCGGCGTCTATGTGCAGGGGATCAGCGCCTATGCGCCGCAGCCCAATGCCGCCAGGCTCTGGATGGAGTACCTCTATTCCGACGAGGGTCAGCTCGGCTGGCTCGCCGGCTACTGCCATCCGATTCGCTTCAACGACATGGTCGCCCGCGGCGTCGTCCCGCAGGAGCTGCTCGACGCGCTGCCCCCGGCCGAGGCCTATGAGGCGGCGGTCTTCCCGACCATCGAGCAGCAGAACGCCAACCGTGACGTGGTCGTGAGCGGCTGGGATGCCGTGGTCGGCGCCGACGTCGTCGACTGATCGCAGTGGCCCCGGGCGCTGAACGCGCCCGGGGCCTGTCATTCCGTTGAGCTCAACCGCCCCCTCCCGCGAATTCGCCCCCCTCCGCTGGGTCGGAGTGGCGCCCTTTCTGCTGTTCACCGGGCTCTTTCTGATCCTGCCCACGCTCTACATCGTCTTCGGGGCCTTCCGCGCCACGGACGGCAGCTTCACGCTCGAGCACATCCTCGGGCTCAATACGCCCTCGATCCGCAACGCCTACTGGGTCTCGATCCGCATCAGCTTCTGGTCGGCGCTGATCGGCTGCGCCATGGGCCTCGGCATGGCGGCGGCGGTGATCCACGGCGGCCTGCCCGGACGGATGCGCTCGCCGCTGATGACCTTCTCGGGCGTTGCCTCGAACTTCGCCGGCGTGCCGCTGGCCTTCGCCTTCATCGCGACGCTGGGCCCCGCGGGGCTGGTGACGCTCTGGCTGCGCTCGGAGTTCGGCATCAACCTGCGCGCCTACGGGTTCAACCTGCTGAGCACGCAGGGCCTGATCATCACCTATCTCTTCTTCCAGATCCCGCTGATGATCCTCATCATCGCGCCCGCCCTGGACGGGCTGAAGCGCGAATGGCGCGAGGCGGCGGAAACCCTCGGCGCCAGCGGCTTCCAGTACATCCGCATGGTCGCCCTGCCGATCCTGTTCCCCTCGATCCTGGGCTGCTTCGCGCTCCTCTTCGCCAATGCCTTCGGCGCCGTGGCCACCGCCATCGCGCTCACCGGCTCCTCGCTCAACATCGCGCCGATCCTGCTGTTTGCACAGATCCGCGGCGACGTGCTCGGCAGCCCCGGCCTCGGCTACGCGCTGGCGCTCGGCATGGTGGTGATCGCCGGCGTCGCCAACGCGCTCTCGATCTGGCTGCGCGCCCGCTCCGAGAGGTGGCTGAGGTGAACAGGGTCTTCGCCTGGGTCGTGCTGCTCTTCGGGGTCGCCTACTTCATCCTGCCGCTGGCGGGGATGACCGAGTTCTCGCTGCGCATGCGCCGCGGGGTCTATTCGCTCGACGCCTACCGGGTCGTGCTGGCGGACCCGCAGTTCCAGGCCACCTTCGCCTATTCGACGGTCATGGCGCTCCTGACCATCGTGCTCGGCATCCTGATCGTCGTGCCCACCGCCTACTGGGTGCGGCTCTACCTGCCGCGCCTGCGCCCCTTCGTCGAGTTCATCACGCTGCTGCCGCTGGTGATCCCGCCGATCGTGATCGTCTTCGGCTATATCCGCCTCTACAACACCTCCTCCTTCCTGCCGCTGACCGGCTCGTCGACGGGCACCAACCTGCTGCTGCTCTTCGGCTATACGACGCTGGCGCTGCCCTACATGTACCGCGCCGTCGACACCGGCCTGCGCACCATCGACGTGCGCACGCTGACCGAGGCGGCGCAGAGCCTCGGCGCCGGCTGGTTCACAATCATGGCGCGCGTGATCTTGCCCAACGTGCTGGTGGCGGTGCTCTCGGGCGCCTTCCTCACCTTCGCCATCGTGCTCGGCGAATTCGTCATGGCGGCGCTGCTGAACCGGCCCGCCTTCGGCCCCTATCTGCAGCTGATGGGGTCGAACAAGGCCTACGAGCCGGCGGCGCTCGCCGTGATCGCCTTCGCGATCACCTGGGCCTGCATGGGGCTGATCCAGCTCGTCACCCGCTTCCAGAAACACACTCAGGTGAAACGCTGACGATGGCCTTCCTGGAAATCCAGAACCTCGAGAAATTCTACGGCCTCACCCATGTGGTGAAGAGCTTCAACCTCGCCGTCGAACAGGGCGAGTTCGTTTCCTTCCTCGGACCCTCGGGCTGCGGCAAGACCACCACGCTGCGCATGGTCGCGGGCTTCGAGACACCCTCGAGCGGCACGATCCGCATCGACGGGCGCGACGTCGTCCGGCTGAAGCCGAACGAGCGCAAGATCGGCATGGTGTTCCAGGCCTATGCGCTCTTCCCCAACCTGACCGTCGCCCAGAACGTGGCCTTCGGCCTCAGGGTCGCCGGCCGCCCGCGCGCCGAGATCGACGCCCGCGTCGCCGAGATGCTGGCGCTGATCAAGCTGCCCGACCTCGGCAGCCGCTATCCGTTCCAGCTCTCCGGCGGGCAGCAGCAGCGCGTGGCACTCGCCCGCGCCCTGGCCATCCGCCCCACCGTGCTGCTGCTCGACGAGCCGCTCTCGGCGCTCGACGCCAAGATCCGCATCTCGCTGCGCGAGGAGATCCGCGCCATCCAGCGCGAGCTCGGCATCACCACGATCTACGTGACCCACGACCAGGAAGAAGCCCTGTCGATGTCCGACCGCATCGTGGTGATGAACGCCGGTAACATCGAACAGATCGGCGATCCCGCCGCGATCTACACGCGCCCCGCGACGCGCTTCGTCGCCGGTTTCGTCGGCACGCTGAACCTGCTCGAGGCCGTCGTCACCGATCCCGCGTCGGGGGCGATCACCGTCGACGGCCAGGCGCTGGTCCTCGGCCGCCCGATCGAGCGCGCGGCAGGCAGCCGGCTCTCGGTCGCGATCCGGCCCGAGGCGCTCTCGCCGTCCGCCACGCCGCGCCCGCTGTCGCTCACGGGCCGCGTCGCCTCGGTCGACTTCCTCGGCTCGGTGGTGCGGGTGCGTCTCGATCTCGGGACGCAGACGGTCGCCTTCGACATGTTCAACACCGCAGGCGCCCCGCCGCCGCGAGAGGATGAACAGGTCAGCCCCGGCTTCGACCCGGCGGATGTGCTGATCCTCGACGACTGAGGCCCCCGTCCCGCGGCTGGGCCCAGGCAACAAGGGCCGCGCCCGCGTCGTGCCGAAGGCACGCCTCCGGCGTGACGGGGCGGGTCGGGCGCGGCCCGGCGCAAGCGCGCCGGGCGGGACGATTGAACCGGGCGCTCCTCGCCCCGGCCCACGCCTCACCGCAGCGCCGCCGGCAACCCGCTGTCGAAATCATACCCCCACATGGCGATGTCGCGCGCGAAGGCGGCCTCGAACAGCGCCCGCGCCTCAGCGTCGAAATGGCGGCGGTAGTCGTCGCCCGCGCGACGTCCCTTCATCCGCGGCACCGCCTCCAGCGGCAGCCCGACGTCGCGGGCCAGCGCCTCCAGCCCCTCCTCCAGCCGCTCGAAGAAGATCACCCGGTCGACCGCCAGCCTGCCGTCGGGCAGCACCAGGCTCTCGACCTGCTGGCGAGTGACGTGGCGATAGTCATGCCCCTGATCGAGCACCCGCCGCCCCCAACGCGCCGGCCCCACGGAGCTGAGCGCGAACTTCGCCGCCGCCACGCGGCGTTGCCAGAGCTCACGCCCATAGGCGCGGCGCGCCATGCCGCTGGCCCCCGGCGCCAGAATGCTGTCGATCAGCCGCTCCCGCGGCAGGTTTGCCAGCACGTCCCCGATCGGCCGGTCGCGGGTCGAGGCACAGTACTGCCAGCCCGAGACGAACCGGTCCCAGGGGTTCCGCACCACGGTGAACTTCAGATAGTCGCGCACCGGGGCCTCGTCCTGCCGCCAGGCGGGATCGAGCACACCCTCGTTGAACCGCCCCCGGTCGCGGCCCACGGCATCGGGGAACAGCGCCTTGACCGTCGTGCCCGCGGCCTTGCGCTGATGCACGAAGATGCAGCGATACTGGTGCGAGATCACGGGGATGCGGGCCTCGGGGACGGGAAGCCCATCCTAGCCACCCACCCCCCGCTGGCAAGAACCTCTGCCCTTTCCGTGCAGCTTGATCGGGGATGCCCTGCGCGGATAAACCTGATCTACCCCAGGTTGAGAAATCTGCCGAGGCCCGCCCCATGGCTTTCGCCTCCCTTCTTGATGCCTCGCTCGCGATCCGCGTGCATGCCCTTGCCGCAGCCGCCGCGCTAGTGCTCGGCATCGTCCAGCTCCTGGCGCCCAAGGGGACGCTGCCGCACCGCAGCCTCGGCTGGATCTGGGCGGGCCTGATGGCGACCGTGGCGCTGTCCTCGCTCCTGATCCATGGCGAGGGCGCGCTCGACAACTGGATCGGCCCCTTCGGCCCCATCCATGGCATCTCGGCCTATGTGCTGATCGTGCTGCCGCTGGCGCTGATCCGCGCCCACCGCGGTGACGTGGCGCGGCACCAGGACGCCATGCGCGGCCTCTTCTTCGGCGGGCTGGTCGTCGCCTTCCTGCTCACGCTCCTGCCCGGACGGATCATGCACGCGGTCGCCTTCGGCCCGGGGCCGTGACAGCCGCGCCAAAGTCTGCGCGCTGATTTCATACAGGAAAGCTTACCTGGAGAGCAGTCAGCTGCGCGCGAACGCGCGCAGCCAGCAAAGAGGAATGCGCGCACCGCGCGCGCTATATGGCGGCAAAGGCCGCCCGCGGCGCCAGCCGCGCGCCATTCGTTAACGCCGCAGCGTCCATGTTTTCAACACCTTGACCGCAGGGCGCCACCCGTTCCGCGCCGGATGCGGCTCAAAGATGAACAGAGGTTTCGCTCGGGTTAACGCAGATCCGTTCCCTCAGCGATTCCAATGGGATGCCGATTTGTCCGCGCTCGAACAGCCGCGCTCACGGCATGTTCTGGAAACCCTCGCGCAGGGTCCGGCTCCAGGCCTCGGACATGGCGGAAAACTCGGGGTCGCCGGCCATGATCCGGGTGCGGGTCTCGAAGTGGCAGCCCCCGGCCGGCAGGATGGCCAGATCCAGCGGCATGCCCACCGAGAGGTTGGAGCGCAGGGTCGAATCCATCGACAGCAGCACCGCCGTGCGCCCCTCCTCCAGCGAGGTCGCCCGCGTCACCACCCGATCGAGGATCGGCTTGCCGTACTTGTGCTCGCCGATCTGCAGATAGGGCGTGTCCTCGGTCGCCTCGATGAAGTTGCCCTCCGGATAGATCAGGAACAGCCGCATCTCCCCGCCCCGCCGCTGCCCGCCGAGCAGCATCAGCGCACTCGCCGACTGACCCATCTTGCTCATCCGGTCGCCGATCGTGCTGCTGACCTCGAAGAGCGTCCGCCCGACGATCTCGGCCACATCGAGCATGGTCTCGGCGCGCAGGATCGAGGTTGCGGGCGTCGCCTCCTCGTCCTCGATCGCATGCTGCAGCTTGGCCAGCACCGTCTGGGTGATCGAGAGATTGCCCGAGGTCGCCAGCACTATCGCCCGCTCGCCCGGCACCTCGAAGGTGAACATCTTGCGGTAGGTGGCGATGTTGTCGATCCCCGCGTTGGTGCGGGTGTCCGACAGCATCACAATGCCCGCTTCGACCAGAAGGCCGACGCAATAGGTCACATCCGCCTCCTACTGCTGGTGCTGCGCGTTGACGATCACCGAGACGTCGAGCGCCTCGACGCCGGTCCCGCCGGAGATCCCGCGGATCGGAGCCGCGGCAAGCGCGTCGCGTCCCGAGCCCAGCCGGATGTAGCGCGCATCGGGACAACAGGCGTTGGCGGCATCGAAGCCTACCCAGCCGAGCCCCGCAATGTGGATCTCGGCCCAGGCATGGCTCGCCTCCTCCGGCTCGCCATCGTCGCGGGTGAACAGATAGCCGCTCACATAGCGCGCGGGCAGGTCGGCGGCATGGGCGATCGCGATCAGCGCATGGGCATGGTCCTGGCACACGCCCTCGCCCTTCTCCAGCGCCTCGGCGGCGGTGGTATGGGCATGCGTCGCGCCGGGCCGGTAGGCAATCGCCTCGGTGACCGCCGAGGCCAGCATATGCGCGCGCGCCAGCTCGTCCGCATCGCCCGCCGCGCGCAGCGCCTCGTCCTTCAGTGTGGTCAGCGCCCCGTTCGCCTTGATCGCCGCCGAGGCGCGCAGATAGGCCCGCGGCGAGATCACCTCGCGGTGGCCGCGCAGCACGCCGGCGGTGTCGGTCGTCTCGACCGTGCCCTCGACCACCACCTCGATCCGCTCGACCGGCCCGTGCAGCGTCATCGTCGAGACATGGTCCCCCGCCCCGTCGACGAAGCGCGCCCCGAAGGCCGCCCTCTCGGCGCGCACCTCCCAGCCGAGCACCCGCTGCCCGGCATTGTCGGCCGGCGTCATCCGATGGCTCTGCGCGAGGAACCGCACCGGCCGGTCGTAGGTGTAAGTGGTGGCATGACGGACGTGCAGGCGCATCTCAGGGCGTCCCGAACAGATAGCTGTCGGCGAGATCGAGGCCGAGCGCGCCGTTCTGGTGGATGAAGCGGGTCAGGAACTCGTGCAGACCCTCGTTGACGATGTCGTCCACCTGGGCCTCGGCAAGCTCGCCATAGATCAGGCGCAGCCGGTCGTGGGCCGAGGTCTTGCGGCCGTAAGCCGTCGAGAGGCGGCCCAGATGCATGTCGAGATACTGCAGGCAGTGCATCAGCGACCGCGGGCAGGCCCGGTTCAGGATGAGGAAATGCGCGATCTTGCGCGGATTATACTCGCCCTTGTAGGTCCAGTGGAACGCCCGATAGGCCGAGAGCGCGCGCAGAAGCGTCGTCCACTGATAGGTATCGACACTCCCCCCAACCATATCGGTCCTTGGCAGCAGGACGTAGTACTTCACGTCCAGCAGGCGCGCCGTGTTGTCGCCGCGCTCCAGGAACCGGCCGATGCTGAGGAAATCGTAGCCGTCGTTCTGCAGATGCGTGCCCTCGGTGGTACCGCGGAACAACGCACCCTGGCGCTTGGTCCAATCGCAGAGCTGCGGCAGCGGGCTCTCCGAGCGCGGCCGGCGCTCGATCTCGCGCAGCTCCAGATAGGCGCCGTTCAGCGCGTCCCACATCTCGGTGGTCAGCGCCGTGCGCATGGCGCGTCCATTGTGGCGGGCCAGCTCGATGCAGGAGATGACCGAGGACGGGTTGTCGCGGTCGAAGAACAGCCAGGTCTCGACGTCTCGCTGCAGGAAGGTCTCGCCGAACTTCGCCTCGAACCCCTCGGACGAGCCGGCGGCGGCGACCAGCGACGCCCATTCGTTGCGATAGCCGGCGCCCGCCGAGGGCATGAGCGCCATGCGATAGCCGACCTCGAGCAGGCGGGCCATGGTCTCGGCCCGCTCCATGTAACGGGCGAGCCAGTAGAGGTTTTCCGCGGTACGACTCAGCATATCAGTCCGCCAGCACCCAGGTGTCCTTGACCCCGCCGCCCTGCGACGAGTTCACGACGAGCGATCCTTCGGTCAGCGCCACGCGCGTCAGCCCGCCGGGGCAGAGATGCACCTCGCGCCCCACCAGGCAATAGGGCCGCAGGTCCACGTGCCGCGGCGCCAGCCCCTCGCCCACGAAGGTCGGGCAGGTGGAGAGCGCCAGCGTTGGCTGGGCGATGAAGTCGGCGGGGTCGGCCTTGATGCGTTCGGCATAGGCCGCGATCTGCTCCTTGGTGGATTTCGGCCCCACCAGCATCCCGTAGCCGCCCGAGCCGTGCACCTCCTTGACCACCAGGTCCTTGAGATTCTCCAGCACGTACTGGCGGTCCTTGGGATCGGCGCATTTCCAGGTCTGGACGTTGTTCAGGATCGGCTCCTCGCCGAGATAGAAACGGATCATCGCGGGGACGTAGATGTAGACGGCCTTGTCGTCGGCCACGCCCGCACCGGGGGCCGAGGCGATGGCGACGCCACCCGAGCGGTAGACGTTCATCAACCCGGGCACGCCGAGCATCGAATCCGGACGGAAGCAGAGCGGATCGAGGAAGCTGTCGTCGATGCGGCGATAGATCACGTCCACCCGCTTCGGGCCTTCCGTGGTGCGCATGAACACGAAGTCGCCCTCGACGAACAGGTCCTGCCCCTCGACCAGCTCAACGCCCATCTGGTCGGCAAGGAACGAGTGCTCGTAATAGGCGCTGTTGAAGGCACCGGGCGAGAGGACCACACTGACCGGATCACCGCCGGCCGTGGCGGGCGCGACCGAGGCAAGGGTGCGGCGCAGCTTGTCGGGATAGTCGTCCACCGGGGCGATGCGCGACGAGCGGAAGAGCTCGGGCAGCATCCGCATCATGATCTCGCGGTTCTCCAGCATGTAGCTGACGCCCGAGGGGGTTCGGCAGTTGTCCTCCAGCACGAAGAACTCGTCCGGGCCGGTGCGCACGAGGTCGATGCCGACGATGTGGGAATAGACG
>CAYLHK010000133.1:0-8339 GCA_964383295.1 uncultured Rhodovulum sp.
TCACCAACACGACCCCCGTCGATGCCTATCGCGGGGCAGGGCGGCCGGAGGCCACCTACCAGATCGAACGGGTCATCGACATGGCCGCCGACGAGCTTGGGATCGACCCGGTGGAGCTGCGCCGGCGCAACTTCATCCAGCCCGACCAGTTCCCCTACCAGACGCCGGTCGCGGTCAACTACGATATCGGCAACTATGACGCCACGATGGACAAGGTGGCCGAGATCGCGGACCTGGCGGGTTTCGAGGGTCGCCGAGCGCAGAGCGCGGCCAAGGGCAAGCTCCGCGGCCTCGGCATCGCCTCCTACATCGAGGCCTGCGGTATCGCGCCCTCGAGCCTCGTGGGCTCGCTCGGCGCGCGCGCCGGCCTCTACGAGAGCGCGACGCTGCGGGTGAACGCCACGGGCAGCGTGACGGTCTTCACCGGCAGCCACAGCCACGGCCAGGGCCATGAGACGACCTTCGCCCAGGTGGTCGCCGACATGCTCGGGATCGGCGAGGACCAGGTGGACATTGTCCACGGCGACACCGGGCGCATCCCCTTTGGCATGGGCACCTATGGCTCGCGCTCGCTGGCTGTCGGCGGTTCGGCCATGGTGCGCGCCACCGAGAAGGTCATCGCCAAGGCCAAGAAGATCGCCGCCCATCTGATGGAGGCCGCCGACAGCGACATCGAATTTGCGGATGGCAAATTCACCATCGCGGGCACCGACAAGTCGGTCGCCTGGGGCGACGTGACGCTGGCAGCCTATGTGCCGCACAAGTACCCGATCGAGAGCCTCGAGCCGGGGCTGGAGGAGACGGCCTTCTACGACCCGGCCAATTTCACCTATCCCGCCGGCGCCTATGCCTGCGAGGTCGAGGTCGATCCCGAGACGGGGCAGGTGACCATCGCCTCGTTTGCGGCCGCGGACGATTTCGGCAATGTGGTGAACCCGATGATCGTCGAGGGCCAGGTCCATGGCGGCATCGCCCAGGGTCTCGGCCAGGCATTGCTGGAGCACGCGGTCTATGACGACAACGGCCAGCTCCTGTCGGGCTCGTTCATGGACTATGCCATGCCGCGGGCGGACGATCTGCCGAGCTTCGTGGTGGATCATTCCTGCCAGACGCCCTGCACGCACAATCCGCTGGGCGTGAAGGGCTGCGGCGAGGCCGGTGCCATCGGCTCGCCGCCCGCGCTCGTCAATGCGGTGATCGACGCGCTGCAGCGCGGCGGGCACGACATTCGCCATATCGACATGCCGCTGACGCCCTCGCGCGTCTGGTCGGCAATCCAGTCGGCCGCGTGACGCGCGGGAGGGAGAGAAACCATGTACGCTTTTGACTTCGTGAAGCCCTCCACCATCGCCGAGGCGGTCGCGGCCCTGGCGGCCGAGGATGCCCAGGCGCTCGGGGGCGGGCAGACGCTGATCCCTACGCTCAAGCAGCGCCTGGCCAGCCCCGGCACGCTGGTCAGTCTTGCCGGCATCGACGAGCTGCGCGGCGTCTCGGCCTCCGGGGGCGAGTTGCGGGTGAAGGGCGGCACGCCGCATGCGGTCGTCGCCCGTGAGGCGGCGGCGCATTATCCGGCGCTGGCGCATCTTGCCTCGCGGATCGGGGACCCGGCGGTCAGGAACCGCGGCACCGTGGGCGGCAGCCTCGCCAACAACGATCCCTCGGCCGATTATCCGGCCGGTGCGCTGGGATCGGGGGCGACGATCGTGACCAACGCCCGCGAGATCGCGGCGGACGACTTCTTCCAGGGGCTGTTCACCACCGGTCTGGAGCCGGGCGAGATCATCACCGAGGTGATCTTCCCGATCCCCCAGCGTGCGAACTACCAGAAGTTCGTCCAGCCTGCCTCCCGCTTCGCGCTGACCGGCGTCTTCGTGGCGCAGTACGCGGATGGGGTGCGGGTGGCGGTAACGGGCGCCTCGAATGACGGGGTCTTCCGCTGGACCGCGGCCGAGGAGGCGCTTGCCGCCGACTTCTCCCCCGAGGCGGTGGCCGGACTGAGCATCGACGCCGACGGCATGATCGGCGACCTGCACGGCACGCCGGAATACCGCGCCAACCTCGTGCGCGTGCTGACCCGGCGGGCCGTCGCCGCGGCCTGAGATCGGCAGTGATCGGCGTAACAACTTGTTACGCCGATCAACATGCTGGAAAGACTAGGAAAGATCGTTAACGGCGGCGCAAGCGCCGATCAGGCGCCCGGCTCCAGGATGGCGTAGATCTTGGTGACGCGGCCCACGGACTCCCATGTGCCGCGGAATCCCGAGGCGATCACGAAGGCCTCGCCCGGGCCGAACTCGGCCACGGCGCCGGCCGCGTCGGTGAGCTTCACCCGGCCCTCGAGGATCACGCAGAGCTCGGTTTCGGTGTAGTTCACCCGCCGGATGCCCGGCTCGGACTGCCAGTGGCCGACATGGAAGCGGCCATCCTCGCCCGAGAAGGCGTTCCAGACCCGCGAGAGGCCGGAGCCCTGCGCGATGACATGCGCCGGTGCCTCCTCCGCCACGCCCTCGCCGAGGAGGCTGACCGGGATGATCTGCGCCGGCTGCTCGGTCATGCGGTTTCACCCCTTTCCCCGATCGATGCCGCATACTATATTTGCCACGTCCCGCAAGGGACTATGGTGATAAACGCGCGTGTAATAGACGGATCGGACCCGGGGGCGGTACCCGGCGGCTCCACCAAACATCCCTTGTTGGGGGACGATGGGGCCGAAACAGGATCGACGGACGTTCAAAGGCGTTTGCTTTTACCCGGCAGGATGCCACCGTTATCGGCTCAAAGCGTATAGTTGCCAACAACAACTTCGCTCCGGTTCGCGCTGCCGCGTAAGCGGTAACAACGACCGAAACCTGAAGTCCCGGGCCTTTGCCGGTCCGGGCGGGGTTCGCAGGCACCTGGCAACAGAAGCCTGCACTTTCCTCCCCCCGTTTCTTCTCGGTCATGCCGCGCGCTTGCCGGCCTATTCGCCCGCGATGATGCCGGCGCCCGCCAGCTGGTCGATCTCGTCGTCGGTCACGCCCGCGAGCTCGCGCAGGATCGTGGTCGTGTGCTCGCCGGCGCGCGGGGGCGCGTGGCGGTAGCTGACCGGTGTGGCGCCGAGCTTGAGCGGGCTGCCCACCAGCTCCACCCGGCCCGAGGCAGCGGCGGGGTAGGGCATGGCGATGCGCATGCCCCGCGCAAGCACCTGGGGATCCTCGAACACCTGGTCGATGGTGTTGACAGGCCCCGCCGGAACGCCGGCGGGCTCGAGCAGCGCCAGCCACTCGGCAGTGGGGCGGGTCATCAGCGCGCGGCCGATTTCTGCATCGACATGCACGCGATTGGCGACGCGGGCCGGGTTGGTGGCGGCACGTGGGTCATCGGCCAGCGCGGGGATACCGGCGATTGCGCAAAGCCGGCGAAACTGGCCGTCGTTGCCGACCGCGAGCACGACATGGCCGTCGGCGGTGGCGAAGACGCGATAGGGCACGATGTTCGGATGCTCGTTGCCACGGCGCAGCGGCGGCTCGCCGGACGCGAGGAAGTTCGTCGCCTCGTTCACCAGCCAGGACACCTGGGTGTCGAGCAGGCTCATGTCGATGTGCTGGCCCTGACCGGTCGCGTCCCGGTGGCGCAGCGCGGCGAGGATGCCGATGGTCGCATAGAGGCCGGTGGTCACGTCGGCTATCCCCACGCCGACCTTCATCGGCGGGCCCTCGGGCTCGCCGGTGATGCTCATGATCCCGCCCATCGCCTGCGCGAGATAGTCGTAGCCGGCCCGCGGGGCATAGGGCCCGGTCTGGCCGAAGCCGGTGATCGAGCAGTAGACGAGCGCGGGAAAGCGCTCTGCCAGCGCCGGGTAGCCGAGGCCGTGGCGCGCCAGCGTGCCGGCCTTGAAGTTCTCGGCCAGAACGTCGCAGCCGCCCAGCAGGCGCAGGATCAGCGCATGGCCCTCGGGCCGGGTGAAGTCGATCGCCACCGACCGCTTGTTGCGGTTGGCGGCGAGGTAGTAGGCCGATTCCTCCGTCGGCGTCCCGTCGGTGCCGGTGACGTAGGGCGGCCCCCAGCGGCGGGTGTCGTCGCCGGCGCCGGGCTTCTCGATCTTGATGATCTCGGCGCCGAGATCGCCGAGGATCTGCGTGCAGGTGGGGCCCGCGAGGATCCGGGTCATGTCGAGCACCCGCAGGCCGTCCAGCGCCCCCCGCGGCTCGTCGTGGTCACGGCTGGGCATCGCATCGTCTCCCGGCGCTTCAGTCGGCGGCGAGACTAGCGATCGGGGCGGCAAGAGCCACCGGATTCTCCCCCGCGCGCGGCGGCTGCGCGGCGGCACGGCCGGGGAGGCCGCGCAGGATCGCCTCGATCCGCCCGGCCACCACGCGCATCGTCTTGGTAAGCGGGCGGGTCTGCGTGGTGCAGACCTCCACCGTGCGCCAGATGCTCGGGTTGACGATCAGGCTGGTGTCGAAATGCGCGTCCTTGACCGGGTCCAGGGAGTAGGCGGCCTTGATCATGTAGCAGCCGCATTTCTCGGCCACCATCTTCTGGGCGATGATGGATTCGGCATCGACGAACACGTCGAGGGCGAACCGCAGGCGCCGGGCGATGGCATCGACGGCGAGCCGCAGCCCGTTGGGGGCGATGGGCAGGACCAGCGATTTGCCCGCGAGTTCGGCGAAGTCCATGGTCGGTGGCATCGGCGTCGCGCCGCGGATCCGTGCCAGCAGCAGGGGCGAGCTGAAGAAATCGGTAGGGAAGGGCTGCTCGGCCTCGCGGTACTCGCTGACCACCCCGATCTCGATCGAGCCGTCCTTGACCCAGCGGTCGATCTGGTCGCTGAACCCCTCGCGCACGCGCAGACTTATGCCAGGCTCGTCGGCGGCAAGGCCCTGTGCCAGCGCCGGCACGACCGAGCCCACCAGCGAGGGCGGCACGCCGATCGTCACCTTGCC
The DNA here is from genome assembly GCA_964383295.1 of uncultured Rhodovulum sp. Taxonomy (GTDB): domain Bacteria; phylum Pseudomonadota; class Alphaproteobacteria; order Rhodobacterales; family Rhodobacteraceae; genus Amaricoccus. The sequence continues at coordinate 4,929 of CAYLHK010000133.1, forward strand.
GACGGGGCGGAGGTTGGTCTCGCGCAACTCGACCTGCACCTGGTCGGCATGGGCAAGCAGGTCGCCCGCGTGCCGATAGGCGATCTCGCCGAATTCCGACAGCTCGACCCCGCGCCCCGTCCGGTAGAACAGCGGCTCGCGCCAGTCCGTTTCCAGCTGCTTCACCACCCTGCTGACCGTGGGCTGGGCGACGCCCAGCCGCACCGCTGCCACCGAGAAGCTGCGGCTCTCGGCGGCGGTGACGAAGATGCGCAGCGCAGCGAGGTCGAGCATATACCCATCCGGAATCCGCATATCTCATATGCCTCCTATCCGATTGACACATTGGGCGCCAGTGGTAGCTTCCCGGCCAAGGATCGCCGGCCCATGGGGCGGTCCGCAAAAGTCTGGGAGGACATCATGAGATTTGGTGCGCCGCTTTGCGGTCTGATTGCGGCCGGGTTTCTGGTCGGCGGTTTCGCTTCTGGCGCTGCGGCGCAGCAGGTGGTGCGGTTCCTGCACAACGAGACCGACCCGCCGAGCATCGAGTTCTTCAACAACGCGATCGCCGAGTTCGAGGCGGCTAATCCCGACATCAAGATCGAGATGGAGGTGATCAGCACCGACGGGCGGCTGCAGAAGGTCATGGCCTCGATCAACACCCGCACCATGCCCGAGGTGTTCAAGCTCCTGCCCGAGGAGCGGTTCGAGTTCGCCCGCCGCGGTTATATCCGTCCGCTCAACGATCTCGTCGACGAGGTCGGCCGGGATGAATATGTGCCCGGTGCGCTGGTCGAGGTGGACGGATCGGTCTACGACGTCCCCTATACGGTGCAGAACTTCAATCTGTACTTCTACCGCACCGACATGTTCGAGGAGCTGGGACTTACCCCGGCGACGGACTGGGACGGTCTGATGGCGAATGCCGAGGCGCTGACCGAGGGCGAGAACTTCGGCTACCTGTTTCCGGCCGGCAAAAACCGCATGACCACCATCTTTCTGTCGCATCTGATGTGGTCGGCAGGCGGCACCTACTTCGACGCTGATCTCAACGTGACGTTCGACAATCCGGGAACGATCCGCGCGCTGGAGTTTCTGCGCGACATGGCGGCCTACGCGCCCGAAGGGATCAGCTCCTACTCCTACGGCGACATGATCAACGTCTACCTGACCGGCCGCGTCGGCCAGGACATCTATGCGCCGCGCCTGGTCGCCAATGCGCAGGCCAACACTCCCGAGCTTCTCGCTCTGACTGCAGTCGCCGAGAATCCGGCCGGGCCGAGCGGCGTCGGGGTGAAGTTCGTCAATTCCAACGGCTTCGCGCTGGCCTCGGAGGAGATCGGCGGCAAGAACTACGAAGCTGCACGTGAATTCGTGAAGTTCATCACGACCGGTGACCGGCTGGTCGGCCTCGCCTTGACGGCCTTCCCGCATATCGTTCCGCCGATCCAGTCGGTCCAGGCCGATGTCATTGCCCAGGGCACGCCGATGATCGGCGGCCGGACGGATTTCTCGGAGATCTCGTTCGACACCTCCAACGGCCTCGACTTCGAGACCGAGGCGGGCGCCACCTTCGTCGATGGCCAGGTGGTACGCTCGGGCGTGGTCAATCCCTACATCGGCTCGATCGTCGCGCGGCACATCCCGGCGGATGTGGTGCAGCGGGTGGTGCTGATGGGCGAGGACCCGGCCGCGGCCGCGGCCTGGGGCCAGGCGGAAATGCAGGCGATCGTCGACGACCTGAAAGCGGCCAACTGATCTCGGCTGCACCGGGGCTGCCCGGTCCCACCCCCCCCGGGACCGGGCAGTCGCCACCTCTTACCAGCGGAATTCCATCATGCAGAATACCCAGACCGGCGATGTCTCGCTGCGCGAGCGGCTGTCCAAGGAGCCTGCCCCGAGCCTCGTTGCCTCCTACTACGCCTACGGCGTCGCGGCCGGGCTGAAGCACACCTTCGACCACGAGATGCGCATCCATCAGGCCCATGCCCTGATGCTCGCCGACCGGGGGATCGTGTCCGAGGAGGCGATCCGCAGCATCCTCGACGTGCTGGGCACGCTCAAAGCCACCGGGCCGCAGGCGCTGACGATCGACTACAAGGCCGAGGACGTCTATTCCTACGTCGAGCGCTACATCATCGGGGCGCTCGGCGCCGATACCGGCGGACGGCTCCACACCGGGCGCAGCCGCAACGACCTGCACACGACCGCCTGGCGCATGGCGCTGCGCGCACGGCTGATCGCGCTGATGCAGGTGGTCGGCAAGTTGCGGCAGACCGCGATCGACATGGCGGACGCGCATGTGGGCACGGTGATGCCGGGCTATACCCATACCCAGCACGCCCAGCCGATCACGCTCGGCTACTATCTGGTCGCGGCCGCGGACGGGCTGGCGCGGGACTGGCGGCGGCTGGCGGCGGCGCTCGAGTGCTGCGACCGCTCGCCACTCGGGGCGGGTGCCCTTGCGACGACGGGGTTCCCGATCAGCCGCGAGCAGACGCGCGACCTGCTCGGCTTTGCCGATCTGGTCGAGGTCGCCTACGAGGCGGTCGCCTCGCGCGATGACCTGCAGGAGAGCGCGGCGGCGGTGGCGCTCTTGATGACCGGCGTCTCCCGGCTCGCGACTGACCTGCAGAGCTGGAACACGATGGAATACGGCTTCATCGAGTTCGACGACGCCTATTCCAGTGTCTCGAGCATCATGCCGCAGAAGAAGAACCCGGCAACGATGGAGCATGTGAAGGCGGTCGCGGGCATGGCGACCGGCATGCTCGGCACCGTGCTCGCCTGCGTCAAGAACACGGGCTTTGCCGATGTGAACGACGGCGTGAGCGCCGCCAACCCCTCGGCGCTCGATGCGATCGAGCGCACTACCCTGGCGCTCGCGGCCTTCGAGGGCGCGCTGGCGACGGCGCATGTCCGCGCCGACGTGATGCGGCGCTCGGCTGAGGTCGGCTACGGCACCGCGACCGAGCTTGCGGACGTGATCGTGCGTTCGTCGGGGATCTCGTTTCGCATGGCGCACAACGTGGTGGGCCGGGTGGTGCGCGAGGCGCTCGAGCGCGGGCGCACCGCCGACGAGATCACGCTCGACGACGTCGAGGCGGCATCCGAGGCGCTCTTCGGCCGCAGGCTCGGCCTGAGCGCAGCCGAGGTGGCCGAGGCACTCGACCCGATGGAGAACGTGCGCAGCCGCCGGGCGACCGGCGGGCCCGCGCCCGAGCGGATGGCGGAGATGATCGCCGGGCGGCGGGCGCAGCTCGGCGACGATCTCGCCGCGCTCGGCAAGGTGGCGGAGCGAATTGACACGGCCTATGCCACGCTCGAGGCGCGCGCGCGGGACTTCCGTCCCACCAGCGCCGCCGCGCAGGGCTGATAGGGAGAGAGGCATGGCGCAGGTCGAGATCCGGCAGGTCAGCAAGATATTCGAGG
>CAYLHK010000134.1:0-8327 GCA_964383295.1 uncultured Rhodovulum sp.
CGGCGGCTGGAGAAGAACCTCAAGGAGGCCGAGCAGAGCCTCGAGCAGGCCTCCAAGCTCGCCGCCCTCGGCCAGATGTCGGCTGCGGTCAGCCACGAATTGAACCAGCCGCTGGCGGCGATGAAGACCTACCTCGCCGGCGCGCGGTTGCTGTTGCAGCGCAAGCGCCCCGAGGAAGCGGTGGCCTCGATCCAGCGCATCGACGACCTGATCAACCGCATGGGCGGCATCACCCGCCAGCTCAAGTCCTACGCTCACAAGGGTGATCTCGAACTCGAGCTGATCGACCTGCGCACCAGCGTGCGGGCGGCGCTGGCGCTGATGGCGCCGCAGCTCGCCCGCACCCCGATCGCGATCACCACCACGCTGCCCTCGGAACGGGTGCTGGTGCGCGCCGATCCGATCCGGATCGAGCAGATTCTCGTCAACCTGCTGCGCAACGCATTGGACGCCGTCCAGCACCAGCAGGACCGGCAGGTGAATATCCTGCTGGTTGAAGGCGAGACCATCCTTCTGTCCGTCGAGGACAACGGCCCCGGCCTGAAGGAACCCGACAAGCTTTTCGAGCCCTTCTACACAACCAAGAAGCCAGGAGAGGGGCTGGGCCTCGGCCTTGCAATCTCGGCAGGCTTTGCAACGGAAATCGGCGGCCGGCTCGTGGCGCGAAACTCCGCGGACGGGGGGGCGATCTTCGAGCTCGTCCTGCCGCGGGACGCGAGCCAGGCCCGCGCCGCGGAGTGAACATGGAAATCAAGCGTCCTGTTGCGATCATCGACGACGAAGGTCATCTGCGCGAGTCCGTCGCGCAGTGGCTCCAGCTCTACGGCTTCGAGCCGGTCAGCTTCGAGGCCGCCGAGGCGGCGCTGAAGGTGCTGACACCGGAGTTCGGCGGCGTCGTCCTCTCAGACATCCGCATGCCCGGCATGGATGGCATGGCGCTGCTGCGCAAGCTGCAGTCGGTCGATCCCGGCCTGCCGGTGATCCTGATGACCGGCCATGGCGACGTGCCGATGGCGGTGGAGGCGATGCGGATCGGGGCCTTCGACTTCGTGGAGAAGCCCTTCGACCCGGACCGCCTGCGCGACCTCTGCCTGCGCGCGAGCGAGGCGCGGGCGCGCACGCTCGAGACCCGTTCGCTGCGGCGCGAGCTGTCCGACGGGGGCGTGGCCATGCGCCGGCTGCTGGGATCGAGCCCGGCGATCGAGAAGCTGCGCGAGACCGTGCTCGACGTCGCCCAGGCCGACGGGCATGTGCTGATCCTCGGCGAGACCGGCACCGGCAAGAGCCTGATCGCCCGCGCCATCCACGCCTGCGGGCCGCATGCGAGCCGACCCTTCGTGGTGCTGAACTGTGCCGCCGTGCCCGCCGATCAGATCGAGGCGATGCTCTTCGGCGCCCCCGACTGGGCGGAAAAGCCGCTGATCGAACAGGCCGAGGGCGGCACCCTGTGCCTCGAGGACGTCGAAGGCCTGCCTGCCGGCGCCCAGGCGCGGCTGCTCGAGGTGCTGAACGCCACCGATCCCGGCAGCGGCACGGCGCGGCCGCACGACATGCGTGTCGTCTCGATCTCGAGCCGGCTCGGGTCGAGCGCCCCGGGGGCCGAGCAGATGCGCGGTGACCTCTACTTCCGCCTGGCGGGGCTGATCGTGCAGGTGCCGCCGCTGCGCGCGCGCGGCGAGGACATCCTCGCGCTGTTCTCGCATTACACCGTGCAGTTCGCCGAGGAGTACGGATGCGACGCGCCGACGCTCAATGCGGGCGACGCCGCGAACCTCGTGCAGGCGCCCTGGCCCGGCAACATCCGCCAGCTCATCAACCTCGCTGAGCGCGCGGTGCTGCAGGCGCGACGGGGCGACACGAACATCTCGGCGCTGTTGATCGACGACGGATTCGAGGGGCCGGTCATGTCGATCGACGCCGAGAAGCCGCTCAAGGAGCATGTCGACGCCTTCGAGAAGATGCTGATCGACCATGCGCTGCGCCGCAACCAGGGCTCGGTCAGCGCGGTCATGGCCGAGCTCGCCCTGCCCCGGCGCACGCTGAACGAGAAGATGGCGAAATACGGCCTGACGCGGCAGGAGTACCTCTGAGCTTCCGTCTGCCGGCGAGGCAGCGGCCGCGGGTGTCCCATGCGCGCCTCGCCCTCGAGACTATGTACTGAATTTAATTCTCTGGCCCGTGTAACAACGTGTTACACGGGCCGCGCGGACGCATCACGCCCCTGCCAGTGCCTCCGCCAGATCCCCATAGCCGGTGAACCGCCGCTCATAGGCGAGGCCGAGCCGGGTGGCGCAACGGGCGGCTTCGGCACCGAGGCCGGCATCCTCGGTCTGCGCCAGATAGACCAGCCGCTCGTAGTTGCCGAAGAGCATGTCGCGCAGCTCCGGATGCCGGTCGAGCCCCATCGGCTTCCAGACGAAGGCATCGAACTGCCGCACCAGAAAGTCGGTGAGGTAGAAGACCCGCATCTCGGCATCCCCGCGCTCGGCGAAGGCGGCGTTGCCATCGAAAAAGCTGTAGCAATGCGGGCCGGCGATCATAGCGACCCCGAGCGCCGCGCAGCGCGCCGCCAGAAGCCCCCCGGTGCCACAGTCCGCATAGGCGACGAAGATGTCACCATACTGCGCGCGCCCCTCGCGGACCGCTGCCTCGACCGCGTCCGGGATCCGGTCCGGCCAGAGGTGCAGGTTCGCCGGCAGGCATTGCAGGTCGAGATGCTCCCAGCCGTTGATCCGCCGGAGCGCCAGGATCTCGCGCGCCAGCGCGCCGCACGCGATGACGAGTACCCGGCCCTCGCCGGCGTGCCGCACCGCCATGCCCTGCTCGGTCAGAGTGCGATCGTCGAGCGTCACCCGCCTGCCCTGCCGCGAACCCGAAGCGCCGCTCACCCGCGGCGTCTCTCCGCTGTGGTCCGGCCGGCGGCAGAGGTCAAGCCGTCAGTTCGCCGCCGGCTCGACCGACGCCACCGCGCCCGCCTCGTCGAGCGTGCAGACCCAGGCCACATCGGCGAGGGTCAGATTCACCCGCATCACGCCCTCGACCTCCTCGGCCGGCCCGACTTGGACCTCGGCCACCTCGGCGCCTTCCTGCTCGGCCAGTGCCTCGGTGCAGGACACCTCGTAGTCTGCACCCGCCTGTGCAAGGGCCATGGCCGCGGTCAGCATGGTCGCGGCAGTGATCGACATTCCGGTGATGAACGCCTGTCGCATGGGTCGCCTCCTCGGTTTGGGGGGCATCGTAGCGCCCCGATACGAAAGCAACGTCCCCCGGCGGCGGCAGTTCCGGCCGCGATCCTGCGTTCCCCGATCATCGAGCGTCGTGCTAGCGTCTGCACGGCGGCCGCCGAGGTCGCCGCGAACATCCCGGAGCCCGAATGCGCAGAACCATCTTGACCGGCCTCGCCGTGCTTCTCATGGGTGGCGGGACTGCCGCCCAGGATCTCGAGAGCATCCACTACGGCCGTCGGCTGGTCGAGGAGACCTATGCCTACATCGGGCCGCTGGTCGCAGATCCGGCGATGCGCTTTGCCGGCAACAATCTCGCCTGCCAGAGCTGCCATCTCGACGGGGGCCGGGTCAGCGGCGGGCTGGCCCTGACGGGCGTGGGGCACAAGTATCCGCTGACCCAGGCGGACGGCAGCGTCGAGACACTGGCCGACCGTGTGAACGGCTGCATGATGCGCTCGATGAACGGCCGCCCGCTGCCGGAGGACGGCGCGGAGATGCTGGCCGTCGTCGCCTATCTGGAGATGCTGACGCGCGAGGCCGGGAGTTTCGGCAATCCGGTTGAGGATCCCCCCACCCTACCCGATCCGGCGAGCACCCCCGACCCGGTGCGCGGCGAGCGGCTCTACGCCAGCCATTGCAGCGTCTGCCACCGGCCCGACGGCACGGGCGAGCTGAACGGGCAGCCGGGCGAGCCGCTCGGCTACCTGCATCCGCCCCTCTGGGGCGCGGACAGCTTCAACGCCGGTGCCGGCATGCACCGGCTGCCGACGCTCGCCGCCTTCATCCACGCCAACATGCCGCTCGGCGCCAGCCTGAACGGCCCGATGATCTCCGAGCAGGCCGCCTGGGACATTGCCGCCTATATCGAAGCCCAACCGCGGCCGCCGGCGCCCGATGAGACGGGAACCCGGCCGTGAGTGGTCAACCGGTCTCCATGCCGCCGAGCACCGCCCGGCCACGCGGGCTGAGCCGGTAGCCGACGGCGAGGCTTTCGGTGAGCCCGTGCTCCTTCAACCGCCGGACCTGCCGCTTGAAGGCCTGGATCTCCAGCCCCAGGCCCGCCGCCAGATCGGGGGCACGCGTCCCGGGGTTGTCGGCGATCAGTCGCAGATAGGCGGCCGCATCGAAGTGCAAGCGGGTCAGCGCCGACCGGATACGGTCGATTTCTCCCGCACCGAGCAATGCCTCGCGCAGCGCGATCCGGGGATTCTCGCGGCAGGTGAAGGCGATGCGCCACAGCGGCGCGTCTCCCGGGAACGCGGCAAACAGCGCGGCGGCGGAGGTAAACCCCGCTCCGCGCGCATCGGCATCTGTCGGCTCGTCCACCTGATCGACGGCGTGGATCGCCAGTTCGCCCACCGGCGTGCGCTGGCGGCTGCCTGCACCCAGGCGCGGACGCGGCCATCGGCGGAAGGCGAGCGTGACCTCGCCGCGGGCGATGGCCTCCAGTTCCTCGGCCCGGAAGCGCATGGCGCCCCCTCGCCGTCAGCTCAGGCGCGTGCGAGCAGGTTGTGCTTGCGGGCCATGTATTCCTTGGCGGTCTCGACGGCCACGGCCGCGTCGCGGCAGTATGCGTCGGCACCGATGGCGCGGCCGAATTCCTCGTTGAGCGGCGCTCCACCCACGAGGACGATGTAGTCCTCGCGCACGCCCTTCTCCTTCAGGGTGTCGATCACGACCTTCATGTAGGGCATGGTGGTGGTCAGGAGCGCCGACATGCCGAGGATGTCGGCATCCTCGCTCTCGAGCGCACCGATGTAGTTCTCGACCGGATTGTTGATGCCGAGATCGATGACCTCGAAGCCGGCGCCCTCCATCATCATCGCGACGAGGTTCTTGCCGATGTCGTGGATGTCGCCCTTGACGGTGCCGATCACCATCTTGCCCTGCTTGGGCGCGCCGGTGGCGGCGAGCAGCGGGCGCAGGATATGCATGCCGGCCTTCATCGCGTTGGCCGACAGCAGCACCTCGGGCACGAAGAGGATGCCGTCGCGGAAATCGATGCCGACGATGCGCATGCCCTCGACCAGCGCCTTGGTCAGCACGTCGTAGGGCGTCCAGCCGCGTTCCAGCAGGATGTTGACCGCCTCGACCACCTCGTCCCTGAGGCCGTCGTAGAGATCGTCATGGATCTGCGGGACGAGCTCTTCGTCCGGCAGTTCGCTCAGGATCAGATCGTCGTCGTCGGCCATCGTGACCATCCCTCGGAAGCGCAAGCCGCCATCAAGCTCAAACCGCTAGCTACGTCAATTTCGAACTGCCGCCAGCCTTAAATGCGACGGCCGGCCAGCCGGTGGCGACGCGGGTGTGTCGCCACCGGAGGGCCGCGGCGGGGCATTGCCGATGTTCTGCATCTGTTCTAGTCTGGAGCGATGGCCGAGCACGAGTCCCGATCCGGTCCGCCACCTGCCCATGCGCGCGGGCGCGGCGCGACGCTGAACCCCACCGGGCGCTTCGAGCCCTATGTCGTCGAGGCGGTCGACGACGGCTGGGAGCGGGCCGACGAGGAGGTGCCGGTGCTGCGCACCGAGGTCGCGATCGAGCGGCCGCGCAGGATCATCACCCGCAACACCTCGCCCGATGTCGGCTTCGACCGGTCGATCAACGCCTATCGCGGCTGCGAGCACGGCTGCATCTACTGCTTCGCGCGGCCGACCCATGCCTATCTGGGGCTGTCGCCGGGGCTCGACTTCGAGACGAAGCTGACGGCGAAGCCGTCCGCACCGCGGCTGCTGGCGGTGGAGCTCGCGCGGCGGGGGTATGAGGTGGCGCCGATCGCCATGGGGACGAACACCGATCCCTACCAGCCGATCGAGAAGGGGCTGAAGATCACCCGGGGCATCCTCGAGGTGCTGCAGGCGCACCGGCATCCGGTGACGATCGTCACCAAGGGCACGCTGATCGAGCGGGATGCCGATATCCTGGGCGAGATGGGACGCGCCGGGCTGGCGCGGGTGGGGGTGTCGATCACCACGCTGGATCGGGAAATGGCGCGGGCGATGGAGCCGCGGGTGGCGGCGCCGGCGCGGCGGCTGGAGGTGATCCGCCGGATCACGGGGGCGGGATGCCCGGTGGTGGTGATGGTGGCGCCGGTGGTGCCGGTGCTGACCGATCATGAGATCGAGCGGATCCTCGCGGCGGCGCGGGAGGCGGGCGCGGTGGGGGCCGGGCATGTGCTGCTGCGCCTGCCCGGCGAGGTCGCCACGCTCTTCCGCGACTGGCTGGACACGCGGTTTCCGGGACGGGCCGCGGCGGTGATGGCGCGGGTGCAGGCGACGCGCGGTGGCAAGGACTACGAGGCGAAATGGGGGGAGCGGATGCGGGGCACGGGGGAGTATGCGGAACTCATGGCCAAGCGGTTCCGGGCGGCGGTGAAGCGGCTGGGAATGGAGGGGAAGTTGCCACCCCTCAGGCGGGACCTGTTCGCCGTGCCGCGGTCCGGTCCGGAGCAACTGTCGCTGTTCTGAAGCGTGCGCGTGCAGGGGTGCGCACATGTGCGCAATTTTCAGGTCATTGGAATCGCATGAAAGTTCGGCGCGAGAAAGGATTAGGAAAGGTTCGTTAACGCCGCTTGGGGTGGGGATGCCGCCATTGGCGGCCACGTCGTGCGCGCGGGTGCGCGCATTGTTTTTTCCTGGCGCACCGCGTTCGGCGCGCCGGCGGGGTGCTCGCCGCCCCCGCACCCCAGGCACTGCTCTCCAGGTTTCTGGCCGGAAAAGGTCGGGGATCAGGCGCGCATGCGGGCGCCGGTCGGGTCGAAGGGGGGATCGAGGGCGATGCGGGCGGGATGGCGGCGGCCGAGGATCTCGACCTCGAAATGGCCCCTGCCCTCGCGGGTGGCGAGGGCGGCCGGCAGGTAGCCCTGGGCGAGCGAGAGGCCGACGTGGTGTCCGTAGCCGCCCGAGGTGACCCAGCCGGCCACGCGCCAGTCGCCGTCGCGTTGCACCTCCGCGCGCGGAAGCTGCCGGCCGCCGGCATCGAAGCGCGGCGCGCCGTAGCCGTGCGGGGGCTGCACGGCGCTGAGGTCCTCGGACGCGCGCGCCCAGATCGGCTCGTCGGCAATGGCATCGGCGTTGCCCGCGTCGATCACCAGGCTGACGCGCATCAGGCGCGGGCCCTCGGCCGCCTCGCGCAGCGCCGGTTCACGGCCGATGAAGTCGGGCTTCTTCAGGTCGACGAAACGCTCCATGCCGCCCTCGAAGGGGCCGTAGATGGGGCGCAGTTCCGCGAACCAGGTGGGGAAGTTCTTCTCCAGCCGCATGGAGAGCAGCGCGCGCATGCCGAAATCGGCGAGGCCGAGGGGGGCGCCGGCGGCCTTGATGGCAAGGTAGAGCGTGCGCAGGTAGGTGGGCTCGACCCAGAGCTCAAAGCCGAGATCGCCGGTGTAGCTGAGCCGGTTGACCAGCGCGGGGCACCCGGCGACCTCCATCGTGCGATGGTCCATGAAGCGGAAGGCGCTCCCCGACACGTCCGCATCGGTCAGGGCCGAGAGGAGGTCGCGGGCGCGGGGGCCGGCGATCATCAGGCCCATCAGGCGCTGGCCAATCCGCTCGACGGTGACGCTGCCGTCGGTGGGCAGGTGCGTCTCGAACCAGCGCATGTGGTGGATCTGCGCGGCCGATGAGCCCCAGACGTGGAAGAGGTCGTCCTCGGTCCTGGCCACGGTGAAGTCGCCGATCAGCTTGCCGGCGTGGTTCAGCATCGGCGAGAGGACGATCCGGCCGCTGCGGGGCATGGTGTTGGTGAGGATGCGGCCCAGCCAGGCCTCGGCGCCGGGGCCGCGAACGGCGTATTTGGCGAAGTTGGCGATCTCGGTGACGCCCACGCGCTCGCGCACCGCGCGCACCTCGGCCGCGACATGCTCGAAATCGTTGGAGCGGTGGAAGGAGTGGATGTCGCGCGGCTCGGTGCCTGCCGGCGCGTACCAGTTCGGGACCTCGAGGCCCCAGGTCACGCCCATCACCGCGTTGTTGTCGCGGGTCTGGATGTCGTAGAGGGGCGTTGTCTGCTGCGGGCGGGCGGCGGGCAGTTCCTCGTTGGGGTAGCGGATCGAGAAGCGGCGCGAGTAGTTCTCGCGCACCTTGGCGTTGGTGTAGCGCA
>CAYLHK010000135.1:0-8228 GCA_964383295.1 uncultured Rhodovulum sp.
GGAGGCCCGCGAGAAGGCGATCGGCGAGCTGAAGAAGCTGCGCGCCATGAGCCCGATGTCGGCCGAGGCCACGGTGGTGCGCAACTACCTCGAGTGGATGCTGTCGATCCCCTGGGGCAAGAAGTCGCGGATCCGCAAGGATCTGGGCGCGGCGCAGAGCGTGCTCGACGCCGATCACTACGGGCTGGAGAAGGTCAAGGAGCGGATCACCGAATTCCTGGCTGTTCAGTCGCGCAGCGACAAGCTCCGCGGCCCGATCCTCTGCCTCGTCGGCCCTCCGGGCGTCGGCAAGACCAGCTTGGGCAAGTCGGTGGCCAAGGCCACGGGACGCGAGTTCATCCGCATCTCGCTCGGCGGTGTCCGGGACGAGGCGGAGATCCGCGGCCATCGGCGGACCTATATCGGCTCGATGCCCGGCAAGATCATCCAGTCGATGAAGAAGGCCAAGACCGTCAACCCGCTGATCCTGCTCGATGAGATCGACAAGATGGGTCAGGACTTCCGCGGCGATCCCGCCTCGGCGATGCTCGAGGTGCTCGATCCCGAGCAGAACGCGACCTTCATGGACCACTACCTGGAGGTGGAGTACGACCTGTCGAACGTGATGTTCATCACCACGGCGAACTCGTACAACATGCCGCGTCCGCTGCTCGACCGGATGGAGATCATCTCGATCTCGGGTTACACCGAGGACGAGAAGGTCGAGATCGCCAAGGGCCACCTGATCGCCAAGCAGGAGAAGGGCCACGGGCTCAAGCCGTCCGAGTTCGAGCTGACCGACGGCGGCCTGCGCGACATCGTGCGCTACTACACGCGCGAGGCGGGCGTGCGGAACCTGGAGCGCGAGATCGCGAAGCTCTGCCGCAAGGCGGTGACCGAGATCGTCAAGGGCAACGCGGCCAAGGTCGTGGTCACGCCCGAGAACCTCGAGGAGTTCCTCGGCGTTCGGCGGTTCAAGTTCGGCCTTGCCGAGACCGAGGACCAGGTCGGTGCCGTCACCGGTCTTGCCTGGACCGAGGTGGGGGGCGATCTGCTCTCGATCGAGGCGCTGAAGCTGCCCGGCAAGGGTCGGATGAAGACCACCGGCAAGCTCGGCGACGTGATGAAGGAGTCGATCGACGCGGCGTCGAGCTACGTGCGCTCGCGCGCGCCCGTGCTCGGCCTGAAGCCGCCCGTCTTCGAGACGCTGGACATCCATGTCCACGTTCCCGAAGGCGCGACGCCCAAGGACGGGCCCTCGGCGGGCATCGCCATGGTGACGTCGATCGTGTCGGTCCTGACCGGCATCCCGGTGCGCCGCGACGTGGCGATGACCGGCGAGGTGACGCTGCGCGGCAATGTGCTGCCGATCGGCGGGCTGAAGGAGAAGCTGCTCGCGGCGCTCCGCGGGGGCATCACGACGGTTATGATCCCGGTGGACAACGTCAAGGATCTCCGTGAGATCCCGGACAATGTGAAGAACGGGCTGGAACTGATCCCGGTGTCCAACGTGTTGGACGTGCTGAAGACCGCGCTCGTGCGGATGCCCGAGCCGATCGAATGGGACGAGCTGGCCGAGGCCGCGCGCAATACTGCGCCGGTGCCTCCGGTCGGCGAGACCCCGGCCTCGCCCGCGCATTGACGCAGGCGTCCTGACCGGCCCAGACGATGACAGCGCCCCGCCCGACCGGCGGGGCGCTTCTTTTTGGCCGATGAGGGTTCGGTCTGATTTCCCCGAGCGGCGATTGGCCAGAGCCTCGATCGCGCCGTAGCGAATGAATTCCGCGGCCGCCGCGCCGCGGGCGGTCAGCCCGGACGGGTCTCGAGCAGGCGGCGGGCGATCACCTGGGCCTGGATCTCGGCCGCCCCCTCGAAGATCGACAGGATCCGCGCATCGCAGAGCACGCGGCTGATCTGGTATTCGAGCGCAAAGCCGTTGCCGCCGTGGATCTGCAGCGCGTTGTCGGCCGCGGACCATGCGATGCGGGCGGCAAGAAGCTTTGCCATGCCCGCTTCGAGATCGCACCGCAGGCCCTCGTCCTTTTCGCGGGCGGCGTGATAGGTGAGCTGGCGCGCGATCATGATCTCGACGGCCATCATCGCGAGCTTGCCATAGACGCGCGGGAAGGCGATCAGCGGCTTGCCGAACTGCTTGCGGTCCTGGGCGTAGCGCAGGCCGAGTTCCAGCGCGGATTGCGCGACGCCGATGGCGCGGGCGGCGGTCTGGATGCGGGCGGACTCGAAGGTCTGCATCAGTTGGCGGAAGCCCAGGCCCTCGACGCCGCCGAGCAGGTTCGCGGCCGGGACGCGAAAGCCGTCGAAGCCGAGCTCGTATTCCTTCATGCCGCGATAGCCGAGCACCTCGATCTCGCCGCCGGTCATGCCCGGGGCGGGGAAGGGGGTTTCGGCGGTGCCGCGCGGCTTGGGGGCGAGCAGCATCGACAGGCCGGTATGGTCCGTGGTCTCGGGGTCGGTGCGCACCAGTAGGGTCATCACGTCGGCTCGGGCCGCATGGGTGATCCAGGTCTTGTTGCCGGTGACGACGTAAGTGTCGCCCTCGCGCGCGGCGCGGGTGCGCAGGCTGCCGAGATCCGAGCCGGTGTTGGGTTCGGTGAAGACTGCCGTGGGCAGGATCTCGGCCGAGGCGAGGCGGGGCAGCCATTCGGCCTTCTGCGCCTCGGTGCCGCCGCCCAGGATCAGCTCGGCCGCGATCTCGGAGCGGGTGCCGAGCGACCCGACCCCGATATAGCCGCGCGAAAGCTCCTCGGAGACGACGCACATCGCCGTCTTGGGCAGGCCGGATCCGCCAAATTCCTCGGGTATCGTCAGGCCGAAGACGCCGAGATCGCCCATTTCCTGAATGATCTCCAGCGGGATCAGCTCGTCCTTCATGTGCCATTCATGCGCATGGGGGACGACGCGATCCTCGGTGAAGCGGCGGAACTGGTCGCGGATCATCTCGAAATCGTCGTCGAGGCCGCTGGCGCCGAAGGTCGCCGCGCCCTGTGTCTCGAGCATCAGCGCGACAAGGCGGCGACGCGCGGCGTCGGTATTCCCCGCGGCGAGGGCCCGGATCTCGGGCGCGTCGAGGACCGCCGTGTCGGCGCCAATATCCTGCGGGCGGGCGATCTCGCCCTGGGACATCGGGATGCCGCCGCGCAGTTGCGAGAGGTATTCGCCGAAGGCGATGCGCAGGATCAGCGTCTCGGTCTCGCCGAGGCGGCCCTCGTCATGGAGGCGGCGGGCCCAGAGGTGCATCTGTGCGAGGCTCTCGACGCAGGTGGCGGTCCAGGCGAGAGCATGGGCGGCGCTCTGCTCGGCTTCGAGCGCGGCGTTGGAGATCCGCCCCTGCTGTGAGAGCCGGCCTGCGAGGCGGATACGGGCGGCCTCGACGTAAGAGCTGATCGCCGATGTAGCGGCGGCGCAAGTCGGGAGGAGATCGGCAGCCTCATCGAGCAGGGAAGGCGCGGCCTCGGGCATCGGTCAACCTCCTGGCGCATTGTGCGGCGCGGAATCATTGCTGCGCCTGCGCAAAGGCTAGGTGCGATCCCATGGGGCGTCAATTCCGGGGGGACGAGTTGTCGTCGGCCCGCGGCCATGCGATGAGGCGTCGACAAGGCGGGAGGCTGGCCGTGGCGGGACTAGGGGAATTCGTCGCACAATTCGGCGTTGCGGCATTGGTTGGCGCGGCGCTGGGGCTTGCGGCGGGCGGGTTTGCCAAGGGGGTGGTCGGCTTTGCACTGCCCCTGATCGCGCTGAGCCTGCTCGGCTCGTTCCTGCCCTACGATGTGGCGGTTGCGCTCTTGATCGTGCCGACGCTGGTTTCCAACCTGTTCCAGTCGCTGCGCGGCGGGTTGGCCGCAGCCCTGGGGACCCTGCGGCAGTTCTGGTGGATGAACCTGGTTCTGGTGGTGGTGATTGCCCTGGCCGCGCAGCTGGTGGTGCGGCTGCCGCAGGCGGTGCTGTTCGCGACGCTGGGGTTGTTCATCACCGTGTTCGGATTCATCCAGCTGGCGGGCTGGCGCCCGCGCGTTCCGCCGGAGCGGCGGGGGGTGATCGAGACAGTGGTGGCGGTGGTGGGCGGCTTCTTCGGCGGGATCGCCGGGATCTGGGGGCCGCCGCTCGTCATCTACCTGCTGGCACTGGGACTGCCCAAGGTCGAGATGATCCGCGCCCAGTCGCTGTCCTTCCTGCTTGGCTCGATCGTCCTCGTGCTTGCGCATCTGCGCTCGGGCGTACTCGATTCGACGACGCTGCCGGTTTCGGCCTGGATGGTGCTGCCGACCATGCTGGCGATGTTCGCCGGCTACAGGGTGCATGACCGGCTGGATCAGGACATGTTCCGCCGCGTGACGCTTGTGGTGCTGATCCTGGCGGGGCTGAACCTGCTGCGGCGCGGGCTGATGGTCTGAGGCGGGAGGAGGGGCGATGAGCGAGGGTTCACCCACCCAGACGCTGCACGCCAGCGCGGTGGCGCATGGTGCCCGGGCGGCGCTGATCGTCGGCAGTTCCGGCGCCGGCAAGTCCGGGCTGGCGCTGGCGCTGATGGCGCAGGGGGCGCGGCTCGTGGCCGACGACCGGGTGTTGCTCGAGCGCGGGCAGGGAGGGCGGCTGCTCGCTGCGGCACCGCCGGTGCTCGCTGGCATGATCGAGGCGCGCGGGGTCGGCATCCTGCGTCAAGGCGCGACATCGACGCCGGCGGAGGTGGTGCTGGGTGTCGATCTCGACCACGCACCCGAGACGCGAATGCCACAGTTGCGTGACATCACCTACCTCGGATGCACCCTCCGATTGATTTCCGGACGCGAGGTCCCAAATCTTGCGTCGATCGTAACGCTTCTTCTTCGGGGCGATCTCCAGTTGTCCGACTGACGAAGACGCGGCAAGGGAAAAAGGCGGAAGATTCAGTTGACCGGGGCGACCATTCAGGGGTCCGGCCAGGATTTCGTGATCATCACCGGACCGGCGGGCGCGGGGCGCTCGACGGCGACGCGTGCGCTGGAAGATCTGGGATTCGAGGCGATCGACAACTTGCCGCAGTCGCTGCTTCCGCATCTCTTCGCGGGTCCGCCGATCAGCCGGCCGGTGGTGGTGGGGATCGACCCGCGCAACCGCGAGTTCGATGTGGCTCGCCTGCTGGCCCTGGTGGGAGAACCGGCGGCGACGACCGGGCGCACGCCGGTGCTGGTCTATCTCGACTGCGATCCGGGCGTGCTGATCAGGCGCTACAGCGAGACGCGGCGGCGCCATCCGCTCAGCCCGCAGGAGACGCCGCTGGTGGGCATCACCCGCGAGATCGAGCTTCTGGCGGCGCTCCGCGAGCAGGCGGACGTGCTGATCGACACGAGCGCGATGACCCCGCACGACCTGCGCGCCGAGATGGCGCGCCTGTTCGGCGGCGAGGGTCGGCGCGGCGGGCTGGTGGTGTCGCTGCATTCCTTCTCGTACAAGCTCGGCACGCCGCGCGGTGCGGACATGGTGGTGGATGTGCGCTTCCTGCGTAATCCGCACTGGGACGCCGAGCTTCGGCCGCTGGACGGGCGGGATGCGCCGGTGTGTGACTTCGTGGCGGCGGATCCGAACTTCGCGCCGTTCCGCGATCGGATCCTCGACCTGCTCCGCTTCCTGCTTCCGGCCTATCGGGACGAGGGGAAGAGCTACTTCGGGATCGGGTTCGGCTGCACGGGCGGGCGGCACCGCTCGGTCATGGTGACGGAGCTGGTGGCAAAAGCGCTTGCCGAGGACGGATGGCACGTGTCTATTCGGCACAGGGATCTCGGGCGGGCGGATGCGGCCACCGTCGCCGGGGTCAAGGTGGGTTAGGTGTGATCGGAATCGTTATAGTGGCGCATGGCGGGCTGGCTCGGGAATACCTGGCCGCCATGGAACATGTGGTCGGCCAGCATCCGGGAACGGTGGCGATCGCCATCGGCGAGGATGACGACCGGACGACAAAGCAGGACGAGATCGACGCCGCCGTGAAGGCGGTGGACGAGGGCCAGGGGGTGGTGGTGGTGACCGACATGTTCGGCTCCACCCCGTCGAACCTTGCGGTCGGGGCCTGTACCAAGCGCAGCCAGCGGGTGATCTATGGCGCCAATATGCCGCTGCTGGTCAAGCTGGCCAAGGCGCGGCATCTGCCGATCGACGAGGCGGTCGACATTGCCCTGACCGCCGGACGGAAATACATCGACAGCGTGGACGGCAAGGGGTCTAACGGCACCCCCGTGGCGCTCTGAGCCGGCGTGCCGGAGGCCCTGGGGGACGGAATGCGGTTCACGCTCGAGATCGTCAACGACAAGGGCCTGCACGCGCGCGCCTCGGCCAAGTTCGTCGAGACCGTCGAGCGTTTCGACGCGACGGCGCGCGTCGGCCGCGATGGGATGGAGGTCGCGGGCAATTCGATCATGGGGCTGATGATGCTCGCCGCCAGCTGCGGTTCTACGATCGACATCGAGATCGAGGGGGCGCAAGCGGAGGCCCTGGCGCAAGCGCTGCGCGATCTGGTCGGCGGTCGGTTCGGCGAACCGACATAATCTCCCCGCACGCCCCGTTGCATTCCCCCCTGCGAGCCGCTATCACCGCCGCCGGCGGGCGATTAGCTCAGTGGTAGAGCGCTTCGTTCACATCGAAGATGCCGGCGGTTCGAATCCGTCATCGCCCACCATCACACCACCCATCGGCAGCGCGGCCGCGGCGCTGTCCTGACGTTCTGCGAGGGCGCATGCGCGCACTGGTCCAGCGTACGGTGCAGGCGAGCGTCACCGTCGAGGGAAGCGTCGTCGGTGCGATCGGCGCCGGTCTCGTCGTGCTGGTCTGCGCGATGCGTGGCGACACCGAGGCGGAGGCCGACTGGCTGGCGGGCAAGGTCGCGCGGCTGCGCATCTTCCGCGACGAGGCCGGGCGGATGAACCGCTCGCTTCTCGATATCGGCGGCGCGGCACTGGTGGTCAGTCAGTTCACGCTGGCGGCCGAAACGAAGGGCAACAGGCCCGGATTCTCGACCGCGGCGGCGCCCGAGGATGGCGCGCGGCTCTACGGCCTCTTCGCCGAGCGGCTGCAGGCCCTGGGGCTCGAGGTGCAGCGGGGCGTATTCGGGGCCGACATGCGGGTTGAGCTCGTCAATGACGGGCCGGTGACGATCTGGCTGGATACCGAGGCGCGCTGAGCGAGTCGCCTGAAACGCAAGACACCCCCGGCGCGGGGCGCGGGGGTGCCGTGTCGGCCGGCCTTGCGGCCGGTCAGACGGGGTTGAAGAACTGCGCGCGCGCCGCGAGGAAGGGTGCGTCGGTGTTCTCGGTCCGGGTCCGCACGACCGCCAGCGAATCGAGATAGTGCTGGGTGACCTTGCGGGTCAGCTCGTCGCCGGAATCGCGCAGCTCGCCCAGGATATCGGCCGAGGCGAGGGCCGCCGCTTCGAGGATCTCGGCGGGGAACTGCGCATGCGGCGTCACGCCGTAGTCGTTGACGAGCTGGGCCAGGGCGCGCGGGTCGTTGGCGGCGAAATCCGCGGCGACCTGGTCGTATTCAGCCTGGCAGGCGGTGCGGACGATTTCCTGGAGATCCGCCGGCAGGGCCTGGAACTTGGCCTTGTCGACGGTCAGCTCGGTGGCGAGGCCGGGCTCGATGAAGCTCGAGACATAGTAGTGCTTGCGCACCTGGTGGAAGCCCAGTGCGAGGTCGTTGTAGGGGCCGACGAACTCGGCGGCGTCAAGCGCGCCAGACTGGAGCGCGGCGAAGATCTCGCCGGCGGCCATGTTGACGACCGTGGCACCCAGCCGCTGCCAGACCTGGCCACCAAGGCCGGGGGTGCGGAAGTTGATGCCCTGGATGTCGGAGAGGCCGGTCAGCTCGTTCTGGAACCAGCCGCCCGCCTGGATGGCGGTGTTGCCGCTAACGAAGCCCTGTACGCCGAACTGGTCGTAGACCTCGTCCCACAGCTCCTGACCGCCCATGTAGCGGATCCACGCGGCGAGCTCGGAGGTGGTCATGCCGAAGGGCACGCCGGTGAAGAAGTTGGTCGCCTGGCTCTTGTTCTGCCAGTAGTAGGCGGCGCCATGGCTCATCTCTGCCGAGCCCTCGATCACCGCGTCGAAGGTGCCGAGCGGGGGGACGAGCTCGCCGGCGGCGAAGACCTCGATGGTCAGGCGGCCGTCCGACATCAATGTGATGCGGTCCGCCAGCCGCTGGGCGCCGACGCCGAGGCCGGGGAAGTTGCGCGGCCAGGTGGTGACCATGCGCCAGGTGGT
>CAYLHK010000136.1:0-7963 GCA_964383295.1 uncultured Rhodovulum sp.
CACAACATGATCATCTATTCGATCTCGGGCGGCGGGCGGATCTCGATCGCCGATCTCTTCACCGCCGGCATCATCCCGGGCCTCCTGCTCGCGCTCGCGCTCTCGATCACCGCCTATGTCGTCGCCGTGCGGCGCGGCTATCCGACCGAGCGCTTCCAGGGTTTCGCACGCGCGGGCGAGCTCTTCGTCATTGCCATCCCCGGCCTCCTGCTCATCGCCATCATCTTCGGCGGCGTGCGCTCGGGCGTGTTCACCGCCACTGAGAGCTCCTGCGTCGCAGTGCTCTACGCGCTCCTCGTGACGCTGCTCGTCTACCGGACCATGCGCTGGCACGATTTCGTCGAGGCGACGCTGCAGGCTGTGCGTACCACCGCGATGGTGCTCTTCATCATCGGCGTGGCAAGCTCCTTCGGCTGGCTCATGGCCTATACCAAGGTGCCGACGCACATGGTCGAGGCGATGAAGCTCGTCTCCGAGAACCCGCTCGTCATCCTCCTGCTCATCAATGTGCTCCTGCTCCTGCTCGGCACGTTCATGGACATGGGGCCGCTCATCATCATCACCACGCCGATCCTCCTGCCGGTTGTCAGCGCCTTCGGCGTCGATCCCGTGCATTTCGGCGTCATCATGATCCTGAACCTCGGCATCGGCTTGAACACGCCACCACTGGGCCCCGTCCAGTTCGTCGCCGCGGCCGTGGGCGGGATCACCATCTGGCAGGCGATGCGCTCGATCTGGCCCTTCTACGCCGCCGGGCTGATCGTGCTCGGCCTCGTCACCTACATCCCGGCGCTGTCGCTCTGGCTGCCGTCGCTCTTCCGCTGAGGTTTCCCATGCCCTTCCCCATCGTCGACGCCGGCCGCGGCGTCATGCGCCAGGTGCTGGCCGAGAGACCCGAGATGATGGTCGTCGCCTTCACCTTCGGCCCCAACGGCCGCGGGCTGCGTCACAACCACCGCCATGTGCAATCGACCTTCGTCCAGTCGGGCCGCTTCGCCTTCGAGGTCGGCGAGACCAGCTTCGAGGTCGGCCCGGGCGATGCCTTCGTCATCCCCTCCGGCGTCGAGCACGGCTGCCGGGCGCTCGAGCCCGGCGTGCTGATCGACACCTTCACCCCCCGCCGCGACGACTTCCTCTGAGCGGCGCCAGAGCCGCTTCCCACCCCGAACCCCTGCCCTTCCCGAGGACACCATGCTGACCGTCGAGACCCGCCACGCCATCGACCCCGTCGCCGCCCGCAGCTTCGACACCGAGGCCCTGCGCGCGCATTTCCACCTCGCAGCCCTCTTCCGCGACGGCGAGATCCGGCTCGTCTACAGCCACTACGACCGCATGACCGTCGGCGGTGCCGTCCCCCACGGGGGCAGCCTCACCCTCGACGAGGTAAAGGAAGCCGGCACCCCCTCCTTCCTCGACCGCCGCGAGATGGTGGTGGTCAACATCGGCGGCCCCGGCACCGTCGCGGCCGGCGAGACCTTTGCCATGGAGCGGGGCGACATGCTCTATCTCGGCATGGGCGCGGGCCCGGTCACCTTCTCTGGCGAGGGCCGCTTCTACATCCTCTCCGCCCCCGCCCACACCACCTATCCCTCCCGGCTCGTGCGCATCGCCGAGGCCGCCCGGGTCGAGCTCGGCGCCCGCGAGACGTCGAACGAGCGGGTGATCCACCAATTCGTCCACCCCGACGTGATGCCCTCCTGCCAGCTCGTGGTCGGCATGACCAAGCTCGCCACCGGCTCGGTCTGGAACACCATGCCCGCCCATGTCCACGACCGCCGGATGGAGGCCTATCTCTACATCGACCTCGCCCCCTCGGCGCGGGTCTTCCACATGATGGGCGAGCCGGACGAGATCCGCCCGCTGGTGATCGCCAACGAGGAAGGCGCCCTCTCTCCGCCGTGGTCGATCCACTGCGGGGCTGGCACGACGAACTACACCTTCATCTGGGCCATGGCCGGCGACAACGTCGACTATCGCGACGTCGAAATGATCGACATGCAGGATCTGCGCTGACGCCTGTGACGGCAGATGGATACGGCCGGAAAACCCGGGCATAGTGCCCGGACACCGGCAGGCGGGATCGTGAAGGAACGGCACATGAACGCACTACTCGTCGCCATGGCTCTGGTGAGCGCGACATCCGCCACGGCGCAGAGCATCATCGGCCAGAGCCCGGTGCTCGAGGCCGGCGGCACGACCTGCGACGCCTTCGTGCGGATGGGTCCGGCCGACCGCGTCCGGGTTCTCAGCGGGATCGAGCCTCTGGGCGGCTCCCTTGCCGGGGCCGAGCCCGCCATCGCCGCGCAATGGGCGGCCCAGGTCGCCAGTACCTGCGACGGCACGCCCGATCGCTATGTCAGCGACGCCGCGCGGCAGGCGCTCGGCGGCAACTGAGGCCGCGCGCCAATTGACGGCTTCGCCCGCACCGGCTCTCCGTCCGAACCCGCTCTTGCGACGCACTGCGTCGCGCGGGTTCGTCGGCTGGAGCGCGTGAGCGCGCAGGCCGAGAGGTGATGTGCATACCCGTCGCTCTGCAATCCGCGCGCGCCTGCCGTCACGCCGAAGGCGTGCCTACGGCACGACGGGCAGGCCGGCGCGCGCGGATTTGTCGACGGACAAGTCGGCGAAACAACCAAACGCAACGCCTGCTACGCGACGCGCCGCCTGCAATCCTGACGCGAGTTGCCCTTTCCACCGAGCCTGCTAGCCTGCCGCCCATGCCATGGAGACTCCCCCCGCTCCGGGCCATCGCCATATTCGCGCTGCTGCCGGCCTCCCTTTCCGCGCAGCCGGTGACCTATCGGCCCGAAGTTCGCCATGGCGAGGATCCGGCCCTGATCAACCGCCTGCAGGCAGAGGCGGGAAGCCTCTACGCCGGCGCCGAGGCGGGGCTCTTTCCCGGCGACCACTATCGGCTGACCTACCGTTTTGCGCTGGGCGTCCGCCCCAGCCTCGGCCGGACCGAGGTCGACCTCCATCTGGACTACCAGTTGCCTGGACCGGGGGATCCTGCCGACCCACGCGGGGATGTGACGCTCGACCTCGCCCGCGCCTTCGGCGCGCGCGTGCGTGTCGAGACCCTGTTCCGCCTCGACCCGGATGCAAGCGTGGTGCAGTTGGAAAGCGACCTGATCGTGCGGGTCACCGAACGCTTCGCGCTCTACGGCGCCGACCGCCGCGATATCGCCCTCGACGGTGCCGAGGACGGCATTCCCGCCTATCGGATCGGCGCGACCCGCGACCTCGGCAGCGACAGCGCGCTGCGCGTCGACTACGGCGGCGGCCGCGAGGAGCGTCTGGGCGTCAGCTACCAGCTCAGGTTCTAGCCTGCGCTCCGCGGCCGCATCCCATCCCGTCACGCTTCCCTGCGGATCTCCACCTCCAGCCGCTGGAAATAGGGCGCCTCGGGCGTGCGGATGATGCTCGGCCAGTCCGGGTGGTGCAGGCTGTCGGGAAAATGCTGCGCCTCCAGGCACATGCCGGCGAACGGCCCGTAGCGCACGCCATCGTGACCCGGTGCCGCGATGGTCACGCCGGCGCTGTCATAGAGCTGCAGCCCCGGCTCGGCGGTCCACAGCTCCAGCCTCATCCCGCTTCGCGCACATTCGACACGCGCAGCCGGTTTTGCGGTTTCACGCCCTTCGGCCAGCACGAAGTTTACATCGTAGCCTTCCGACTTCGGATCGTTCTCGGCGAGGCTGCGCGGCTCGGTGAAGTCGAACCGCGTCTCCTCGACGGCGCGGATCTCGCCTGTCGGGATCAGATCAGCGCCCGAAACCGTACGCTCGCGCGCGTCGATCCACAGCACATGGTCGCGCACATCGCCGCTGCCTGCCAGATTGTAGTAGCTGTGCTGCGCGACGTTGATCGGGGTCGGCCGGTCGGGCAGGCCAGCGAGCTCGAGGATCAGCCGCGGCCCGTCCAGGCGGTATGTCGCGGAAAAATCCACCGCGCCGGGATAGCCCTCCTCACCATCGGGGCTCGCATATGTCAGCCGCACCGCATTGTTCGCGTCGTCGCTCTCGATCGTCCATATCCGCCGCTGCAGCCCCGTTGCGCCGCCGTGCAGGTGATGGATCCCCTCGTTCTGCGTCACCTGATATGTCTCGCCACCCAGGGCGAACCGCCCGCCCGCGATCCGGTTCGCGACCCGCCCGCAGACCGCGCCATGCGCCCGGGCATGCAGGACATGGTCCTCCAGCCGCGCAAAGCCGCAGACGACCGGGATGCTGCCGCGCGGCCCGTCGACGCGCCAGTCGCGCACGCTCGCGCCGAGCCCCATGATCGCAACGGCCGCATCGGCGCTCTCCAGCACGATCTCCTCGACCGGATGATCGCCGATGCGCCCGATCTGCCGCTTTTTCATCGCCGCCTCCCCTCGTTTGCCGAAGTCATCGGCCTGGATCGGTGAGCCGTCAAGCTCGTCCGGGACCGCGCGGCGCGGCGTACCGTGACGCTCCGGGCGCCGCCGGGCGTGCTCCAGCGCATTAACGAAGCTTTCCTAATGCTTACCTGTCCCGAATCATCTTTCTATTACAATGGCTTGAAAATTGCGCACATGTGCGCACCCCTGCGCGCGCACAACCGGCATGGCCGCGCATCCCGGCCTCGCTTCCTTGACCCCGCCACCGCGCTCGCTTAGCTTGCGCCCGCAATTTCAGGATTCGCCCCATGTCCAGCTCTCCCGCGGCCTCCGGCCTCGCGTCCCGTCAGGCTGACCTGCGGACGACCCGCCCCACAGGCTGCATCGTTCTCGCCGACGGCCAGGTCTTCTACGGCCACGGCTTCGGCGGCACCGGCGTCGCGGTGGCGGAACTCTGCTTCAACACCGCCATGACCGGCTACCAGGAGATCATGACCGACCCGTCCTACGCGGGCCAGGTCGTGACCTTCACCTTCCCCCACATCGGCAACGTCGGCGTCAATGCCGAGGACGACGAGACCGCCGAGCCGGTCGCCTCCGGCATGGTGGTGAAATGGGACCCGACCGAGCCCTCCAGCTGGCGCGCGACGGATCATCTGGCGACCTGGCTGTCCCGGCGCGGGCGGATCGGGGTCGGCGGGGTCGATACCCGCCGCCTCACCCGCGCGATCCGGCTCCAGGGTGCGCCGCATGTAGCCATCGCCCATGACCCCGCAGGGGACTTCGATATCGCCGAGCTCGTCACCCGGGCACGCAGCTTCCCCGGGCTGGTCGGCATGGATCTCGCCCGCGAGGTAACCTGCGCCCAGAGCTACCGCTGGGACGAGATGCGCTGGGCCTGGCCCGAGGGCTACCAGCGCCGCGAAGGCGCCGGCCACCGCGTCGTCGCCATCGACTACGGCGCCAAGCGCAACATCCTGCGCTGCCTCGCCTCTGCGGGCTGCGATGTGACGGTCCTTCCCGCCACCGCCACCGCCGACGAGGTGCTCGCGCATGAGCCGGACGGGCTCTTCCTCTCGAACGGCCCGGGCGATCCGGCCGCGACCGGAGAATACGCCGTTCCGATGATCCGCGAGGTACTGGACCGCAGCGACATGCCGGTCTTCGGCATCTGCCTCGGCCACCAGATACTCGCCCTCGCCCTCGGCGCGCGGACCATCAAGATGAACCACGGCCACCACGGCGCAAACCATCCGGTCAAGGATCTCTCCACCGGCAAGGTCGAGATCACCTCGATGAACCACGGCTTCACCGTCGACAGCCAGACCCTGCCCGAGGGCGTGGTCGAGACCCATGTCTCGCTCTTCGACGGATCGAACTGCGGCATCGCGATGGCCGACCGCCCGGTGTTCTCGGTCCAGCATCACCCCGAAGCGAGCCCCGGTCCGCAGGACAGTTTCTATCTGTTCGACCGGTTCGTCGCGGCGATGAAGCCCCGGGGTTAATGATTACTTAACAACACGCTTAAGTTTTTCTTAAACTCGGAACTACAGTCTCGCATCTTCAACGGAGAGCGAGTTCTGTCATGGCACGAGTCCTGCCGTTTGCCCGATCCGCCGCGGAGACGGATACGCCTCCCCCCGCCGCGCCAGCCCCGGCGCGGCCGCTGATCGGTGACCTGCTCGTCGAATCCGGCGCCATCGCCCCGGCGGCGCTGGCCGAGGCCCTGGAACAGCAGGCCGGCCAGGACCAGCACCTGGGGCGGATCCTGCTTGCCAACCGCATGATCTCCCACGAGGATCTGTCCGATGCCCTGTCGCGGCAGTCCGGTCTCGGGCGCGTCGACCTCGGCCTCTCGCCGCCCGCGCCCGACCTGATGGCGGAGATCGATCCCTATCGCTGCCTCGCGATCGAGGCGCTGCCCTGGCGGCAGATCGGCGGCACCCGGGTGATCGCCCTCGCCAATCCCGACCATGCCGAGGCCGCCCGCGCGGCCTGCGGCGGCACGGGGCAGCGAATCGCCTTCGCGCTCGCGCCACCCGAGCAGATCCGGCGGGCGATCACCGAGGCCTTCACCGGCCGGCTGCGCGACGACGCCCGCGACCGTTGCCCGCAGGAATACAGCTGCCGCGACTGGAATCCTGGCGCGCGCCGGTGGCGCTGGCCGCTCGCCGGCCTTCTCCTGGCGGCCGGGGTGGTGGCGGCGCCGCTTCTGGCGCTCCAGATCCTGATGGGCTGGATCCTGGTGGCCAATGCGATGACAATGGGGCTCCGGCTCGTGGCGATCTTCGCCCGTTTCCGCCGGCAGCCCCGGCGCGACGCCCCCGCCGCGACCCCGCTCGCCGACCATCGCAAGCTGCCCAGGGTGTCGCTGCTGATCCCGCTCCTGCGCGAGGAGGCGGTGGCGCGCCAGCTTCTGGATGCGCTGGCCGCGATGGACTATCCGGCAGCCCTTCTCGACATCAAGCTCGTGCTCGAGGCCGACGACGAGGTCACCCGCGCCGCCATCGAACGGGTGGCGCTTCCCTCCAACATCGAGGTCATCGCCGTGCCCCGCGACGGGCTGCGCACCAAGCCGCGTGCGATGAACTACGCGCTGCCCTTCTGCGCGGGCGAGATCATCGGTGTCTACGACGCCGAGGACCGGCCCGACCCGTCGCAGATCCGCACCGTCGTCGAGCACCTGCGCAACGCCCCGCCCGAGGTGGCCTGCGTGCAGGGCTATCTCGACTTCTACAACAGCGGCCGGAACTGGCTCGCGCGCTGCTTCACGCTCGAATACGCGATCTGGTTCCGGGTGGTTCTGCTCGGGGTACAGCGGCTCGGCCTGCCGATCCCGCTCGGGGGGACGACCGTCTTCTTCCGCCGCAACGTGCTCGAGGCGATCGGTGGCTGGGACGCGCATAACGTCACCGAGGACGCCGATCTAGGCATGCGGCTGGCGCGGTTCGGATACACCTGCGAGATGATCCCCTCGACCACCTGGGAGGAGGCGAACTTTCGGGTGCGCCCCTGGATCCGCCAGCGCGCCCGCTGGCTGAAGGGCTATGCGATCACCTGGGCGACCCATATGCGCCGGCCCCGCGCCCTGCTCGCCGATCTCGGCGGGCGGGGATTCGTCGGGTTCCAGGTGCTCTTTCTCGGGGCGATCACCTCCTATCTCTCGATCCCGCTCTTCTGGGCGATCACGCTGGTGACGGCCGGGTTCGGCTATTCGTTCTGGGCGACCTTCCCCGGCTGGCTTCTGACAGCCTTCCTCGCCTCGATGCTGGCCGGCCAGGCGGTGATGCTCGCCACCGCCCTCATCGCCGCGCGGGATTCGGGGCACCGGGGCCTGATCGGCTGGGTGCTGGCGCTGCCGTTCTACTGGCCGCTCGGGGCGGTCGCGGCCTACCGCGCCATCGGCGAGATCTTCACCCGGCCCTTCCACTGGCACAAGACCGAGCACGGCATCGACCTGCGCACCGGGCACGGATAGGGAGCGGTGCGCGCGAGGCGGCGTCGGATCGAGCCACACGACGACGCGGACCGGATCAGGCGAGGCCCTGCCTCGCCCCGGTCCACGGCCGGAGGGCGTGAGCCCGGAGGCCGTCCCCTTCC
>CAYLHK010000137.1:0-7251 GCA_964383295.1 uncultured Rhodovulum sp.
CAACGGCACCTGCATGAAGTGCAACACCTGCGGCGGCACCAGCGGCTGCAGCTGAGATTTTCGGGGGGCTGCGGCAGAACCGGTCGAGCAGGACCACTGACAAAGCCAGCAGGAAGAGCGGAAGGGGGCGCGAGCCCCCTTTTCGTTTTCCGGGGAGCGCGTGTGATCGAGCGCCAGGAGCGCTGCGGCCCGCGGTCTTGCATCCTCCTGCCGCAAGCATAGGTACCGGGCGACCCGGCCGCTGGCGGAGGGAAACATCACGGAGGCGCGCGTGAAAAAGATCGGATTCCTGTCCTTTGGCCATTGGTCGCCGGCGCAGGGCTCGGGCACCCGCTCGGCCCAGGACGCGCTGCTCCAGTCGATCGAGCTCGCCGTGGCGGCGGAGGAACTCGGGGCCGACGGGGCCTATGTCCGCGTGCACCATTTCGCGCGGCAGCTCGGCTCGCCCTTTCCGCTGCTCGCCGCGATCGGTGCGCGCACCCGCCGGATCGAGATCGGCACGGCGGTGATCGACATGCGCTACGAGAACCCGTTCTACATGGCCGAGGACGCAGGCGCCGCCGACCTGATCGCCGGCGGCCGGCTGCAGCTCGGCATTAGCCGAGGCTCGCCAGAACAGGTGATCGACGGCTGGCGCCACTTCGGCCATGCGCCGGCCGAGGGCGAGAGCGATGCCGACATGGCCCGGCGTCATGCCGAGATCTTTCTGGCACTGCTGGACGGCGAGGGGTTCGCGCAGCCGAACCCGCGGCCGGTGTGCCCGAACCCGCCCGGCCTCCTGCGACTGGAGCCGCACTCCGAGGGCCTGCGCGAGCGCATCTGGTGGGGCGCGGCCACCGACGCCACCGCCGTCTGGGCCGCCGAGCGGGGCATGAACCTGCAGAGCTCGACCCTGAAGTTCGACGAGACCGGCGAGCCCTTCCACGTCCAGCAGGCGAAGCAGATCCGCGCCTATCGTGCCGCCTGGAAGGCGGCCGGCCATGCCCACGAGCCCCGGGTCTCGGTCAGCCGCAGCATCTTCGCCTTGGTGAGCGACCAGGACCGCGCCTATTTCGGCCGCTCAGGCGAGAGTGCGGATTCGATCGGCTACATCGAAGAGAACACCCGCGCCATCTTCGGGCGGTCCTATGCCGACGAGCCGGACAAGCTCGTGGAGGCCCTGGCCCGGGACGAGGCGATCGCGGAGGCGGACACGCTGCTGCTGACGGTCCCGAACCAGCTCGGGGTCGACTACAACGCACATGTGCTGGAAGCCATCCTGACCCACGTCGCCCCCGCACTCGGCTGGCGCTGATCGCGCGGCCTTCCGGGGACCATGCCGCTCGCCCGGTGGCTGGCCGCGGGGGATCATGATTAACGTCGGTGCGGCCGGCGGGTCATCGCCTGCCTGCTGCGGCGCGGCCGCGCGCCCCCCCGGGTGTGACAGCGGCCGCAGCTTGGCCAGGCGTCATGGATCGGCGGCGCGGCGTCGGTCCCCCCAACCGCCCTCGACGGGCGCATCGATGGTGCAGACGAGCCCGCTGGGCTTGTAGCTGGTCTGCACGCTTCCGTTCAGCTCGGAGGCGAGCACGCCCTCGATCAGCCGCGACCCGAAGCCCTTGCGTGACGGCGGGAGAACGGGCGGGCCTCCTTGCTCGTGCCAACGCAGGATACAGCGCTGCGGATCGCCGGGCTCGACGTCCCAGGTGATCGTGACGCGGCCGTCGGGCTCGGTCAGCGCGCCGTACTTGACCGCGTTGGTGACGAGTTCGTGCAGCGCGATCGACATCGCCAGCACCACCTTGGGCGCCAGAGCCAGCGGGGGGCCGGCGATCTCGAAGTTTTCCCGCCGATACGGGGCGAGGGCGCGCGAGATCACGGTCGAGAGCTCGGCGCCGTCCCAGGTCTCGCGGCTGAGCAGATCATGCGCATTGGCCAGCGACAGGAGCCGTGCCTCGAAGGCATCGCTCGCGGCCTGCATGTCCGTCTCGCCAGCAAAGGTCTGCCGCGCCACCGCCTGGACCGTGGCGAGGATGTTCTTCACCCTATGGTTCATCTCGCCGAGGAGGATCTTCTGCAGATGCTCCGCGCCCTTCCGCGCGGTGATGTCATGGGCGATCTTCGAGGCACCGATGACGTTGCCATGCTCGTCGTGCACCGGCGAGACGGTCAGGAGCACGTCGATCTCGTGCCCGTCCTTGCGCACGCGGCGCGTCTCGTGGGGCGCGATCCGCTCGCCATGGCTGATGCGGGTGATGATGGCCTGCTCTTCCTCCTCCGGCCATCGACCGGGGACGAGCATCGTCACACGTTTACCCAGGACCTCCTCGGCCAGGTAACCGTAGAGCCGTTCGGCGCCCGTGTTCCAGCTGGTCACCTTCATGTCGAGATCGGTGCTGAGCACCGCCGCGTCGGAGGATTCCACGATCGCCGCGAGACGACGCTCGATCTCCTCCGCACGTCTGCGCTCGGTAATGTCGGACAGGATCAGGCTGGTCTGGCGAATGCGCTGGTCGGCGTCGCGGATCGGGCCGGCGGAGATGTCCACCCAAACGAGCGAGCCGTCCTTGCAGACGATGCGCTTCTCGGTCGCGAACCCGGCGCCCTCCGTGGTCATGCGCTCGAACCGCAGGGCGAAGTCTCCGGCGTCCTCGGGCTGCATCAGCTCGTGCAGCCGCATGCCCGCGAGCTCGGCGGCGCTATAGCCGACGATCTGGACGAACCGCGCATTGACGATCGTCGGGCGGCAGTCGGCGTCGGTCAGGGCCATGCCGCTGGTGGGATGCGCGAAGATCGCCTGCAGCGCCTCCTTGCTGTCGCGGACCGCGCGCTCGATTAGCAGGCGCTCGGTGGTCTCGCTGACGATGCACAGGACCCCCCCCACCGACCCGTCGGTCTCGCAGACCGGCGAGTAGGAGATGTCGAAGCTGACGTCCTCGAGATAGCCGTGCCGATCGATGACGAAGGGCCGGTCCCGGGCGGATATCGTCTCGCCCGTCTCGCGGACATGGCGCAGCAGGGGCTCGAGGTCGGACCAGAGTTCGGTCCAGTTCTCGCGTGCGGGCTGTCCCAGCGCGAGCGGATGCTTGTTGCCGATGGTGGGCGCATAGGCGTCGTTGTATATCGCGATGTACTGCGGCCCCCAGAAGAGAGCGATCTGCGCCCGGGCCGGCAGGATCAGGTCGACCGCCGCGCGCAGGCAGTCGGGCCACGATCCGATCGGGCCGAGAGATGTGGCCGCCCAGTCGTGAGCGCGGATGAGATTGCCGATCGTGCCTGCGGCGCGCAGGTGCACGGTCTCGCACAGGTTCCTGTCAGACATCAGGGGCTCCGGGGCATTGCGTGCGAAGCGGCTGTGGTAAGGCGCGGATCGGACGCACGGGGCTCAGTCGCACGGGCGATGGTCTCGCTCTTCGATCTGGTCAAGCAGTACCTTCATTCGCTCCGGCAGGCCATCCTCTGCGTACTTGCGATAGATAAGCCTGAGGGCCTCGTCGATACGGCGTTGCATGGCCTGATGCGCGGCGCCCCCGTTGTCGTCCGCGCCAGGCCGCTTCTGCTGCCCCGATCTCGATTCACTGACCACAGGATACCCAGCCCCGTCTAACCTACCTCAAGTTCTTTTGCCCCGCCGCAAAACGCCGTGCATTCTCGGAACCAATTCCGTTAGGCTGCGTTTGTTCCTCATTGGCAAAGCAAAAAGGCGATGGGTCCCAAAGAGCACCACTCCGTTGCTACCGAAGATCCCGCCGCAGCGGCCGGACAGTCGCGTGCGCAGCGGGTGCGCGAGGAGTTGCCCTATCTCCGGCGCTATGCACGGGCGCTCACGGGCGATCAGGAATCGGGCGATCATTTCACCGTCGTCACGCTGGAGAAGATCCTCGCCGACCGCACGTCGCTGGACGGCGGCTCGTCGCCGCGAGTGGCGTTGTTCCGCACCTTTCATGCGGTCTGGGTGAACGAGGGGGCCTTGGCTTCCGGGAGTGCGGGCGTGAGTGCTGAGCCCACCCAAGAGGCGCGCGTCCGCATGCACGTGAGCGGGCTCACGCCGAACAGTCGCGAGGCGCTTCTTCTCTCGACGCTCGAGGAGTTCAGCCCAGACGAGATCGGCGAGATCATGGACATCGCACTGGAGGCGGCGGGCGAACTTGTCCAGCTGGCGCATCGCGAGATGCAGGCGGGCGTGCGAGGCAGAGTGATGATCATCGAGGACGAGGCGCTCATCGCGCTCGACCTTGCGACGATCGTGGAGGAGCTCGGCCACAGCATCGTCGGCGTCGCGCGGACGGTTGACGAGGCGATCGCGCTCGGGCGGAGCGCCCCCCCGGACCTTATCCTGTCCGATATGCAGCTCGCGGACGACTCCTGCGGCCTTGATGCGGTAAACCTGCTCGTCGGCGAGTTCGGCGCCCGGCCGGTGATCTTTATCACGGCCTTCCCCGAACGCCTGCTGACCGGCGACAAGCCCGAGCCGGCGCTGCTGATCACCAAGCCGTTCCGTCGCAGTCAGGTCGCCTTGGCGATCTCTCAGGGCATGTTCTTCGCCTCGATGGAGAAGCTTCTGGTCTGATCCGGGCCGTGCGGCCGGGATCACGCGCGCGGGGGCGCTTGAACTCCGCGGCCACTTGCCGCCTATGCTGTGTCGGGGTCGGGTGGGGAGGCGACAGCCCGCATGATGCACGCCGCCACAGCGATTCAGCCGCGGGCCGAAGCCGGCGCGGTCCGTGACGACGTCCAGGGCCTGCGCACGGTCGGCGCGCTGCTGGTCGCGGTCTTTCACATCTGGGAGGGCGGCGTTTCCGGCGGGGTCGACGTCTTCTTTGTGGTGTCGGGCTATTTCCTCGGCTTGGCCCATGCGCGCCGCCTGGCGCGGGGCGAGGCGCTGCGCGCGGGCGACCACTTCGGGCGCTTCCTTCGCCGCACCGTGCCTGAGGTGCTGCTGGTGCTGGCGATGATCGTGGTGCTGGGCTTTCTGATGACCGCGCCGGTGCAGTGGCGGCCGCTGATGAAGGACGTGGCCTACAGTGCCGCCTATGTCGAGAACTACTGGCTGATCGAGCGCGGGCAGGACTATCTGGCCCGCGACGAGACCGCGAGCCTTGCGCAGCATTTCTGGGCCGTGTCGCTGATTGCCCAGGCCTATGTCGTCTGGTTCCCGCTGACTTGGGGCGCGCGGGCCGCCGCCCGGGGCCTGGGCGCCGATGCGGCGCAGGTGCTGCTGGCAGTGCTTGGTCTGCTCGTCGTGCTGTCGCTGGCGTGGTCCATCGTCTGGACCGGGCGCAATCCGGTGGCGGCCTATTTCGACCTCTCGACCCGCTACTGGCAGTTCGGCATCGGCGCGATGCTAGGGCTGGCCGGCGGGGAGCGGGCGGGGCTGTCGCGGGGCGTGGCGGCGGGTCTGTCCTGGCTCGGGCTCGGGCTGATCCTGAGCTGCGGGGTGGCGATCGGAGCGCGGCTCGAATTTCCAGGCTTCGCCGCGCTCTGGCCGGTTGCCGGTGCCGGGCTGATCCTAATCGCGGGGCGTGCAGGTGACCGGGCCAATGCCGGGCACCTGCTGGCGCTGCGCCCGCTCTCGGCGCTCGGGACCTATGCCTTCGGGATCTATCTCTGGCACTGGCCGCTTTACATGATCGTGTTCGAGCGGGTGGGCGGCATGCCGTCACTGGTTGCCGGGGGGGCGATCATCCTCGCCGCGGCGGCGCTGGCCTGGGCCTCGTCGCATCTGGCTGGCCGGATCGTAGGCGCCGCCGGGCGCCGTCTCGGCCCGGGCCTGGTCGCGGCCGGGCTGGTGGCCGGGCTGGCGGGCCTAGCAGGGTTTGCTACCGTGACCCACGCGCTCCTGTGGCGCACGCCCTACATCGCGGCGCTGGAGAACTCGCGGCTGGTCATGGGGCGGATGCACGGGATCACGCCGGGGCCCTTCGAGGTGCGCGCGGACAATCCGGTGACCTATGAGATGGGGTGCCACCAGAACATGGTCTCGCCCGAGATTCGCCGCTGCGCTTTCGGCCCCGAGGCGGCGGAGACGATGGTCTTTCTGGTCGGAGGATCGCATTCGGCCCACTGGCTGCCGAGCCTGCAGGCGGTGGCGGAGGAGCGAGATTGGCGCATCGTCTCGATCACCAAGAGCGAGTGCATCTTCGGCTCGGCGGAGGATGCCGAGCTCTACGCATCAGAGGGGCTGCATCCCTCCTGCGGCGCGTGGAATCGCGATCTGGTCGAGCTGATCCTGGCCGAGCGCCCCGACGTGGTGGTGGCGCTGGCCACCCGGCCCGTCTTCGCTCGGCCGGACAAGCGGATGACCTCCGATGTCGCCGGCGAGCATGTGCCGGACGGCTATATTGCGCATTTCCGGCGGCTGCTCAACGCGGGTATCGGCGTTGTGGCGCTGCGCGACACGCCCTGGATGGGGCGCGACATTCCGAACTGCGTCTTTGCGCGGCGCTATGGGGCGCCCGAGGACTGCGGCAAGGACCGCGGTGCGGTGCTCGACGATGCGGGCCTGCCGGCGCAACTGGCGCGACTGCCGGCGGGGGTCGCCTATGTCGATATGGTCGACGCGGTCTGCGAGCCGGACCGCTGCGGGGTGCTGCGCGACGGGATGCTGATCTATCGCGACCGCCATCATCTCAGCGCCACCTATGCCGCCCATATCGGGCCGTTGCTGGCCAAGAAGATGCTGGCGGCGCTCGACGCGGCAGGCGGGTGAGGGTCGATCCTGGCGATCGAAGCGTCGGGTCTGGCGTACCCCCGATATTCATGTTGTTTTACAGCAGTTTCAATCGTGTCGCACTGTGCGACATCCCAAAGGCCGTTCAGAGCCGCGGGGGCTTCTGCAGATGTGGAGCCCGCCGACAGTGAGGAGATGCCCCTTGTCCCATCCATCCGATATCGAGATCGCCCGTGCGGCGGTGACCCGGCCGATCCAGGCGATCGGCGAGGATCTCGGCATCCCGTCCGAGGCGCTGCTGCCCTATGGCCACGACAAGGCCAAGGTGTCGGAGCGGTTCATCAAGTCGCTGGGCGACCGGCCCGAGGGGCGGCTGATCCTCGTGACCGCGATTAATCCCACGCCCGCCGGCGAGGGCAAGACCACCACGACCGTCGGGCTCGGCGACGGGCTGCGGGCGATCGGCAGGAGGGCGATGATCTGCCTGCGCGAACCCTCGCTCGGGCCGTGCTTCGGAATGAAGGGGGGCGCGGCGGGCGGCGGCTATGCGCAGGTGGTGCCGATGGAGGACATCAACCTCCATTTCACCGGCGACTTCCACG
>CAYLHK010000138.1:0-1494 GCA_964383295.1 uncultured Rhodovulum sp.
GGTCCGGGTCGGGCCGGAGCCCGCTGCCCCAGCTGCGCAGGATCTCCGCCGCGCCGTCGAAGTCCGTCAGACCATCGGTCTCGTCAACGGAAGTCGGGCCGGACCTCGGCGAGATCGTCGAGGTGGGCGCGTACATGTTTCTCCAAGGCCTTCTGCATCGCGGCAGGCTCCACGCCGAGTTCGGCCGCCATCAGTGCGGCCGACCGCGCAGGCCAGTTCACCCATGCGTCCCGCACCTCGCGCGCCAGCCGGAACACCAGCGCCAGCGCGCGGGCCCGCTCGATCAACTCCCCCTTCAGCTTCTGGAGCCGGATGCGCCGCTCCTGCGCCTTCAGCACCTCGTTGGCCGTCTTGGCCTGCAGGAAGGTCATGCCACCGCCGGGGATCGGCGCGGCGAAACCCTGTTCGCGCAGCGTGTCGCCAACAGCCGCCACGGCCGCCTCGGGGACAGGCCTCAGCTTCGGTGCGGGCGGTTTGCGGGTCTTCGACGGGTCGGTGGTTTCCGCCCGCCGCGCATCGCTGGCCGCCGTGTTGATGCTGCCGTCGGGATAAAGGACCAACCGTTCGGCGGTCTTCGCCTTCTGGATCGCGCCCCGCGACAGACCGACATGCGCGGCGTACTGGCGCTCGCTCATACCCTGCATCGCGACCTCGAAATAGCAATCTTATGATCCACTTATCGCCTTGGATCGTGCGCGGAAGCGAGCATGTGTGGTGTCAAGCAGACGCTTGAACGGAGCACGACGATGACCACGACGACCCTGCCGACCCGCAACGAAGCCTGGGGCTTCTGGGGCACCATCTCCCGCATCGAGAACGACCCGGCCGCCGATCCCGCCAAGGCCTGGACGATCGCCTCCCGCCGGATCGCCGAGGCGACCACCGCCTCGCCCGAGGGCGTGCGCGACTTCCTCGACTCCCGCCACGGCCGCCACTTCGCCGACGACGTCGCCGGCGAGCTTGCCCGGGGGGACACGTTCAAGGAAGCGATCGACACCGCGATCACCCGCTGGATGGGCTGGCGCATCGACCGCAAGACCAGCCGCGAGACAGGCATCCCGCGCGGGCTTCCCTACCTGACGGGTTTCGCCAACCACTTTGCGATCATGGCCGAGCTTCCTTACTGACGGCTCCTCTCCTCCGCCTCCGCCGCGCTCCCACGGGCAAGCGCGGCTCGGGGTCGTAGCAGGCCCGGGATGGTCCCGAGCCTCGCAACGGAAGGGACGACCCGATGACCAAGCTTTCCGACACGCAGCTGGTGATTCTCACCGCCGCCGCCCAGCGGCCGAACCGCCTCGCGATCCCGCTGCCCGACCGCCTGAAGGGCGGGGCGGCGCAGAAGGTGGTCGACTCGATGCTCGCCCGCGGCCTCCTCGCCCGGGTTCCCGCCGCGCCCGGCATGCCGGCCTTCGGCGCGCAGGCCGAGGACGGAAGCTGGACGACGCTGGTCGCCACCGACGCAGGGCTCGATGCCGATGGCGGCGAGCCCTGCGT
>CAYLHK010000138.1:1504-7207 GCA_964383295.1 uncultured Rhodovulum sp.
GCTTCCTCGAGGAGGTCGACGCCGACCTGCACAAGGGCGAGCCCGTCTGGCGCGAGACCGGCGACGGCCACGGCGTCACGCTGGTCGCCACCGACGCAGGGCTCGCCGCCATCGGCATCGAGCCCGAGGACGCGAACACCGCGCCTGCGGGCGCGACGGACGCGCCGACTGAGGAACCGGCGCCGGACACCCCCACGGAGTCCGAAGCCGCGCCCAAGGCGCGCACGCCGCGCGAGGGCACCAAACAGGCAACGCTGATCGCCATGCTGCGCGCGCCGAACGGCGCGACCATCGAGGAGATCGCCGCCGCACTCGAATGGGCGGCGCACACCGTCAGGGGTGCAATGGCCGGGGCGTTGAAAAGGAAGCTCGGGCTCGAGGTCACCTCGGAGAAGGTCGAGAACCGGGGGCGCGTGTACAAACTCCCTGCCGCCTGACGCACCAGACACCGACAAGTTGATGACCGCCGTCCCGCCGGGGCGGCGGTCGATCATTTGGCGCTCCGCATCCGGATCGCCTCGAACAGCCGCCGCAAGACGAACGAACGGGCGATCGACACGATGGTGAAGATGGCGCCCATCTTCAGGTTCTGCGCCAGCGTGGTGTGCAGCCCGAAGATGGGGAAGATCAGGATCTGCGTTACGACGGCAACGCCGAAGCCGACGATCACGTTGGCGATGGACTCGACCAGCGACATGGCGCGTGACTGTTTCATGCTGGCACCCCGTCATCCATCGGCCAGCAGTTGAGCCGCAAGAGTTCTGAGCGCATGCGCCGCAACCAGCGGGACCACGCCGTTGCCACAGAGCCGAAGCCGGTCCACCCGGAAGGCCAGCCCATCAGCGCCTCGACGAACAGCGGGTTCAAGGTGCGGCGCGACTCGGAGGCATCGCACCCACCCATCGGCATCGTCAGGACCTGGCGGCCAAGCAGGCCGTTCACCGGCGTGTTCGCCAGCGAGCTCGACCCGTCCTTGTGATCGCGCGCCGTCGGCGTCATCCACAGTCTGGCCTGGTTCGCCAACCCGACCGTCACCTTTCTGCCGCACGGTGTCTTTCCGGTGATGGACGTTCCCGGAGGCATCGACCGGCCCCCACCCGGTGTGTCCGGCGTCATCCACAGCCGCGTCGCGTCGCAGAGCGTCATCCCGTCGTGATGCCGGCCCTCCGGGTTCGACCGCCCACTGGTCCGGTTCCGCGTGCCCTTGCTGTCGCCCGCCACCGGCGTCGGCCAGCAGCCGCGTGGGGTCGGCGTGGGTTTCGCCTTCCCGGTGGGCGAGGATGAACAGCCGCTCGCGCCGATGGGGCGCGCCGACTTCCGCCGCCGTGAAGAGGCCTGCCGCAAGCCGGTAGCCCAGGCCGACCAGGTCTCCGGCGACCTCGGGAAATCCGAGGCGCAGATGATGGGCGACATTCTCGAGGAAGACGAAGGCCGGCTCGACCTCGCCGATGATGCGCGCGACGTGCGGCCAGAGGTGGCGCGGGTCGTCCGCGCCGAGCCGCCGGCCGGCGACCGAAAATGGCTGGCAAGGGTACCCGGCTGAGAGCAAATCCACCGCGCCGCGCCACGGGTGGCCGTCGAAGGTTCCAACGTCGTCCCAGACAGGCGCGCGATCCATGGCCGCGTCTTCCATCCGCGCCACGAGCACGGCCGCGGCGTAGGCTTCCCGCTCGACGTAACCCAGAGTGCGATATCCGGGACAGGCGAGCAGGATTCCAAGGTCCAGCCCGCCCGCGCCGGAGCAGAGCGAGAGGCCGAGCAGGCATGCGTCTCCGGTTCCGGAAGCGCGTCCGGAGGGATGTAGAGCCAGGTCATGCATGTCACGCGGCGGATTTTCGCTTTCGCGCGGGTTCGAGATCGGCGTCGCTGTCGGTCGTTTCCGTGGGCGCGGTATCGTCGTCGCCCAGCCGCTCCGCTTTCACCTGCGTGAAGGTCCGGCTGTCGCCATCGAGGATCGCATCCCGGCCAGTGTCGGCCTGCCAGCGTTCCACGGCGACATCGATATAGGCCGGGCTGATCTCCATCGCGAAGACGCGACGGCCGTTGGCCTCACCCGCCATGATCTGCGAGCCGGAGCCCGAGAACGGCTCGAAGCAGAGCCCGCCGCGCGCCACATGCTGGCGCATCGGAATCCCGAAGGCGTCGAGCGGTTTCGGGGTCGGATGGTCGGGCCGGTCGTCCTTGGCGAAGCTGGGCAGCGCCCATGTCGAGGCAAGGGTTTCCTCCGCCACCTTCGGCGGGCGCTTGCCCTTGATCCAGCCCATGAAGCAGGGCTCGTGCTTCCAGAGATAATGCGACCGGGTCAGCACGCCCCGGTCCTTCACCCAGATGATCTGCTGGTGGACGAAGGCCCCGGCCTTCTCCCAGCAGGCTTCGAGCATCGCCTGGCGGCGCGAGGCGTGCCAACAATACCAGGCGGCATCCTCGGCGATGGCCTCGGCCACGGCCGCGGCGATGAAGCCATCGTAGAGCTCGGCGCCCTGCGAACTGTCGTCCCATGTCACGCCGTAACTCTGGCTCCAATCCTTGTTGCGCGTCGGATGGTTCGAGCCGTCGTAATCGACGAGGTATGGCGGGTCGGTCGCGAACAGGATAGCCCGCTCGCCGTTCATCAGGCGACGGACATCGACCGCGCTGGTGCTGTCACCGCACAGAAGCCGGTGATCGCCAAGGATCCAGAGATCGCCCGTGCGCGACGCCGGATTACGCGGTGGTTCCGGGATGGTGACGGGCGGCACGCTCGCGCCGCCACCTGCTTCGCCACCCTCGGGCACGAAGGCCAGCAGCTTGTCCAGTTCGCCGTCGGAGAACCCGACCAACGACAGGTCGAAGTCGTCGGCCAGCAGGTCGTTCAGTTCCGCCGACAGCAGCGCCTCGTCCCAGCTTCCAAGTTCGGTCAACTTGTTGTCCGCGATCCGATAAGCCCGGCGCTGCGCCTCGGTCAGATGGCCGAGCACGATCACCGGCGCCTCAAGCAGCCCGAGTTGCGTTGCTGCCAGCACCCGGCCATGGCCCGCGATCAACTCGCCGTCCTCGGCCACGAGGCAGGGCACGGTCCAGCCGAACTCGGCCATGCTGGCGGCGATCTTGACGACCTGGTCCGCGCCATGCGCCTTGGCGTTGCGGGCATAGGGCTGGAGCTTGGCCAGCGGCCACATCTCGATCCGATCCGGGGCAAAGCTCAGTGTCATCGGCGGATCGTTCCTTCGGATCAGGGTGGATACCCCTGACTTCCGGACTCCGGGGTCCAGACTGGACTCCGTGCGGGGTCCAGCGGCCACCACGGGTGTCCAGCATCAAGGGTTTGATTTTACGGTGTTTCAGGCGGTTTCAGGCTGCGCTGGCTTCCGGGTGGCTTCCCAAAAATCCGGCCCTGTCGCTAGCGATGTGCCGCGCTTCGCCCGCCAGCATACGAATATCGCCAGAAAGGAACCAAGAACTCAATGGGTTAGCCCATTGGACCCCGGCTGGAACCTTCGCTGGACCCCGGAAGCCAGCGGCGCGGCCTCTGCCTGCGCGCTCCTCTCCCGAGTATATCGCCATCAATAGCGATATCGGGGCGATCCGTCTCGTCTTGCAATGTCTCGCAGAAAACTGTCTCGCGCGCACGCACGGCCTTGACAGAACTGAACGAATTCTCTGCGCGCAACTTCCTCGACGTTGACCCGTCTGTGATCCGCGGTTACAGATTGACCTACTGGCGTAGTAGCCGAGGCGGCGAGGGCAAAATACCGGGCGACCGTGTCGCCGATGGCGTGCAAGTCTCCTGTCCTTGACAGCAGAGGTGAGCGCGACGATGGGATCGATCTTCTTGTCGGACTCCCTGACTCTCCGCCCTCGCCGCCGACCTAGCCAGGAATTCTGATGCAGAACGCGATTAAGGCTGAAATCAAAAGGCTTGCGAAGCGGGCATTTGAAAAGGAAGAGAAGTCCGAGAAGCTGGAGGCGCAGTACCAGCAGCGATTTACAAAACGCACCGGGGTTCCGCCAGGTCCTTCATCAAGAAAGCCGAAGACACCAACTTCGAGGCACTTCGACCCAAAGTACTGCTCTAGGAACGCGAACTTTCTTGCCAAGACTATTTGGCATAAGGTCATGAACAGTAGCTATGAACCTGTCCCGGCAGTCTGCTATCAGATTCCGAAACCTGACGGCACCAAGCGTGAGGTGATGG
This sequence comes from uncultured Rhodovulum sp., assembly GCA_964383295.1. GTDB lineage: Bacteria > Pseudomonadota > Alphaproteobacteria > Rhodobacterales > Rhodobacteraceae > Amaricoccus. Next base: position 5,679 of record CAYLHK010000138.1, read on the forward strand.
CCTTCGCCATCCCGGATGCCGCATTGGCAAATGTTGTGCTCCGCCGTGCGCGTGATCGGAATCTGAAACGGTTGTCCCCCGCTTCATATGCCTACCATCCGGACAAGAACGTTTTCGACGCCATTCTCGCTCTGAAGGAGTTTGAACACCGCGGCAAGCTGTTCGCTGTCCAAATTGATTTTGAGAAGTATTTCGACAATATTCCCGCAGGTTATCTGAAGGGAAAGATTTCGGACTCAGGGCAAGTCAGCCTCACGCCGCACGAGCGGCATATCTTTGAACGATTCATGCACCACCAGTTTGCAGAACACGATCAATACGGAACGGGACGATTTCAAAGGCGGCACAAGGGCACCCCGCAGGGGTCATCTGTTTCGCTGCTGTTGGCGAACCTCGCCAACCACGATCTCGATGTCGAACTGACTGCGGCAGCTGGACGGTTCGTTCGTTTCGCAGACGACGTGGTGGCCCTCTGTTCGGATTATTCACAGGCGCAGCTGATAGAAAAATGCTTTTTCGATCACTGCAGGATCAGCGGCTTAAAGGTGAACTCCGCGAAATCACCCGGGATCGCAGTGATATCAGCTACAGATCAGGAAGTGAGAACATTCCCCCACTTCGATTATCTCGGATATCGGTTTTCGCCCCATGGCTTGACCGTCCCCGAAAAGACCATCAAGCGTCTGAAGACTCGCGTTTCGCGGCTAACGAATATTTATCTCATCCAGTATCTGGGTGCAGGTTTTGACAACAGCAGGTGCAGCACAAGCGCTCCGGTCTATGACTGGGATCTGCTCGGCTTGATCTACGAACTGCGGCGCTCGCTTTACGGCGGGCTTGCGGAAGCAGAGATCGAGGCACTCATCTATGAAGGGAAGCGCCTTCCGAAGATGAAGGGACTAATGGGTTTCTACTGCCTTCTCGACGACCCGGCCCCTCTGAAGCATTTGGACGGCTGGTTGTTGAGCATTGTCCGTCGCGCCACCCGAACGCGAAATGACATTTTGTCGTCAAAGTATGGCGTGAATTGCCCCACGCCATCAAATCGGCAGCTTGCAACCGGGGAATGGCTGGATCCGGCAGCGTGGAGAGGTCAACCGAAGCCGGAGGCGAGAATGCCCAGCCTCGTTCGCGGTTGGCGCGCCGCGAGGAAGCACTTCTACACGTTCGGGCTCGAAAATGTCGAAGCTCCAAGATACGGCTTCTACTCGGATCTCGACGATCTGTTCGATTATTAGAGCCACAAATGTTACGACCGAACTTATGGTCGCCGTGCGCTCCCCAGAGCACCATCCACCACATGCGACATCGACCGCTTACGCGGCACGCGCTTCCCGTTCAGTCGCCAGACGATAACTGCAACGCCATACTGCCAGCGCCGGTTCGCCGTTGCCCGGCTGATCCCGAGCTCCCAGCAGATCGGCTTCCACGGCGTGCCATTCGCTCGAAGCCAGACGAGCCGAGCATCGTCCTTCTCCAGCCAGCGCAGCCAGAGCATCGCCTCCTCGGCCTGCGTGATCTGACGCGGG
>CAYLHK010000139.1:0-7172 GCA_964383295.1 uncultured Rhodovulum sp.
TCAGGTGCAGCGCGGTTCCGACGATGCTGTAGTAGGGAAAGCCCGCGGCATGCACGCGCTGGCCCAGCCGGGCGCCCGGAGCGTTGGAGATCGCGAACCAGGCGGCGGCGGGCGCGGGGCTCGCGAAGGCCGCGATATCGAGCGCACGGTCGGTGCCGAGCGGGCGCAGCTCGGTCCCGTCGGCGAGCGCGACCCGGGTGCAGCCGCCCACCACATGGCTCGCCGTCACCAGCACCTGATCGGTCACGAAGAAGCCCGTCCCGGTGACATCCGTGGCCGAAGGGCTCTCGGGCCGCAGGCCGGGCACGGGCAGGTCGCCCGCCATGGCATGGACGAGGTCGATGGCGGCATCGATGAGCCCGGCGAGCCGTCCGTGGGGCGGCAGCTGCCAGGGCGCGGTGCCGCCGGCGCCAAGCCCGCGGCCGGCCACGCTGCCGGCGATCAGGTAGAGATGCGCTTCCATGGCCGGCTCGGCGGCGAGGTAGACCGTCGTCCACTGCCCGTCCACACGCTCGGAGCGGGTGTGAAAGGCGCGCCCGTCAGCGAGCAGCCCGCTCGTGACGAGCGTGTCCGCCTCGCGCTGCATCAGCAGCCGGGCGGGATCGGCATTGGTAGTCACGGCGGCGGCATGCCACTGGCGGGCGACCTCGGCGGTGTAGCGATGGGTCAGCACGGTCAGGGCGCCGTCGTGGCTCCAGCGGCGGACACCGCCTTCCTCGGGCTCGGGCGGATCCATCAGCGCCTCGGGCAGCGCGATGGCGAGACCGGGCTCGCGGTGGACCGCCCAGCCCTCGGCGTCGATCCGGGCGAGAAGGCCGATGGCAAGCGCCCCGGCATGCAGGGCGCGCGGCCTGTCGGCGAAGCCCCGGGCGACGAAGGCGGCCAGCGCCGCATCGCTCTGGTCGTCCCAGTGGGGGTCGGGAGCTGCGTCCAGATCGCCCGAGGCGACGAGCGCGGCTTCGAGGAAGTGGCGTTCGGCGGCGTCAAAACCGGCGGCGTCAAAGCCCGAATAGATGCCTGACGTCCCCGCGGCCCCGGCCGCGAACGGAAGCAAACAGGCCCAGCCGGCCATGGCCGCTGCCGCCAGAACGATACGCATGATGCACCCCTTACTCTGCGGTCAGGCTAGCAGAGGCGCCGGAATGTCCCAAATCTTAATAAGACTTATTGTAAACGGGCGGCATTGCCGCTGGCTGCCCGCGCCTTGACACGCCACTGAACCCGTTGCGAGATGCTGGCGGGGCAGGGCAGTGCAGGAGAGACCATGCTTGAGCAGGACATGGCCGCACGTATCCAGGCGGCAATCGAAGAGGAACTGGGCAGCTTTCGCGCCTTCGCGGATCTGCCGGCGACCGAGCTGGAAGCGATGGCGGCGCGCCTCACCCGGGTGATCACGCCGATCGTCGCCGGCGATGGCGGTGTGGCGGAAGCGGGCGTCCGAACAAGTCGCGCCGCCTGATTCGGGGCCGGGATGCGCATGGGGCGGGGCGCGCGCAAATGATCGAGCCGAGACTGATCCTACGGCCCTACTATCTGGCGCGGCCCCGGCTGTGGCGGGAGCCGTTGCGGCCGACCGATGCGCGCAGTGTGGTGTCGCGACGCTGGCGATACGTCTACATGCGGGTGCCGAAGGCGGCGAACACGACGGTGCTGCGCACGCTGCTTGAGCGGCTGCCGGAGCCGGGGCTCGATCCGGCCGACATCGATCGCGCCAAGGTAAGGGCCGTGCATTTCCGCAACCTGCGCGGGGAAGAACTGCGCGAGGTGGCGGAGTTCTTCAGCTTCACCGTGGTGCGCGAGCCGCATGTGCGGCTGTTGTCGGCCTATCTCGACAAGTTCCGGCCGGGGCACAAATACATCGCCCGCTATGGCGCGGCGGTGGCGGCGCAGGACGGCGGGCAGATCAGTTTCCGGGGGTTCTGCCGCTATCTGGCGGCGGGCGGCGAGCGGGAGAATGCGCACTGGATGCGGCAGACCCGGCTGACCGGTCTGGCCGACCGGCTCGACTTCGTCGGCAGGGTGGAGACGCTGGAGGCGGATCTGGCGGCGGTGCTGGCGCGCATCGACGGCTCGCCGGAGGTGCAGGTCACCCGGGCAGGGCCGCCGGCGACGGGGGCGTCAGGCCGGCTCGCCGAGCATTACGACGCCGAATGCCGGCAGATCGTGGCGGAGATCTATGCCGAGGACTTTTCCCGCTTCGGCTATCCGCTGGCCGCGGTCTAACCTGCCCTTGCATCGCGGCCCCGGGCAGCGTATCTGAGCCTCCGCATGCCGGCCCGCTAGGGGTGTAGCTCAGTTGGTAGAGCATCGGTCTCCAAAACCGAGGGTCGTAGGTTCGAGTCCTATCGCCCCTGCCAGCATGCGGAATTGAGGAGCGGCGCATGGCGACCCGGACGAATCCCTTCCAGTTCATCCAGCAGGTGCGCGCCGAGGCCGCGAAGATCGTCTGGCCGACCCGGCGTGAGACTGGCCTGACCACGGTGATGGTCATGGTGATGGCGACGGTGTTCGCGATCTTCTTCTTCCTGGTGGACCTGACCATCCGCTACGGGCTCGAGGCGATCCTGAACATCGCCTCTTGAACCCCGTCCCGGTGGGGGGTAAGCGAGCGCACTTCGGAACGTGAGGGCGCGCGTCGATTCGGTTGCGCGCCGTTACTGTTTCGCCCTGCCGCAGCGATTGGCGGGGCCGGCGACAAGCAGAAGGCGGGCTGGAGCCGCCGCGAGACTGAGGTAGCAAGACAGGATGGCGATGCGCTGGTACTCGGTGAGCGTGCTCTCGAACTTCGAGAAGAAGGTCGCCGAGGCGATCAAGGACGCCGTTGCGCAGTACGGGCTCGAGGACGAGATCGGCGAGGTCATGGTCCCGACCGAAGAGGTCATCGAGATCCGGCGCGGCAAGAAGGTGCAGTCCGAGAAGCGATTCATGCCCGGCTATGTGCTGGTCAAGATGGAGCTCAGCGACCGGACCTACCACCTCATCAGTAACATCAACCGGGTGACGGGCTTCCTCGGGCCCAAGGGCCGGCCGCTACCGATGCGCGACGCCGAGGTGGCGCGGATCCTGAATCAGGTGGTCGAGGGGCAGGAGCGCCCGCGTTCGATCATCACCTTCCAGACCGGCGAGACGGTCAATGTCACCGACGGGCCCTTCGAGGGCTTCTCGGGCATGGTCGAGGAAGTCGATCAGGGCGCGAGCCGCCTCAAGGTCTCGGTGTCGATCTTCGGCCGGGCGACCCCGGTCGAACTGGAATTCGCGCAGGTCGCCAAGGCCTCGTGATGTAGCCCGTGGGAGGCGAGGGCGGCGCGCCGTCCGGACCGGACCACGTTCCATTGACGCCGCAGGGGACGCGCCCCGGCGGCAGGAAACAAGGAGGCCATCGTGGCCAAGAAAGTCATGGGGCAGCTGAAGCTGCAGGTGCCCGCCGGAAAGGCGAACCCGTCCCCGCCCGTGGGCCCGGCCCTGGGTCAGCGCGGCATCAACATTATGGAATTCTGCAAGGCGTTCAACGCCCGCACCCAGGAGATGGAGGTCGGCACCCCGACCCCGGTGATCATCACCTATTTCTCCGACAAGTCGTTCCAGATGGAGCTGAAGACGCCGCCCGCGTCCTTCCTCCTGAAGAAGGCGGCGGGGCTGAAGTCGGCGTCGAAGACCCCCGGCAAGGACGCCGCCGCGGGCTCGGTCAGCCTCGCGCAGCTGCGCGAGATCGCCGAGATCAAGATGAAGGACCTGAATGCCAACGACGTCGAGGCGGCGATGCTGATCATCGCGGGCTCGGCTCGGTCGATGGGTATCGAGGTGAAGGGCTGAGCCATGGCGAAGATTGCAAAGCGTAGCGCCGAGGCCCGCAAGCTCTTCGAGGGCAAGGAGAACCTGGCCGTCGATGAAGCCGTGCGGCTGGTGAAGTCGGCGGCCTCGGCCAAGTTCGACGAGACCCTCGAGATCGCGATGAACCTGGGCGTCGATCCCCGCCATGCCGACCAGATGGTCCGCGGCGTGGTCAGCCTGCCGAACGGCACCGGCAAGACGGTGCGCGTGGCCGTGTTCGCGCGCGGCGCCAAGGCCGACGAGGCCACGGCGGCGGGTGCCGACATCGTCGGCGCCGAGGACCTGATGGAGACGATCCAGTCGGGCAAGATCGAGTTCGACCGCTGCATCGCGACGCCGGACATGATGCCGATCGTCGGGCGGCTGGGGAAGATCCTCGGCCCGCGCAACCTGATGCCGAACCCGCGTGTCGGCACGGTGACGGCCGATGTCGCCCAGGCGGTCAAGAACGCCAAGGGCGGCGAGGTGCAGTTTCGCGTCGAGAAGGCGGGCGTGATCCACGGCGGCGTGGGCAAGGTCTCCTTCGACGAGGGCAAGCTGGTCGAGAACATCAAGGCCTTCGTGCAGGCGGTGAACCGCGCGAAGCCCACGGGCGCGAAGGGCACGTATCTCAAGAAGATCGCGCTCTCGTCGACCATGGGCCCCGGCGTCAGCGTCGACATCGCCACCGCGGTGGCCGAGTAAATCGAGATCCCCCCGGGCGACCGGGGGGTGCCTGAGGGCGGAGCGATCCGCCCGACTGTCCGAGACGGTGGGTGGGCGAAAGCCGGAAATCCTGCCCGAGACGGGGAACGATCAGGACGGGCGGGGGGTGACCCCGGGCGATCTGGCGGGACCCGGAAACGGACCCGAGACGCCGGGAAACCGGCGAAAATGAGCCGGCGCGAGGGGGCGACCCCGGACGCCATACTTGGAGAGAACCGTGGATAGAGCCAAGAAGGAAGCTGTGGTCGAGGAACTCGGCCGGATCTTCGCGGACTCTGGTGTCGTCGTGGTCGCGCACTACGAAGGCCTCTCGGTTGCCGAGATGACGGACTTCCGTCTGCGCATGAAGAGCGCAGGCGGTGCGGTCCGCGTCGCCAAGAACAAGCTCGCCAAGATCGCCCTGAAGGGGACCCCGTCGGAAAAGATGGGTGATCTGCTGACGGGCATGACGGTGCTCGCCTATTCGGAAGACCCGGTTGCCGCGGCGAAAGTCGTGGAAGCCTTCGTCAAGGACAACAAGAAGATGGTTGTCCTTGGGGGTGCGATGGGGGCGACGCCGCTGGACGAGGCCGGCGTCAAGGCCGTGGCTTCGATGCCGTCCCGGGAGGAGCTCATTGCTTCGATCGTGGCGACCATCGGTGCTCCGGCGGCGAACCTGGCATCGGCTATCGGCGCACCGGCCGCGAACATCGCGGCGATCCTGACCACGCTCGAGGAGCGCGAGGCGGCTTGAGGCAACGGGAGGTCCGCGCAGGCGGGCCTTGCACACCGGACAAACCACCCTATCTGATTGGAACCTGAAAATGGCTGACCTGAAGAAACTGGCCGAAGAGATCGTGGGCCTGACCCTGCTCGAAGCGGCCGAGCTGAAGAAGATCCTCAAGGACGAGTACGGCATCGAGCCCGCCGCCGGCGGCGCGGTGATGGTTGCTGGTCCTGCCGCTGGTGGCGATGCCGCCGAGGCGGCCGAGGAGCAGACCGAGTTCAACGTGATCCTCAAGGGCTTCGGCGACAAGAAGATCGACGTGATCAAGGAGGTCCGCGCGATCACCGGCCTCGGCCTCAAGGAAGCCAAGGACCTCGTCGAGGCCGGCGGCAAGGCCGTGAAGGAAGGCGTCTCCAAGGCCGAGGCCGAAGAGATCCAGAAGAAGCTCGTTGCGGCCGGTGCCGAAGTCGAGCTGAAGTGATTGTACGCAACTTGAAGTTGCGTTAACCAAATTGGACTGGATCCGCGGGTTCGCGGGTCCAGTCCGATGCGTCTCTCGGGGAGCCTGCGTGCGGGCGTCGCGAAAGACGCATGAGGGATCCGGGCGCGTGGTGTGGGAAACCGCGCGAGCATGGGATCCCGCGTCGCGCGCGGCTGTTGCAACCGTTCCCCGCCGGTTGCACGGCATGCAAGTCAGGTAGGAAGAGCATGACCCAGACGCATTCAGGTCACAAGCGCATTCGCAGGTTCTACGGCAAGATCCGCGAGGTCGCCGAGATGCCGAACCTGATCGAGGTGCAGAAGTCGAGCTACGACCTGTTCCTCGATTCCGGCGATGGTCCCGTCCCCCAGGACGGCGAGGGCCTGAAGGGCACGTTCCAGTCGGTCTTTCCGATCAAGGACTTCAACGAGACTGCTGTTCTCGAGTTCGTCAAGTACGAGCTCGAGCCGCCGAAGTACGACGTCGAAGAGTGCATGCAGCGCGACATGACCTATGCCGCGCCGCTGAAGGTGACCCTGCGCCTGATCGTCTTCGAAGTCGACGAGGAGACCGGCGCGCGCAGCGTCAAGGACATCAAGGAGCAGGACGTCTACATGGGCGACATGCCCCTGATGACGCCGCACGGCACCTTCATCGTCAACGGCACCGAGCGGGTGATCGTCTCCCAGATGCACCGCAGCCCTGGCGTGTTCTTCGACCACGACCGCGGCAAGACCCATTCCTCGGGCAAGCTGCTGTTCACCAGCCGCGTGATCCCCTATCGCGGCTCCTGGCTCGACTTCGAGTTCGACGCCAAGGACATCGTCTTCGTGCGCATCGACCGTCGCCGCAAGCTGCCGGTGACGACGCTGCTCTATGCCCTGGGCATGGATCAGGACGCGATCATGGAGGCCTATTACGACACCGTGACCTTCCGCAAGGAAGGCAATGGCTGGGCCACGCGCTTCTTCCCCGAGCGGTTCCGCGGCTCCAAGCCCGCCTTCGACGTGATCGACGCGGCCACGGGCGAGGTGATCGCGCCGGTCGGCAAGAAGGTCACGCCGCGCATGGTCAAGGAGTGGCAGGAGACCGGCAGCGTCAAGGACATCCTGGTGCCGTTCGACGCGATCATCGGGCGCTATGCGGCGCGCGACGTGATCAACGAGGACACCGGCATGATCTGGGTCGAGGCCGGCGACGAGCTGACCTGGGAGATCGACCACCGCACCGGCGACGTCACGGGGGGCACGCTCAAGACCCTGCTCGACAACGGCATCACCGAGATCCAGACGCTCGACGTCGACAACGTGTCGGTCGGCTCGTACATCCGCAACACGATGGCGGTCGACAAGAACATGAACCGCGATCAGGCGCTCATGGACATCTACCGCGTCATGCGCCCGGGCGAGCCGCCGACGCTCGACGCCGCCGAGACCATGTTCAACTCGC
>CAYLHK010000140.1:0-7163 GCA_964383295.1 uncultured Rhodovulum sp.
ACTTCGGCACGCAGCTGCGCGCCAAGCAGAAGCTCAAGGGCTATTACGGTGACCTGACCGAGAAGCAGTTCCGCCGCATCTACGGCGATGCCGAGCGGCTGCGCGGCGACACCTCCGAGCTGCTGATCGGGCTGCTGGAGCGCCGGCTCGACGCGGTTGTCTACCGCGCGAAGTTCGTCCCCACGATCTTCGCCGCCCGCCAGTTCGTGAACCACGGCCATGTGACCGTGAACGGCAAGCGGGTGAACATCGCTTCCTACCGCGTCAAGGAAGGCGACGTCGTGCAGGTCCGCGAGCGCTCGCGCCAGATTGCGCTGGTTCTCGAGGCGACCGGCAGCCCGGAGCGTGACGTGCCCGAGTATCTGGCCGTCGACCACTCCAAGCTGACCGCCGAATTCCTGCGCGCGCCGTCGCTCACGGACGTGCCCTATCCGGTGATGATGGAACCGAACCTCGTGGTCGAGTACTACGCGAAGAACTAATCGGTTCCGCGCGAGGCCATACCGGAGGGGTCGCGCGACGAGCGCGGCCCCTTCTGCTTTCTGCTCCGGTGGAGGACCCGACGGTGACCAGCTATCCCAACCACGGCCGCATCGACGGGCCCGTCGTGATCATCGGCTTCGGGTCGATCGGGCAGGGGGTGCTGCCGCTCATCGAGCGGCATTTCACCTACGATCCGCGCGACCTGCACGTGATCGAGCCGTCGGACGAGCACCGGACCTTCCTCGAGCAGCGCGGCGTGCATTTCGTCCACACCGCCGTCACCCGCGAGAACTACCGCGCGCTGCTCGGTCAGATCTTTCGCGGCGGCAAGGGGTTCTGCGTCAACCTGTCGGTGGACACCGGCTCGCTCGACCTGATGCGCCTCTGCCGCGAGCTCGGCGTGCTCTATATCGACACCGTGGTGGAGCCCTGGGCGGGGCATTACCTCGACTTCTCCCTCTCCGACGCCGACCGCACCAACTATGCGCTGCGCGAGACGGTGCGCACCGAGAAGCGGCAGAACCCCGGCGGGGTGACGGCCGTCTCGTGCTGCGGGGCAAATCCCGGCATGGTCTCGTGGCTGCTGAAGGAGGCGCTACTGCGGCTGGCTGCGGATACTGGTCATACCGGGGCGGGGCCGCGGGATCGCGCGGGCTGGGCGGGACTGATGCGCGACCTCGGCGTGAAGGGCGTCCATATCGCCGAGCGCGATACCCAGGCGGGCCGCGAAGCGAAGCCCATCGGGAGTTTCGTCAACACCTGGTCGGTCGAGGGCTTCATTGCCGAGAGCTTCCAGCCGGCCGAGCTCGGCTGGGGCACGCATGAGACCTGGTTCCCGCCGAACGGCCATCGACAGGAGAAGGGCTCGCAGGCGGCGATCTATCTCGACACGCCGGGCCTGCTGACCAAGGTCCATACCTGGACGCCGGAGGCGGGGCCGCAATACGGCTATCTGGTGACGCATAACGAGGCGATCTCGATCGCGGACTACTACACGATCGGCGCGGGCGATGCGCCGGAGTACCGGCCGACCTGTCACTATGCCTACCATCCCTGCAATCTCGCGGTGCTGAGCCTGCATGAGATGCTGGGTTCGGGCAGGGTTCAGGACCGGCTGAAGATCCTGGACGAGAACGAGATCCTCTGGGGCGAGGACTGTTTGGGCGTGCTGGTCTACGGCCACGCGCGCAATGCGCTCTGGTACGGCTCGCGCCTGTCGATCGAGGAGACCCGGGCGCTGGCGCCGTTCCAGAACGCGACCGGGCTGCAGGTAACCTCGGCGGTCATCGCCGGGATGGCCTGGGCGCTGAAGAACCCGCGGGCCGGGATCGTCGAAACCGACGAGATGGACCATGCCTTCTGCCTGCAGGTGCAGCGTCCCTATCTCGGACGGGTCGAGGCGCATTACACCGACTGGACGCCGATCTCGACCCGCTGGGCGCAGTTCGCCGAGGAGATCGACGAGAGCGATCCCTGGCAGTTCCAGAACGTTCTGGCGAGCTGAGGGCGGGAGTTTGGGGGTGTATCACGATGATACACCGTTTAACCGACTGATGTTGAAGTAAACTACGCGAGTTGTGCTCGCGGCGAGCCCGGCCGGAACGGTCGCATGCCTGTCCGTCCTGACGGTCGGTGATTGATTCGATCTCTAGCCCTGGCGCCGCAGGCTCCCTACATTTGCCGGCGACACGTTCTCCGACATCGAAAGGGAAAGCCCATGCTGTTCGGCCTGTTGAAGAAGGCGGAAATGCCGGCCCCCGGCGCCATGCTGCCCGGCCGCCCGGAGCCGATCCCGACCGCCGCCACACATTTCGTCTCTGGCCTCCCGCTCAAGGGGCCGCATCCAGAGGGCGCGCAGACCGCCGTCTTCGGCATGGGGTGCTTCTGGGGCGCCGAGCGCAAGTTCTGGCAGACCCCTGGCGTGCTCGTGACCTCGGTCGGCTATGCCGGCGGCGAGACCCAGAACCCGACCTATCGCGAGGTCTGCTCGGGCGGCACCGGGCACGCCGAGGTGGTCGAGGTGGTCTTCGACCCCGCGCAGGTGAGCTATGACGAGCTGCTGCGCGTCTTCTGGGAGAACCACAACCCGACCCAGGGCATGCGCCAGGGCAATGACGTTGGCACCCAGTACCGCTCGACGATCTACACCGCCGACGCCGCCCAGCAGGCGGCGGCAGAAGCCTCGCGCGACGCCTATGCGGCGAAGCTGAGGGCAGCGGGCCACGGCGCGATCACCACGGAGATCCGCCCGGCGCCGGACTATTTCTTCGCCGAGGCCGACCATCAGCAGTACCTGGCCAAGAACCCTGCCGGCTACTGCGGGCTGGGGGGCACCGGCGTCTCCTGCCCGGTCGGCGCCGGCGCCTGAGCGACCCCGAACCTGGCAGCGCGCGGAACCCCGCGCGCCGCGGGGACGTTGCCTTCCTGTAACCCCAACAGGAGGAACGTCATGTATCCGCGTACCAGACTGCTCGCCGCCGCCGCGATTGCCATCGTCGCCGCCGCTCCCGGCACCGCCTGGGCGCAGGCCGAGGCCACGCCTGCGGCGCCTGCCGAGAACGAGGTGGCGCCGGAGGCGGAGCCTGCACCCGCGGGCGATCCGGCAGCGCCGCCCGCAGATGGCGCCGCCGAGGGCCAGACCCCGGCTGAGAATGAGGCGGCGCCTGCGCCGGAGGCTGCTGGAGCGGCGGGAGAGGCCGGAGAGCTTGCCGATCCGCTGGCGGGGATGGACATTGACCTGACCACTTCAGGCACTTCGATCGAGGAGGCCAGGGTCTTCTACGAGCAGCTCGATGTCGCGCAGCAGGAGGAGATCGCGACCCTCTGCACCGGGGCCGAATCCGCGCCGGCTTCGATGGACCAGGACCAGGATGCCGGCAGCCCCGGGGCGCGTCTGTGCGCCAACCTCGTCGAGGCCGGCCTGGTCGAGGGCCCTGCGGCCCGCTGAGGCGCGGTCGCTTTACCCCGGGGGCAGCGCGCCTGCTGCGGCAGCGAAGGCGCGTTGCATGGGCGGCGGAAAAGTGCGATCAGGTCCCGTTCCGTTTCGGCAGGGGATATGCGCGCAATGACCGATTTCGCCGCCGCTCGCGTCGCGATGGTGGACAGCCAGGTCCGCCCGTCCGACGTCACGCGTCTGTCGATCATCCAGGCAATGCTGGCGGTTCCGCGCGAGGATTTCGTGCCCGCCGCCCTTCGCCCGGTGGCCTATCTCGGCGAGCACGTGCCGCTGGCGCCGGGGCGGGTGCTGCTCGACCCACGGATCTTCGCCAAGATGATCGACGCCCTCGACCTCGGCCCTGACACGCGGGTGCTCGATGTCGGGTGCGGGCTCGGCTATTCGACCGCCGTCATGGCGCGGATCGCCGGCTCGGTCCTGGGGCTGGAGGAGGACGGAGCGCTTGCCGCCAATGCAGGCGGCACGCTGAACACGCAGGGCGTGGACAACGCCTCGGTCCAGCAGGGCACGCTCGCTGCCGGCGTGCAGGAGCAGGCGCCCTTCGATGCGATCATCGTCGAAGGGGGCGTCGAGACCCTTCCCGAGGCGCTGACGGACCAGCTTGCGCCGGGCGGACGCATCGTCGCGATCTTCGTCGAAGGCCAGTCGGGCCAGGTGCGGCTGGGGCTGCGTACGCCCGGCGGGCTTGGCTGGCGGCGTATCTTCGATGCCACGGCGCCTCTGCTTCCCGGTTTTGTGCGGGCCAAAGCGTTTGAGTTTTAGCCGCACCCGGACAATAGTGCGCCCAGAAGCCCGGAACGCGGGCCATAACGCTCGAGCAGTACCCGAGGGGATCCGCATGCCGCTGCGCCGCCATCAGACGCCGTTCCTTGCCGCATTGGCCATCGCGGCCGGTCTTGTGCTCGCCCCCGCCGCGCCGATGGCGCAGACGCTCGCGGACACGCTGGTGACGGCCTATCGCACCAGCCCGCTGCTGGAATCCAGCCGCGCCGCGCTGCGCGGGCTGGACGAGAGCGTGCCGATCGCGCGCTCCGCCCGCCGCCCGCAGCTCGGTGCCGGCGCCGGCGGCAACGCCAACAATACCTTCGACCACAGCGATCCGGTCTACAGCCTGCAGGCGGATCTCAATGCCAGCCTGCTCCTGTTCGACAACGGCCAGACGGCGGCGGCGATCGAGGCGGCCCGCAACCGCATCGCCTCCGGGCGGGCGGATCTGAAGGAGGTCGAGCAGTTCGTGCTGTTCAGCGCCGTGCGCGCCCATGCGGACGTGCTTCGCGACGAGGAATTCGTGCGCATCGCGCTCAACGACGTCGAGCGCATGGACGAGACGCTGCGCGCAACCCAGAACCGCTTCGAGGTCGGCGAGGTGACCCGCACCGACGTCAGCCAGAGCGAAGCGCGGCTGGCGGAGTCGCGCTCGACGCTCGCGGGTGCGCGCGGCCTGCTGGAGATGGCGCGCGAGGCCTATCGCGCGGCCGTGGGGATGCTGCCGAGGGACCTGTCGCCGCTGCCGCCGATCCCGGAGCTGCCCTCCACGATGGACGATGCCATAGGGATCGGGATGCGCAGCAATCCCGCCATCATAGCGGCGCAGTTCGCCGAGCGGGCGGCCGTCTACGACTTCGATCGTGCGCTGGCGGCCAAGGGGCCGAGCATCAGCGCCAATGCCGGTGTCGGCGTGCGGCGCAGCAATTCCTCGGTGCTGCGCGAATGGGACAACCAGGGCTTCGGCGAGGCGGGCGTGCGCGCCACGCTGCCGCTCTCGACCGGCGGGCGCAACGACGCGCTGGTGCGTCAGGCGCAGGCGGTGCTCGACCAGCGGCGCTATGACGTGCAGGACGCGGGCCGCCAAGTGACCCAGCAGGTCTCCGGCGCCTGGACCGAGCTCGCGGTGGCGCGCGCCTCGATCGTCGCACGGCGCGAGCAGGTGCAGGCCAGCACGGTCGCGGCAGAGGGCGTGGAGGAAGAGGCACGCCTTGGCGCGCGCTCGACGCTCGATGTGCTGAATGCGCAGCAGGAGCAGTTGCAGGCCGAGGCGGAGGTGGTGCGCGCGCTGCGCGACGAGTACGTCGCTGCCTATGCGATGCTGCAGTCGGTGGGGCTGCTCACGGTCGAGCATCTCGGCCTCGGCATCGAGACCTACGACCCGGACGTCAACTTCTCTCGGGTGCAGGCGGGCCGCCCCGGGGGCTACGACACGTCGGTGGTGGACCGCATTCGCTCGCGCTGGGAGCGGCGATGACCGCGGACGGGGGACGCGCCGCGGACAGGGCCGGCGGCTCGCCGGCCGATGCCGGAGAGAGCGATGGCGAGTCCATCGCCGAGGTGCTGGCCTCGATCCGGGCGCTGGTCTCGGAGGAATCGCGTGCGCGCCAGGTCCCGCCGGGCCAGGAGCTGGCCACGGTGCTGATGCTCACACCGGGCATGGCGGTGCCGAGCACCTCCGCCCACAGCGGCGAGATCCTCGCCGAGGGGATCGAGCCGCTCCGCCCCGAGCGCGCCCAGCCGGCGCCGATCCTCGACGAGGAGGCGCTGCGCGGTGTGATCAACGACCTGGTTCGCGAGGAACTGCAGGGTGAACTCGGCGACCGCATCAGCCGCAACCTGCGCAAGCTGATCCGCCGGGAGCTGGCGCAGATGCTGCAAGAGCAGAAGCGCGACGCCGACTGAGGCGGTCTGCGGCGCCGGCACATCCGAATCTTTTCCCCCAAGCGGTAGACGGCTGCGTCGATTGAATGCACTAATCCTGGTGCAGTTCATTCGACTGGACATGCTTGCAACAGGGAAAGACACAATGATAACGAATATCGCCGGATTTGTGACGGCGCTCACTCTCGCTGCGGGAGCGGCCTCCGCCGCGCCCGTGTATGTTGGCTTCTCAGGCCTCGCCACCTTCACCGGCCCAAGCTACGTGATCGACGACCTGACGGTCACGGGCTCGGACGACGTGCACAATCTCTATCTGAACGGCCTTGGGATCGTGGACTCGGCGGTAAACAACGGCGAGTGGGTCACCTTCACTTTCGCGCAACCGGTCGAAAACGTTTCGGTTGCTGTGAACTTGGCTTCGACAGGCTCCGGCCAGGTCACGCCCGGAGCGCGGACGGTGGAGGCCTTCGACGCATCAGGCAATTCGCTGGGCTCCGCGCAACAGTCGCTTACCGGAGATTTCGACATCTCGGCCATCGCCGGCGGTATCCTGTCGTATTTCACGATGACCGCGGCGCCTATGGGCTCGTTCCGCATCCAGAGCATCACCTACGAGGTGGCGCCGATCCCGCTCCCTGCGGCAGCGCCACTTCTGCTTGTCGCCATTGGCGGGTTGGCAGTTGCGCGCAGCCGCGCATCGCGCCGGGCCTGACCTGGTACATGGCGGGGGCTGCGGTCCCCGCCACTTCCGGCTGCTCACGTCCTGTGGCGGCGTGATCGCGCCTCACGCCTGCGCGGCACCGGGTCGCGGCCGCGGCTGACGAGGACCCGCCGAGCAGGGCGCGACCCTGCCCCTGGGACTTTCCCTTGTCGGCGGCGGAAGCTAAGACACGGCCGACACGAGCCGGGATGCCATCCATGCCCATGGAAAAGACCTTCGACGCCGCCACGGCGGAACCTGCGATCAGCGCGCGCTGGGAGGCGGAGAACGCGTTCGCCGCCGGTGCCAATGCGCGCCCGGGCGCCGAGCCCTTCTCGATCCTGCTGCCGCCGCCGAACGTCACCGGCTCGCTGC
>CAYLHK010000141.1:0-7124 GCA_964383295.1 uncultured Rhodovulum sp.
GCGCCAACCGCATCTACGTCCAGGCCGGCGTCTACGACGCCTTCGCCGAGAAGCTGGCGGCGAAGGTTGCTGCCATGAAGGTCGGCGACGGGTTCGAGGCCGGCGTGACCGCCGGCCCGCTGATCAACGCCGCCGCGGTCGAGAAGGTCGAGGAGCACATCGCGGATGCGACCGCCAAGGGCGCGAAGGTCGTCGTCGGCGGTCACCGTCTTGAGGGCAACTTCTTCGAGCCGACCATCCTGACCGGCGTCACCCGCGCCATGCAGGTGGCCAGCGACGAGACCTTCGGCCCCGTGGCGCCGCTCTTCCGCTTCGAGGACGAGGCGGATGTGATCGAACAGGCCAACGACACGATCTTCGGCCTCGCCTCGTATTTCTACGCCCGCGATCTCTCACGCGTCTGGCGGGTGGCCGAGGCGCTGGAATACGGCATGGTCGGCGTGAATACCGGCCTGATCTCGACCGAGGTCGCGCCCTTCGGCGGCGTGAAACAGTCCGGGCTCGGCCGTGAAGGCTCGAGCCACGGGGTGGAGGACTATCTGGAGATGAAGTACATCTGCATGTCGGTCTGACAAGCCGGGCAGCGGATTCCCCTGTCATTTGCGGGGGCGTAGGGCTACGTCTGGTCGCCAGACGAGTGGGATTAATGGAGCTTTCCGTCCGTGGGGGTAGACACGGCATTCGGGGTGCGGCGGGGTGACGAGGTCGCCTGGCTGCGCCGGGCGCTTTCGGCATGCACGTCCGGGGGTGACGGGGCCGCGCGCGCGTCCCTGCTCGATCGGCTGGACTGGGCCGCCGCCCTGCCCAATCCCGCAGCCCCCGGCTACGTCTTTCTCGCCGGCAGCTGCGCCGGTGCGGCACTCGGCGGCGGCGGCGCCGATCTCGACGAGGCCGCGACGCGGCTCGCCGGCGAGGCGGCCGAGGTGCTGGGCCAGACTTCCGATCCCGTCCCTTCGGCCGCGCCGCATGATCCCCGGATCGACGGGCTCTGGACCGACGCGCCCGCGCCCCTGCGCATCGCCGCCACCGATCTCGCCACCGGCGCCGCGCTGGCCGTGCCGGCGGCCGCGATCTTCCCCGCATGTGATGCCGAACGCCGGCCCGACGCGCCGCCGCGCAGCCTCGGCCTCGCCGCCGGGGTCGACCGCGACGCGGCGCGGCTCGCGGGTCTGCTCGAACTCGTCGAGCGCGATGCCGCCGCGCGCTGGTGGACGGGGTTCAGCCGGGCGTCGGCCGTCGATGCCGCCCTGGCCGAGGCCGGCAGGCTCGCCCGGCTGCGCGCCGGTGCCGAGACCCTTCGCGCCACCACGCTCCTTGCCCTGCCGGGCGCGGCTGGCGTGCCCGTCGTCTGCGCCCTGTCCCGCGATCCCGACGGCGGCGGTCTCGCCTTCGGCCTCAAGGCGGCGCTCGATCCCCAGGTGGCCGTGCGCGGCGCCGCGAACGAACTCCTGCAGATGGAGATCGCGCTGCAGATGGCCCGCCACCGCGCCGGCCGCGGGGCCGCCACCCCGGGCGATGCCGCCACACTCGCCCGGGCGGCCCTCGACGCCGAGCTGCCCGCCTTCGCCGCCCTGCCAGCACGGCCCGCCGGGCCGCCGCCCGCCGGGCTCGATGACCTGGTGGCGCGGCTCGTGGCCGCCGGCTGCCGGCCCGTGGCCGCCGATCTTGCGGCGCCCGAGGGCTATGCGGTGGCCAAGACCTTCGCCCCCGGCCTCTTGCCCCTGCCCGGGGGACCGCTCCGGGCCGCGCCGGACAGCCCGGCCGCCAGTGCGGGGCTCATGTGATGAACACGCTCGCCGCACCCCTCGCCACCATCCGCCTCGTCGGCACCACGCGCCTGATCGTCGGCGCGCGCGAGATCGTGCTCTCCAGCCGCAAGTCTCTGGCGATGCTGACCTATCTTGCGCTGCAGCCGACGCGCTCCGAGAGCCGCGAGCGCATCGCCGCCCTGCTCTGGAGCGACAGTGGCGGCGAGCAGGGCCGCGGGGCGCTGCGCCAGACGCTGCGGCGGATGAAGCAGGATCTCGGCGAGGCCGAGGATCTGGTCGAGGCCGACCGCAACGCGCTGCGCCTGACCTGGCCGGTGCGCCTCGACATCGCCGAGGCGATCGAGGCGGCTGACCGCGGCGAGGCGCCGGCACTGCTGGCGGGCGACGGCGCCGATCTCGGCCTGCTCTTCGCCGATCTCGTCGACCTCGATCCCGACTTCAATCTCTGGATCGCCGTGCAGCGCGAGCGGCTGCGCGCCCAGCTGGTCGAGCGGCTCGAAGCGACGCTCGGCAGCAATCCGGCCCCCGAGCGGCGCGCGGCGGTGGCCGAGGCGCTGCTGCGCTCCGACCCCACCCACGAGGGCGCCTGCCGCGCGGCGATGCAGGCGCATATGGAGCTCGGCGACACCGCCCAGGCGATGCGGCTCTACGAGCGCCTCTGGCAGGTCCTTGACGACGAGCTCGACGTCGAGCCTTCCGAGAAGACCCAAGCCCTCTACGTCGCGATCAAGCAGGGCCATGCGCGCCCCGCCGCCGGTGGCTCGCCGACCGCGCAGACCGAGCTTCTCGCCCCGATCGCCATCGTGGTCGAGCCGGCGCAGACGCGGCTCCTCGACCCCGACTTCGAATATTTCGGCCAGATCTTCCGCGACGAGATGATCGCGGCCCTGTCGCGCTTCCGCGACTGGCTGGTGGTGGACGGCGCCGAGGGCTCGACCTCGCCGCCCGCCTACCGCGCCTATTCGCTGCGCGTGACGCTGCACGGGCGCGAGGACAGCATCACCGTGGGGCTCAGCCTCGTCGAGACCCGCACCGGCCAGTGCGTTTGGGCCGAGCGCTATGCCGCCACGCTCGATACGATGACCAGCCTGCATCGCACCGCGCTGCGCCATCTCGCGGTCGCGCTCAACGTGCATCTCTCCGGGCCGCGCCTGCAGTCGGCCCGCGAGGCGCAGGGACCCTCGGGGCGCAAGTATGAGCTCTGGATGCAGGCCCAGGCACTCGGGCTTGAATGGCGCGCCGAGGCCGACGCGAAGGCCGAGGCGATCCTGCGCGAGCTGGTGGCGACCCACCCGACGTTCGGCCAGGCGATGGTGGCGCTCGCCCAGCTCATCAACGCACGTCCGATCGTCTTCCCGGGCCGGCGCCACCGCCAGGAACTCACTGACGAATCGCTGGCCCTGACCGCGCGGGCGGTGAACCTCGACCCGCTCGATTCGCGCAGCCATCTCTGCCGCTCCTGGGCACATGCGATCGCCGGCTCGCATTCGGCCGCGCTCAGCCATCTCGATCTCTCGCTCGACCTCAACGAGAACGATCCCTGGACGGTGATCTCGGCGGCGCTTGGCTTCGCCTTCGCCGGCGAGACCGAGCGGGCCCGCGGCCTGGTGCGCCAGGCGCAGTCCTTCGGCATGCGCCATTCCCGCGCAGCCCAGGGCTATATCGCCACTGCCTCCTACCTGACCGGGGACCACGAGGCCTCGATCTCGGCGGCCGAGGTGGCGGGCGACGCGATCATCAACCTGCCGGCCTGGCAGGCGGCGAGCGCCATGCAGCTCGGCGACCGCGAGGGCGCGGCGCTGGCCATCACCCGCTTTCTCGACCTGACCCGCTCGGGCTGGTTCGGTGAGAGCGAGCCGACCGACGGCGCCATCCTCGACTGGCTGATCGGCTGCTTCCCGATCCGCGCTGATGCCACCCGCGCCGAACTGCGCAAGCAGCTCGAAGGCGCCCTGGCCGAGCGCCGCAAGCGGCGGCTGGGCTGAGCGCGCGCCCTTCCTGGTCTAGAAACCTGGAGAGCAGTGCCTGGGGTGCGGGGGCGGCGAGCTCCCCGCCGGCGCAGGCCCACAGGCCTGCGCCCAGCAAAGACCATTGCGCGCACCGCGCGCGCATGATGGCGCCCAAAGGGGCGCCTCCGGCCTGACCGTCCACGCAAAAGCCGGCGGCTGGGGTGGGCCAGCCGCCGGGAGTTGGGTCAGGGAGGAAGCAAACCGGACGCAACGGTCTGCGGCGGAGCCCAGGCTCACTTGCACTGGGCAATGGTGTAGTCACCTACGCGGGCATAGAGGATCTCGAGCTGCGTCAGCACCGGGCCGAAGCCGGGGCTGTAGAAGTCGGCGTAGAACTGCGGGAAGGGATAGCTCCCCTCGTTCATCGGGTCTTCCATCACCTCGAGGCTCTCCTCGACCATCTCCCGCACCGGCAGACGGATGACGAGCTTCTCCAGCGTGCCCTGGACCACCTCGACCTCCTTGATCCGGTCGGGCACCTCGGCGATGCCGCGCAGCTGCTCCTTGAGCTCGGCCGGATTGCGCGGCGGCTCGCGGCGGCCGGTGGCCCATTCGGTGACCAGCCGGCCGAGCTCGATGAAATCGGCGACCTCGATCCTCGGGATCGGCTCGGAAAGGGCAGGGGACTGGGCGTCGAGCATCTTGCGGTCTCCATGATCGGACCGGGGGCGCGGGCCGCGCGGGGCCGTAGCGGCCTCGGCATGAAGGCGGGCGCCGTCGGTGAAACGGTAGTGCATCTGGAGAAAGCGGATCACCGCCTCCATGCGGTCGGGCACGTCGCGCCCGAAGACCTCGCCGGCAGCGGCAGCGAGCTCCGGGCAGGCGTCCCTGAGCGGAAGGGCGCCCAGGAAGGTCTCTCCCATGATGACCGAGCCGAGGGGGCCGAGCGTGCGACCGCCCGCATCGACCTCCGCCTCGAGCATCAGGAACAGCACCAGCGGCGGGTCCTCGGCCAGCCGCTCGATATCGTCGGCCGCGATCCCGGTATCGGTGAGCCAGTCGCGGACCACGGCGGCCCGACGGTTCTTGTCCTGCGCGAGAAACCCTTGGAAAAGCCCGGGTACCGCTCGCTCGGCGCGGTCCACAATCGACCGCACCGAGGGGACCGACCCCCGGGAACACGCACGCAGATCGCGCAGGACAAGACCGTCGGCACCCGGCGGATCAACCGCCACGACCGGACCATCTCCGAAGGGCCGCGCAATATGCGGTCCAATGGCCCGTGCCGTCTGGGGTGCCGACCCCTCAATGGCAAAGAAGCGCCCGAAATCGACCAGCCAGTCCTCGGTCAGCGGCATGTCGTGTGGCCGCCCCGAGCCGGTGTGGCGGATCATGTTCCGCAGGCCCATCACCGGCATCTGATCGTTCAGGTTGTAGATCTCGCTCACCAGCCCGTGGCCGATGCGCCCGACGCCGGCCATGAACGCCCGCGGCGTCGCGGAGAGCCGGGCGGGGAAGAGCGGCGCCGGCGCAGCGCCCGTGTAGCGGGAGCGAAACGCCGGATGCAGCCAGGTGCCGAGCACGTCGGCCTTCAGCGCGCTGCGATAGATGTTGCGGTTGATGCGCCGTGCCAGCCGGAACGCCGCCTCGGTGTCGCGCGTCTCGGCCAGCCGGCTCGCGATGGCATTGTGCATCAGCGCCCAGAGCATCTGCATCTGCCCGAAGAGCAGGTTCGAATCCGAGAACGAATTCGGCACCAGCACTTCGGACTTCGTGTCCACCGGATGCTGGTCGAGATGCGGACAGGAGACCCGCGGCAGGTCGCGCGCCGCGCCCCAGGCGGGCGAGTTCGCCGTCGGCCGCGTGCGCCCGATGCGCAGCAGATGCCGTGGCGCGCCGGGCTTGGCCGGCACCTGATAGGCAAACGCATCGTGGCGCGGCCCGTCGCCGTAAAGCACGGCCAGGTCCAGCAGGCTGCCCTCGGGCGTGCCGTCGGTGGTCAGGAAGTCGAGGTCATGCACCGCGAGCTGCGCCAGATAGACCGCGCCCGCCGGGATCTCCGAGCGGCCCGCCGGCTGCGCGGTGCGGGCGATCTTGGCGGCGATGCGCTTCAGGATCTCGCGCCCCTCGCCCGCTTCGGCATCGGCGATCGCCGCAAAGCCCTCGCCCGCCTCGGTGGCGGCGAAGAGGCTCTGTGCGGTCTCGGCTGTCTCGGCGGTCGCGGTTTTCATGGCTGGTCTTTCAGCGGGTGTGGCGTCGTTGTGCTTCAATAACGACAGGCTGCGTTACACCAGCGTGACAGCGCCGCCCGTCCAGCGCGACTCCGCGCCGGGCGCGCCGTAACGCAGGGCGATGAAGGATAAATCGAAACTATTTCATGGGGTTGTTCATGCCCTCGCGCGCTGAGGCATCCGGTGTTCATGCCGCGCGCCCTCCGCACCCCGGCCCGCGGGGCGGGAAACCGAGGTTCGATCGGGCGCGGATGGAAACCATGTCGCCCCGGAACCCGGTCCTGCGCGTGACAGGGGCAACCGCGCCGCGAATCAGAGCCCGACCCAGGCCCCGTTGCGGGCCGAGGACCGCACGCAGGCGTCGACGAAGGCCACGCCCGCCACCCCGTCCTCGATCGTCGGAAAGACCACCTCCTCGGGGATCGGCTGCCCGGCCTGCCGCGCCCGTATCGCGCGCGCCGCCTCGGCATAGATCGTGGCGAAGCCCTCCAGATAGCCCTCGGGATGCCCGCCCGGGATGCGCGTCACCCGCGCCGCCGCCTCGCCCGCCCCGGCACCGCCCCGTGTCAGCAGCCGCTTCGGCTCGCCGAGCGGCGTGTACCAGAGATAGTTCGGATCCTCCTGCGCCCATTCCAGCCCGCCGGTCTCGCCATAGACCCGCAGGCGCAGCGCATTCTGGCTGCCCGTCGCCACCTGGCTGCACCACAGCATCCCCCGCGCGCCGCCCTCGTAGCGCAGCAGGACGTTGCCGTTGTCGTCCACCCGCCGCCCGGCCACGAAGGACTGCAGATCGGCGGCCAGCGCCTCCAGCCGCAGCCCGGTGACGAAACCGGCCAGGTTGAACGCATGGGTGCCGATATCGCCCGTCGCCCCGCCGGCACCCGACTTCGCCGGATCGGTCCGCCAGCCCGCCTGCTTGGACCCGCTCTCCTCGAGGGCGGTGGCCAGCCAGTCCTGCGCATATTCGACCTGGACCACGCGCAGCTTGCCGATCACCCCTTCGGCGATCATCGCGCGGGCCTGCCGGATCATCGGATAGCCGGTGTAGTTGTGGGTCAGCACGAAGACCGTGCCGGTATCCGCCGCCGCCTTGGCGAGTTTCTTCGCCTCCGGCAGTGTTGCGGTCAGCGGCTTGTCGCAGATCACATGGATGCCGCGCTTCAGGAACGCCTTGG
>CAYLHK010000142.1:0-7019 GCA_964383295.1 uncultured Rhodovulum sp.
TACCCCTGTCCGATCAGGCTGACGAGCACCCGGTTCTGCCGCGCCACCTCGCGCATCTGCACCAGCACCGCCTGCTCGCTGAGCGGTCGGCCCCAGTCGAGCGGCTGCGCCTGGCGGATCCCCTTGGGCACGGTCTCGTCGATCAGCGCATCGAGGCTGGCCGCCCCCACCACCTTCAGCATCTCGGCGATCTCCGCAGGCGAAGGCCCGATATGCCGCCGGTTGGCGAAGTCGTAGGGGTGATATTCGGTTTCCTGGAAGGCCATGTTCGCTCCGCGCGCCGGGGGCTGGATATGGCCCGTTATATGGGCCGGGAACGGGGGGAGGGGCAAGAGTGACCGCCGCGCTTGCCGGACGGGTCAGATCGAACCGGCCAACGGCGCGTGCCGCACGAGGGGATCAACCTTTGAGCGTTGCTTGGCTCTCGACGCCGATGAGCAGCCGGCGGAGCAGATCGGCCAGCGCGGCGCGGTCGGCGGGGCCGAGATGCGCACAGATCCGCGCCTCGAGCGCCATGTCCTCGCGAAAGGCCGCCTCGGCCAGCGCGATCCCGGCCGCGGTCAGCACCGCCTCGACGCTGCGTCCGTCGCTGGAGGACTTCTCCCGGCGGACGAGCCCCGCCTTCTCCAGCCGCGCCAGCCGGTGGGTCAGCCCGCCGGAGGAGACCATCAGCGAGGAATAGAGTTCCGTCGGCGTCAGGCGGTACGGCGGCCCGGAGCGGCGCAGCGTCGAGATCACGTCGAACTCGCCACGATCGAGGCCATGCCGGGCAAAGATGGCCTCGATGCCGGGTCCCGCCAGCAGCGCCAGGCGCCGCGCGCGGCCGAGGATCGCCATCGGCTCGGTATCGAGGTCGCGAAGCTCCTGCGCCCACTGACGGCGCATTCCGTCGACGCGATCGCCGCTCCTGTTCGTCGTCATGCGCGCTCCGCTTCCGCTCGCTACGGTCCGTCGCTCCTGCTGGAATTATATCTTGACGTCAAGACAGACCGCGACCATATATCTTCACGCAGAGATATCCAGGGGAACCGATGCCCAGCGCTGTCGTCCGCCGCCACCGCAAACCGGCGCCCGGAGCAAGCCGCACGGTCCGGTTCGACGGTCGCGACTTCGCGGCGCCGGTGTCCCTCTTCCTGACCGACAGCGCCCCCGGCCAGGGCTCGGGCCTGCACATGCATCCCTATGTCGAGACCTGGTTGGTGCAGGCGGGCGAGGCCGAGTTTACCGTGGGCGACGCGCGCCTGCCCGCCACGACGGGCGATATCGTGGTCGCCCCGGCGGATGTGCCGCATCGCTTCCTCAACGTCGGCACCGGCCGCCTCCGCCTCGTCTGCATCCATCCGCGCGAGATGATCCAGCAGACGGATATCCGGGACGATGGCCGAAAGGACGTCACATGACGCAAACGGGCGAGCCGGCGCCCGTGAAGGGCCCGGCGTCGTACTTTCCATCGATCGAGAAGAAATACGGCCGCCCGATCGCCGAGTGGCAGGCTCTGATCCGCACCCGGCCGGAGCTCCGGCACATGGAGCTCGTGTCCTGGCTCAAGGACACGCATGGCCTCGGACATGGCCATGCGAATGCGCTGGTGGCCGCCACCCTGGCCGAGGACCGCTAGCTGCGGTCCCCGCAGGCGCGCCCTATTCGATGAACTTCCGGTAGGCGTCCTCGTCCATCAGGCCGTTCATCTCCGACGGATCGTTCAGCGTCATCTTGAAGAACCAGCCGTCCTCCAGCGGGTCCTCGTTGACCAGCGCGGGGTTGGCCACGATCGCGGGATTCACCTCGGTGATCACCCCGTCGAGCGGCGCGGAAATGTCGCTCGCCGCCTTTACCGATTCGATCGTCACCACCTCGTCGCCCTTGGCGACGGTGATGCCCTCCTCGGGCAGCTCCACGAACACCAGATCGCCGAGCTGCTCGGCCGCATGTTCGGTGATGCCGACGACGACCTCATCGCCATCGAGCCGCAGCCATTCGTGTTCTTCGGTGTATTTCAGCATCTTCGACTCCTCGTCCCCCGCCGTCATGCCCGCTTGTAGCCGGCCTTCACGAACGGCATCTTCGTAACTGTTACAGGCAGCATCTTCCCGCGCAAGCTGGCAAGCAGCCGCGTGCCCGGAGCCGCCTGCGCGGCGGGCACATAGCCCATGGCGACCGGCGCGCCCAGGGTCGGGCCGAAGCCGCCGGAGGTGATCATCCCCACCGCAGCGCCATCCTCCTCGACGAAGAGTTCGGTTCCCTCGCGCATCGGCGCGCGGCCCTCGGGCAGGAGGCCGACGCGGCGGCGGGCGGCGCCCTCGGCGATCTGGCCGAGGATGACCTCGGCGCCGGGGAAGCCGCCGGCACGGTCACCGCCCGAGCGGCGCGCGGGCTGGATCGCCCATTCGAGCGCCGCCTCGACCGGGGTGGTCGTGGCGTCGATGTCATGGCCGTGCAGGCAGAGGCCGGCCTCGAGCCGCAGCGAATCGCGCGCGCCGAGGCCGATGGGCTCGACCTCCTCCTCGGAGAGCAGGCGATTGGCGAAATCGGCCGTCGCCTCGGCGGGCAGCGAGATCTCGTAGCCGTCCTCGCCGGTATAGCCGGAGCGGGACACCAGGGCCGGCACGCCGTGGAAGTCGATGGCACGCATGTCCATGAAGCGCATCTGGGCCACGTCGGGATGCAGGCGGGTGAGCACCGCCTCGGCCTTCGGGCCCTGCAGGGCGATGAGCCCGCGGTCCAGCATCTCGATCTCGCAGGTCTCGCCGAGCGCGGCCTGCAGGAGGGCGAGATCCTCGGTGCGGCGGGCGGCGTTCACCACCAGGAACAGGTGGTCGCCGCGGTTGGCGAACATCAGATCGTCCAGGATGCCGCCGCGCTCGTCGGTGAACACGCCGTAGCGCTGGCGACCCGGCGCGAGGCCCTGGACATCCATCGGGATCAGCGTCTCGAGCGCGCGGGCGGCGTCGGCGAGATCGCCGGACCTGGGGCGCAGCACGATCTGGCCCATGTGGCTGACGTCGAACAGTCCGGCCGCGGCGCGGGTGTGCAGGTGCTCCTTGAGGATTCCGGCAGGATACTGGATCGGCATCAGGTACCCGGCGAAGGGCACCATGCGCGCGCCGAGCGATTCATGCAGCGCGGTCAAGGGCGTGGTCAGGGGCTCGGTCATGGCGTATCTCCGGTCCCGCGCAGGCAGCAGCGGCGGGCGGCGCGATCCTAGTCGGGCGGTTCGCGGGCGGCAAGTCGGGGGCGCACACGGAGCGTATCACCGTGATACAAGCTCATGCCTTTGAAATCATTCGAGTTTGCCGCCGTATATGCATTGTGCCCACAACGCCACCCGAAATCTCGCCTGGCCGGTTACCCCGCC
Source organism: uncultured Rhodovulum sp. (assembly GCA_964383295.1). Classification (GTDB taxonomy): domain Bacteria; phylum Pseudomonadota; class Alphaproteobacteria; order Rhodobacterales; family Rhodobacteraceae; genus Amaricoccus. The sequence goes on from CAYLHK010000142.1 coordinate 3,356, forward strand.
GGTAAGGCTTGGATTTCCCCAGGACTGCCGACTATGGTCCCGCCGTCCCCACAGCCGGAGCGCCCAATGACCCGACCCTCGGAACCGATCGCCGTTCACTTCGAGACCCGCGTCGGGGGGGGCCAGGTCAAGCGGCTGACGCCCGAGCTGGTCGAGGCGGCGCTGGCGCGCCATCCGGGGCTGATCGACCGGATCCGGCCGAGCTATAACGAGGACCCCACACGCACCGAAGCATTCCTGGCCGAGGCGGAGGTGGTGATGTTCACCGGCAAGCTCGCGCTCGCGGGGCTTGCCGAGCGGGCGCCGCGGCTGAAATGGCTGCAGCTCTCAAGCGCCGGTGCGGACATGGCGCTCGCGCATCTGCCCGAGGGAGTGCTGCTGACCAATGCCCGCGGCGTGCATGTGACGCGGACCCGCGAGATCGCGATGATGGCGCTCCTGATGATGAACAACCACGTGCCGGCCTTTGCCTCGGCGCAGATGCGGCGGGAGTGGGCGCCGCGCTCGTCGGACCCGATCGCCGGGCGGGTTGTGGTGGTGCTGGGGCTCGGCGCGCTGGGTGGCGCGACGGCGGAGGCGGCGAAGGCGCTCGGGATGCGGGTGATCGGGCTGTCGCGCAGCGGGGCGGCGACGGAGAATGTCGACGAGGCCTATGCGATGGAGCACCTCCACGCCTGTTTCGCGCGGGCGGATTTCGTGGTGGTGACGCTGCCGCTGACCGAGGCGACTCGTGGCTGCGTCGATGCGGCCGCACTCGACGCGCTGCCGGCGCATGCGCAGATCCTCAACATCGGCCGCTCGCCGGTGATGGATTACGCCCATCTGGTGCGCAAGCTGGAGGCGGGAGAGCTGGCCGGCGCGATCCTCGATGTCTTCGACCAGGAGCCACTACCGGTGGACGCGCCCTACTGGAGCGTGCCGAACCTGATGGTCACGCCGCATTCCTGGCTGGACTATCCTTCGGGCTATGCCCGGCTGGCGGTGGAGGCCTTCGCCGAGGACCTCGACAACTATCTCCATGGCCGGCCGCTGCTGCGCCAGGTGGATCCTGCGCTGGGGTACTGAACGGGTTCCAGTGGGTCGCTTTGCGGATCTGTCCGTCGACACATCCGCGCGAAGCAGTGCGTCGCAAGAGCGGGCTCGGGAAGAGAGCCGGCGCGCTGCGATCACCCGGAGGGCGCAAGAGGCGGCACGCTGCCCCGGCCGGGAGCAGCCGCCGAACGGGCGCCGCTGCCGTCAGCCGGTCTCCGACCCGCGCCGGGCGACCATGGGAAGGACCCGCCCCCATTGCGTATCGAGCGGCGCGCCGGCGACCCTGAAGCCGAGCCGCTGATAGACGGCAATGGCGCGCAGGTTCGCCGGATGGGGATCCGTCCCGATCGCCGGAGCGCCATCGGCGAACAGGCTCTGCATTCTGGCGTGGATGATCGCCGTCCCGTGCCCACGCCCCAGCATCGACGGCTCGGCGATATACTGGTCCATGCCGCGCGAGCCGTCGGGCAGATGCCCGAAATGATGCTCTTCCCAGCCATGAACGGAATAGTCCTGCATGTAGGCGAAGGGCATCTGCCCGTCCGCGACGATCCACCGCGACACGCGATCATCGCGAAGATCCTCGGCGCCGAAGGGCTCGTCGCTGCCCCACCACTGCGCAATATGAGGCAGGTGCTGCCAGTGTCGCAACAGCGGCAGGTCGCCCATCGTGGCGGCGCGGAACGTGTAGCGGGGCGTCCCCATACTGCGAGCCGATGTCCGCCACCGGCTCGTCTCCGTCATGTCCGTGCGCCCGCGACCCGGTCAGCCGCCGGCGGGGGTGGTGATCTCGTAGGTGCAGTCGAAGGCGCGTTTCTCGATGCGGTAGGTGTCGGTCGGGTTGTCGGCGACCTGCGCCATCGTGTCGCCGGGCAGCACCCGCTGCAGCTCGCCCCAGGGCGCGAGGATGGCGAACTCGCCCTCGGCCTCGGGGACGATCGCATAGATCATCTCGGCGCCGGTCGGGTGAAACTCGATGTAGCCCTCGGCATCGGGCTCGGACTGGGGCGCGCCATATCGGGTGGGAAAGCGGTCGGCGGCGACCAGGATCTCCTCGTCGCCGCTGCCCTCGCAGCGGTTGCGCACCACCCAGTCGCCCTCGGCGGCGGGCGGCGACTGGGTCTCCACCCCCTGGCCGGCGATGCGGGTGACGATGATCTCGTCGACGACGGCCGGGCGCGCATCGACCGCGGCGGTCTTCCTGGCCACGCCGCTGCGGCCCTCGGCCACGGCGGCCGCCATCCAGTCGAGGCGGTCCTTCTGGGGCAGGGTGTCGAGGGCCGCATCCTGGGCGAAGACGGGCGCAGAGAGCGCGCTTGCGACTGCGACGACGAGGGAGAGAAGACGCTGCATGGGGCCACCGATCGCTGAAGGATGGGCGAGGATTCCCCCCAACCGCGGCGGCTGTCAAATCAATGTTCTGCGGCTTGCGGCCGGGCGGGAACGTAGGTCAGCCGGATCGCCTCGGCCCCGATCCGCTCGCTGGAAACCAGCCGCAGCGGCGGCGGCGGCGCGGCGAAGAACCGCGTACCACGGCCGAGCACCACCGGATGGTAGTAGAGCCGGTACTCATCGACGAGGCCGAGCCGCGACAGGCTGGCGGCGAGCCCGGGCCCGGCGACGTCGATCTCGCCGTCGTGGCGGTCCTTCAACGCGCGCACCGCCGTCTCGAGGTCGCCCTCGACAAGCGTGGCGTTGGGCCCCAGCGACAGCTGGCCGCGCGAGACCACCCATTTCGGCCGGGCACGCCAGGCGGCGGCGAAATCGCGCTCGGCCGGCGTCCATTCAGGACGGTCCTCGTCCCAGTAGCGCATGATCTCGTAGATGCGCCGGCCGTAGAGACAGCCCGCGAGGCTGGCCACCTGCTCGGTCCAGTGGAGGAACAGCTCCAGATCCGGCGCAAAATGCTCGTGGTCGGCATAACCGTCCAGCGAGAGGTTCATCCCATAGACGATCCTGGCCATGTCCTCGATCTCCGTCGCGCTGCAGGCCCCGCCGCTCCCTTGCCATGCGTAGCGCGGACGGGACGGATCGGCCTACCCCTTTCCTGAGCGGACGCTCCGCGGATTGCGGCACGGGCCGGTGTGCAATGCAGTTTGCGGATGGGAACCGTGCGGCAGGGGCGTGGATGATCACACCCATACGGGGTGGGCACCGCCGTACCGGGAGCCGCGTCGCTTCACGCGGATCTATTCCGCGAAGTGAGCCGGCTTGCGGTCCCCGGCCGTCCCCGTCGCCTCAGGCGGCGTTGGGGTAGTACGCCTCGTAGATCGGCTCGAGCGAATCCGCCTCGAACAGCGAGGAGACGCTGGTGCCGTTGGCGATGTTGACGATCGCCTGCGCGAACAGCGGCGCCACGGGGACGATGCGGATGTTGCGCGCCTTCTTCACCGCCTCGGTCGGCTCGATCGAATCGGTGATGACCAGGCTCTTCATCGGCGAGGCCTTGATGCGCTCGACCGCCGGACCCGACAGCACGCCATGGGTGATATAGGCGTGGACCTCCGAGGCACCCTCGGATTTCAGCAGTTCCGAGGCCTTGACCAGCGTACCGGCCGTGTCGGCGATGTCGTCGATGATGATGCAGACCCGGTCCTTCACGTCGCCGATCACCGTCATCGAGGCGACCTCG
>CAYLHK010000143.1:0-7019 GCA_964383295.1 uncultured Rhodovulum sp.
GTGCCCTTCGCCGCCCAGTCGCGCGACGAGCCGGTGCCGTATTCCTTGCCGGCGATGATGACCAGCGGCACGCCGCGGTCCTGCCAGGCCATGGCGGCGTCGTAGATCGAGGTCTGCTGCCCGTCGGGCCCGAGCGTGTAGCCGCCCTCGACCCCGTCGAGCATCTCGTTCTTGATGCGGATGTTGGCGAAGGTGCCGCGCATCATCACTTCATGGTTGCCGCGCCGCGAGCCGTAGGAGTTGAACTCGCTCACCGGGACCTGCCGCTCCTGCAGATAGGCGCCGGCCGGATGGGTGGCGCGGAACGAGCCCGCGGGCGAGATATGGTCGGTGGTGACCGAATCCCCCAGGATCGCCAGGATCCGTGCCCCGGAGATGTCCGAGATCACGCCCGGCTCCATGCCCATGCCCTGGAAATAGGGCGGGTTCTGCACATAGGTCGAGGTCGGCGGCCAGGCATAGGTCTCGCTCTCGGTGACCTCGACGCCCTGCCAGAGCGCGTCGCCCTTGAAGACGTCGGCATACTTCTCCTGGAAGGCCTTGCGCGTCACCGTGCGCTCGACGATCTCCGCGATCTCGCGCTGGGTCGGCCAGATGTCCTTCAGATAGACCGGCTCGCCATCCTTCGACGTCCCGACCGGCTCGGTCGTGATGTCGATGTTCATGTCGCCGGCGATGGCGTAGGCCACCACCAGCGGCGGCGAGGCGAGATAGTTCGCCCGCGTATCGGGGTTCACGCGCCCCTCGAAGTTGCGGTTGCCCGACAGGACCGAGCAGGCCACCAGATCGCCGTCGGTGATCGCCTTGGAGATCTCGACCGGCAGCGGACCCGAATTGCCGATGCAAGTGGTGCAGCCGTAGCCGACGAGGTTGAAGCCGAGCGCGTCCAGATCCTCCTGCAGCCCGGCCGCCTCGAGGTACTCGGTCACCACCTGGCTGCCCGGCGCCAGCGAGGTCTTGACCCAGGGCTGGCGGGTCAGGCCGAGGGCGCGCGCCTTGCGGGCGACGAGGCCGGCCGCGACCATGACATAGGGGTTGGAGGTGTTGGTGCAGGAGGTGATCGCCGCGATCACCACCGAGCCGTCACCGATCGCATAATCCTGCCCCTCGACGCCCTGCGTCTTGCGGCAGTCCGTCGCCGGGGCGACATTGGGGGCTCCGCCCTCGGAGGCCATCTCGCGGGCGGGCTCGGTCATGTCGATCCCGCGATAGTCGGCGACGACCTTGTAGAAGGACGAGGCCGCCTTCGCGAGCGGCACCCGGTCCTGCGGCCGCTTCGGCCCGGCGAGCGAGGGCTCGACCGTGCCCATGTCGAGCGCCAGCGTGTCGGTATAGACCGGATCGTAGTCCGCCCCGCGCCAGAAGCCGTTCGCCTTGGCATAGGCCTCGACCAGCGCGATCCGCGCCTCGTCACGGCCCGAGACGCGCAGATAGCGCAGCGTCTCGTCATCGACCGGGAAGAAGCCGCAGGTCGCACCATATTCCGGCGCCATGTTGGCGATGGTGGCGCGGTCGGCCAGCGGCAGATGGTCGAGACCCGGCCCGTAGAACTCCACGAACTTGTTCACCACGCCCTTCTTGCGCAGCATCTGGGTGACGGTCAGCACCAGATCGGTGGCGGTCACGCCCTCGACCAGCGAGCCGGTCAGCTTGAAGCCGATCACCTCGGGGATCAGCATCGACACCGGCTGGCCCAGCATCGCGGCCTCCGCCTCGATGCCGCCCACGCCCCAGCCGAGGATGGCGAGGCCGTTGACCATGGTCGTGTGGCTGTCGGTGCCGACCAGCGTGTCGGGATAGGCGACCTCTACGCCCTCGGGATCCTTGTCGGTCCAGACGGTCTGGCCGAGATATTCGAGGTTCACCTGGTGGCAGATGCCGGTGCCCGGCGGCACCACGCGGAAGTTGGCGAAGGCGCCCTGCCCCCATTTCAGGAATTCGTAGCGCTCGCCGTTGCGCTGGTACTCGCGCTCCACGTTCATCTGGAAGGCGCGCGGGTTGCCGAACTCGTCGACCATGACCGAATGGTCGATCACCAGATCGACGGGCGCCAGCGGGTTGATCTTCTGCGGATCGCCGCCCAGCGAGACCATCGCATCCCGCATCGCGGCGAGGTCGACCACGGCGGGAACACCGGTGAAGTCCTGCATCAGCACGCGGGCCGGACGATAGGCGATCTCGCGGGGGTTCTTGCCGCCGTTGTCGGCCCATTCCGAGAAGGCGCGGATGTCGTCGAGGGTGACGGTCTTGTCGTCCTCGAAGCGGAGCATGTTCTCCAGAACGACCTTAAGGGCTGCCGGCAACCGATTGAATTTCCCAAGACCTGCCTCTTCGGCAGCCGGGATCGAGTAATAGGCGTAGGCCGTCCCGCCGACATCGAGGCTCCGGCGCGTCCTTGCTGAATCGGTTCCGACGAATACAGTCATCGCTTCTCCGGGCTCCCGCTGGGTGGCATGTGAAATCTGGCCCCCTATGCCGCAAAACCGCCATTGCCGCAAGGGTTGCGCCGCGAAAAGTGTACCACGGCATACAAAAATACTGTCGTCCCGACGGGCAGCGCCGCCGACGGCGACGAGCGCCTCCACGGGGTCGGATGATGCCCTCGCAGACGGCAGGCATCCAGGCGTGCCAAACCTTTCCTAATGGTAAATGGTCCCGAATACCCGCGTGATTACAATCGGTTGAAAAAGTGCGCACTGTGCTCAGCACACGGCCGGCGCGGCCGACGACGTCGCGTCGCTTCGGTCTGGCTGCCCGCGCGTAGCCCGTTGCCTCCCCCGGGCGGATGGTGTTCAGGGATGGGCCTCGACGGGTGCATCGCAGGCCCGCAGCCCAAAGGAGAGGCGATGGAGACGACGGCGATCGTGACGGTGCTCGGCGGGCTCGGCATGTTCCTCCTCGGCATCCACCATCTGACCGAGGGGCTGAAGACCCTGGCCGGCGACAGCCTGCGCCGCATCCTCCAGCGCTTCGTCTCGAACCGGCTCAGCGCCATCGTCTCGGGCGTGTTCCTGACCACCGCCACCCAGTCCTCCACCGCCACCAGCCTGACGGTGATCGGCTTCGTCAGCGCCGGGCTCGTCACCGTCTCCCAGGCGATCGCGGTGATCGCCGGTGCCACGCTGGGGACCACCAGCACCCCATGGATGGTCGCCTATTTCGGCTTCCGCCTGCGCATCGCCGACATGGCGCTGCCGATCCTCGGCGTCGGCGCCCTGCTCTGGCTGATCGGCAGCGGCAGGGCCCGGCCCGTGGGTGCGATCCTCGCCGGCTTCGGGCTGATCTTCACCGGCATCGACTACCTGCAGAACGGCATGGCCGGCGTATCCTGGAACCTCGACGAACTGGTCGGCGACGGCTGGATGGCGATCGTGCTGATCGCGCTGATCGGGGTGCTGATGACCGTGGTGATGCAGAGCTCCAGCGCCGCCTCGGCCGCGACGCTGGTGGCGCTCGACGCGGGCTCGATCACCTTCCTGCAAGGCTGCGCCATGGTCGTGGGCCAGAGCGTCGGCTCGGCGGTGACCACCGCGATCGTGGTGATCGGCGGCAGCGTCGCGGTCAAGCGCACCGCCCTCGGCCATGTGCTCTTCAGCCTGACGGTGGCGGTGCTGGCCCTCGTCTTCATCCTGCCCCTGTCGGCCGCGGCCGCCTGGATCGGCGCCCGGCTCGGCGATGCGAACGGCGTGCTCTCGCTGGCCGCCTTCAGCACGACCTTCAAGCTGGCGGGGATCGTGGTGTTCTACCCCTTCCTCGGCCGCCTCGCCGACCTGGTGACCCGCCTCATCGGCGACGAACGGCAGACGGCCGTGCAGCATCTCGACCCGCGCATCGCCGAGGCGGGCGGCTCGGTGGCGCTAGAGGCCGCCTATCGTGCGGCGCTGGAGCTGTCGCGCGACGCCTTCGATGCCCTGCGCCGGCGCCTCCTCGGCGACACCGCGCCCTACACGCCCCCGCGCGAGGCGCTGCAGGAGACGGCGCATTTCCTCGAGACACTGTCGCTCGAGACCACCGACATGGGCACAATCGCCCCGCGGCTGATCCGCCTGACCCATGCCCTCGACCATCTGTCCGCGCTCTACGACGACTTCACCCTTCCCCACGCCGCACGCCCGCCCGAGCCCGGCGACGTCGCCGCAGCCGAGGGCACCGCGGCCCTGGCCGCCTGGCTCGAGGCGACGTCCGACCCGGCCCTCGCACCCGACCCCGCGATCCTGGCGCGGCTCGAAACCGCGGCCCAGGACGCCCGCGACGAGTATGAACGCGGCCGCCAGCACCTGCTGGAACAGATCGCGCTGCACCGCCTTCCCATGGCGACGGCGCGGGGCCGGATCGAGACCCTCAACTGGGGCCGCGATTCGCTCTACCACGCCTGGCGCCTCGCCGCGTCGCTGCGCACCGCATCGGACGCGCGCTGACGGGCAGGCCCCGCAATCCGCGCTTGCCACGGGCCCGTCATTCATCTGATGATTGTCGATGCCCCCCCGTACGCGCCATCAGGACACCGTGGATCGCATCGCCGGCTGGCTCGTCGGCGGGCGCTACGGGCCGGAGGCGATGCTTCCCAAAGAGGAGGCGATCGGCCAGGATCTCGGCGTCAGCCGCACCGTGGTGCGCGAGGCGATGCGGACGCTGGTGGCCAAGGGAATGGTGACCGTGCGCCGACGGCACGGCACCCAGGTGCGCCCGGTCGAGGAGTGGAGCCTGTTCGACCCGCAGGTCGTCGCCTGGCGATTGTCGAGCGGGGTCAACCGCCACTTCATCGACGATCTCGCCCGCTTCCGCCTCGGCATCGAACCCTTCGCCGCCGGTCTGGCGGCCCAGAACCCGGGGTTTCCCGCCGCCACGCTGATGGCGCGCTACGAGCGCATGGTGGCCGCAGCCGAGGGCGACGGCGACTACCACGAGGCGGACCTCGGCTTTCACGAGGCGATCCTGCTCGGTGCCGACAACCAGTTCCTCCGCCAGCTTGCGCCGCTGATGGCAAACGCGCTGCGGGTGTCCTTCGCCATCTCGGTCACCGGCATGGACGCCGCCCGGTCCTCGCTGCCGCTGCACCGCGAGGTGGCGGATGCGATCTGTGCCGGCGACGCGCCCGGCGCCCGGGCGGCGCTGACCACCCTGATCGAATCCGCCTACGCGGACATCCTGCGGGTGCTGTCGCAGGCCGATGCCGGCGAGGCGATCCGCGTCGACGTCACCCGGCTGGCCGAATAGCGCGCGCCCGCATCAGTTCGCGCCCGGCAGGCGGATGGTGGGAAGCTCGTCCGGCCCGCGGCGCAGCGAGGAGCCCAGCGCGCGAAAGGCTGTCGGCGGGGCGGCGAAGGAGGCCTCGAACCCCTCGCCTGTCCTCAGCGTCAGGATGACCTGCGCCCCGTCCGAGGCCGCCTCGACCTGCCATCCGTCCAGCGGGTAGACACAGCGCAGCGTGTCGTCGCGGTACTTCTCGCGCAGCGCCACCCGCAGCAGCCGCGGCAGGGTCATCGCGATCGCACCCGCATCCGCGACGGAGAGATGCAGCTCCACCGGCCCGCCCGCCGCATCGGCAAGGCGCAGCACGATCCGCGCGCCCTCCTCCGCCACACGGGTAGACTTCAAGGCTCAGACGACGATCTGCATCCGGCGATTCCCGTTATTTTAATTAGAACACAACGGCCTCGGCCCATGCCGGGCAATGCCCGTCCCGGCGACCTGCCAGCCGTCAGACCTGCGCCACCCGCGGCACGCGGCCGGGCGCATTGGTGCGGTCGAAGGCGATCGCCTTGACGATCACATGGACCGGCCGGCCCGGCGCGAGCCCCAGCACGCCGACCGAATGCCGGGTGACACGCGCGAGCAGCCGCTCGCCGCCGCAATCCACGCTCACCAGCGCATCCGGGCCGTCGCCCGAGGCGACCTCGGCCACCACCCCGTCCAGCACGTTCAACGCGCTGATCCCCTGCGGCCGCTCGGTCGCCAGCATCACGTCGCGCGCCCGCACCCGCGCGCGCAGCCGGGTGCCCGGCGCCACGTCGATCTGCGGCAGCCGCCAGAGGCCCGCGGCCGAGCGCAGCTCGCTCAGCGCCGTCTCGGGGTCGTGGCGGGTCACCTCGAACTCCACCAGCGCCCCCGCCTCGCCCCGATCCGCGTCGGAGACGAGGTCGAGCTGCGCCAGAACGTCGGCCGCCGATCCGCTCGCCACCACCCGGCCGCCCGCCAGTGCCACCACATCGGTCGCCAGCCGCGCCACCTCGGCCACCGAATGGCTGACATAGACGATCGGGATCTCCGCCTCGTCGCGGAGCCGCTCGAGATAGGGCATGATCTCGGCCTTGCGCGCCTCGTCGAGCGAGGCCAGCGGCTCGTCCATCAGCATCAGCTTCGGGCTGGCGATCAGCGCGCGCCCGATCGCCACCCGCTGCTTCTCGCCCCCGGACAGCAGCGCCGGCGGGCGCTCCAGCAGATGCCCGATCCCCAGAAGCTCGATCACGCGGCCGATGTCGGCATAGCGCTCGCGGGCCGGGGTGAAGAACCGCCCGTAGCGCAGGTTCTGCATCACCGACATGTGCGGAAACAGCCGCGCGTCCTGAAACACATATCCGATCCGGCGCCGGTGCGGCGGCAGGAAGACGCGCGCCTCGGTATCGACCAGCACCCGGCCGTCGACGACGATCCGCCCCCGGTCGGGCCGCGTCAGCCCGCCGATCAGGTTGACGAGCGAGGTCTTGCCGGACCCCGACGGCCCGAAGAGCGCCGTCAGCCGGCCCGCGCTCTCGAAGGCGACGCTCAGCTCGAACGCGCCCAGCCGCGTCTCCAGATCAGCCGAAAGCGTCATGCGCTCATCGACAGGCGCCGGCTCACCCGCCGCGCCAGCACTTCCGAGGCGATGAGCGCGCTCATCGCGATGACGATGGACACGAGCGTCAGCCGCAGCGCTCCGAGCTGACCGCCGGGCACCTGGGTGAAAGTGTAGATCGCCGAGGGCAGCGTCTGGGTCTCGCCCGGAATGTTGGAGACGAAGGTGATCGTCGCCCCGAACT
>CAYLHK010000144.1:0-6954 GCA_964383295.1 uncultured Rhodovulum sp.
CACGGGCTCGGCTGCGGCATCCTCTTCGGCGCCTCGCGCAAGCGGTTCATCGGCGAGATCGGCGGGGCAGGGCAGCCGCGCGCGCGTTTACCAGGCTCGCTCGCCGTGGCGCTCGAGGCTATGCGGCAGGGAGCGCAGGTGATACGGGTCCACGACGTCGGCGAGACGCGGCAAGCAGCGGCGCTCTGGATGGCAGTGAATTTCGGCGAAGACCGGGAATAGAGGCAAAGATGGCACGCGAACTGTTCGGCACCGACGGCGTCCGTGGGCGCGCGAACGACCACCCGATGACTGCCGAGGTGGCGCTCAGGCTCGGTCAGGCGGCGGGACGGCATTTCACCAACGGTGGGCACGCGCACCGCGTGGTGATTGGCAAGGACACCCGCCGCTCGGGCTACATGCTGGAGAACGCGCTGACCGCGGGGTTCACCTCGGTCGGCATGGATGTCTTTCTGGTCGGCCCGGTGCCGACGCCGGCGGTGGGCTTCCTGACCCGCTCGATGCGGGCCGACCTCGGCGTTATGATCTCGGCCTCGCACAATCCCTTCCACGACAACGGCATCAAGTTCTTCGGCCCCGACGGGTTCAAGCTCTCGGACGCGGTCGAGGAGGAGATCGAGACCCGCCTGGGCGCCGTGCCCGAGCTTGCCGAGCCGACGCGGATCGGCCGGGCCACCCGCATCGAGGACGGCCGCGGCCGCTACATGGAATTCGCCAAGACCACCTTCCCGCGCGGGCTTCGCCTCGACGGGCTGCGCATCGTCGTGGACTGCGCGCACGGCGCCGCCTACCGCACCGCGCCCGAGGTCCTGTGGGAGCTCGGCGCCGAGGTGATACCGCTTGGCGTCTCGCCCAACGGGCTCAACATCAACGAGGACTGCGGCTCGACCCATCCCGGTCACGCCGCCGAGTCCGTGCGCCGCCACCGCGCCGATCTCGGCATCAGCCTCGATGGCGATGCCGACCGGGTGATGATCATCGACGAGACCGGGGCGGTCGCCGACGGCGACCAGATCATGGCGCTGATCGCCAGCCGCTGGGCGGCCGAGGGGCGCCTCGCCCATGGCACGCTGGTGGCGACAGTCATGTCGAACCTGGGGCTCGAGCGGCACCTGGAAGGGCAGGGGCTGCGCCTTCTGCGCACGGCGGTGGGCGATCGCTACGTGGTCGAGGCGATGCGCGAGGGCGGCTACAACCTCGGCGGCGAGCAGTCCGGCCATATCGTGATGACCGACCATGTCACCACCGGCGACGGCATGATCGCGGCGCTGCAGTTCCTCTCGGCCATGGTCGAGACCGGCCGCGCGGCCAGCGCGCTCGCCTCGGTCTTCGAGCCTTGGCCACAGGTCCTGCGCAATGTCCGCTTCCGCAGCGGCGCCGCGCCCCTCGACGAGGCCTCGGTCCAGGCCGCGATCACCCGGGGCGAGCAGCGGCTGTCCGGCCGCGGCCGGCTGGTGATCCGCAAGTCGGGCACCGAGCCGATGGTGCGGATCATGGGCGAGTCCGACGACCCCGACCTTCTCGCCAGCGTCATAGGCAATATCGAGGCCGAGGTTGCGCGCTTTGCTTAACAACGTCCTCAAAGGCAATACCCGGTTCATGGCTGTCAATTCGCAGCACTCACGACCGCGAAGGCTGTAGGACGTCAGGTTTGGCGCGTCCTCTCGCCTGAGCGGCAGTGAAGCCGATTGGCCATCAGCGCGAACGCACCAGCTCATTTGAGCGGAGTGCAACCATTAAGAGTGGTCCCGGCAACTGTGAATAGATGTGAACTCTGCCTGTTTGACTTTTCGTGCACACAGGGTCAACGTCAGCTGTATGCTGAGTGCACTGAAAAAGGTCGCAATCGGAGTTCTTGGGTCCGGCCTCCGGGCATCATGGCGTGTGTCGCGCCTTCGCAAAGCCAAAGACCTGACTGTTATCCTCAACCTGCATCGCGTCAGCGCGCCGGACGGAAGCGCCTACAGGCCGCTCAACCCGCGTTTCTTCGAGGAGCTGATAGTATTTCTTTCCCAGCGTCTGCCAATCCGGCTGCTGAGCGATGAGGAGCCGGGCGCGGCAGTCGTTCTATCCTTTGACGATGGCTACAAGGACTTCCTCGAAGTGGCGGTCCCGATCATGGCTAAGCATGGCGTCAAGGCAAACCAAAATATCATTCCCGAATGCTTGGAGACCGGCCACCCGCCGTTGAACGTGCTTGCGCAGGACTTCGTGGGAAAGGCTCCCACGAAGATCGTTTCGCAGCTGGATATCCCAGGCTTCGTGGTTGGTGGGGGTCCTGGGCTTGCGGGCCGGCTGTCTACCTACATAAAGTACAAGCCGATGGCGGAACAACGTCGTCTGGCGAACCACATTTTACCGCAGCTTTTCGCGTGGGATGGGTTCAAGCCGACGGCCATGATGGGCGTAGAAGACGTACGGCAGGTCGCTGCTGAACATGAGATCGGCGCGCATTCGTTCTCCCACGCCAGTATGGGCGTGGAAACGCTAAGATATCTCGCCGAGGACGTACAGAGATGCCGCGAGTATTTTCAGAATATGCTGGATCTACCTATGGATATCTATGCTTTTCCGAATGGGAGTTGTTCGTTGGAACAGGTCCAGCTTGTGAAAAGCGCTGGCGTTCGCCACGTTCTGCTCGTAGGCGAGGATTTTTCCCGTGCGGGGTGCAAAAAAAGGTTCACTTTTGACGCCTCGTCGTCCGCCGAAGTGCGATTCCGTGCACTCGGTGCCACACGAAAGGTTGCGGCGTGAAAATCGTGCTTCTGACATGTGGAGCGGCAAACCGGAGAGCGCTGGCAAACAGGCGCCACGCCGAGCCCCCGTTAGTACCCGATTTCCGGGTCAGTTTTAGCGCAAATAAATGGCTTCAATATTCATGCGACTGGCGGTCTATACTATAGATCTTACTGTTGGGTGTGATGGTAGGATCCTGTTCGGCCACTATAATACCATCTGCCCCGATCTCCCCGTCGTACCGATGTCGTGTTATAAATGCGTCAACGCGAGCTCGGTCGTATAGATGGTTCAGGAGATAGGGCCCGATCTTACTCTAGTTCGATGGAAGATTATAATGCCTGCTGCGATTTTATATCAAAGTATTGCAAAATAACTATCATAAGTAATGATATTTTCACCCACATAAATGGCGTGCGAGTCTGCGTAGACTGATGTCTGCCGACGGGAAATAATGGCCCAACTGGTAGCACTGTCGTGTGGTTGGACACCTGCATCGACAGCGGGAACATCGTCGCGAGCGAAACGACGCCGCTAAATTGGCGGGAGACCTTGTCTGACAAAAACCGGTATAATATACCGTAATAATACGGTTGCGCATGTATACATAAAATATCATGCATCAGAAATTAATACAAACTATATTAATCAGTGACGGCTTAGTAGGATCGAGAATAGTGTTAAAAAGTAGATTAATGTAACTTACGTTGCAGAAGGGGCATTTTGGTTCTACACTAGGTTTGGCCTCAAGTGCCTGAGGAGAATAAATCCTGTGCCAGCAGCGCCCGCACTCTAGGCCTGTTATTTCAAATAATTGACTTGGGGCCCTTTGTGCGCCGTCCCGTCTGGCTGATCGCGAGCCCGGCGAGGATCAGCCCCAGCGCTCCAATGAACTGCGCCGGCAGCGCCTCGCCTAGCACGACCATGCCGATCAGAACCGCCCAGATCGGCACCTGATAGTTCACAAGACTCATGAACGACGGCCCGGCAGACTGGATGATGTAGACCAGCAGCACCGTGGCCAGCGCCGTCGGTAGGATCCCCAGATAGAGCACGCCCGCCAGCGCCACGGGCGGCGGGGCAGCCGGCACCCCCTCGATGGCGAGGGCGAGCGGCAGGATCACCACGGATGCGATCAGCAGGCTGGCGGCCGCGAAGGCGAGAAAGGGTCCCGCCGGGGATCGGCGGGTGATGATCGCACCCACGGCATAGCAGCACGAGGCCGCGACGCAGGCGAGCCGGGCCAACGCCACCGGCCCCTCGGCCGAACCGCCGCCCCCTGTCCCGACCAGCAGCACCACACCCGCGAATCCGACCGCAAATCCCGCCAGGCGCCGCGGCGTCATCGTCTCTCCCGGCACGAAGACATGCGCAAGCGGCAGCACGAGCAGCGGCACGACCGCCATGCTGATCCCGGCAAAGGCGGAACTGACATGCAGCTGCCCCCAGCTCAGCAGCGTGAAGGGCAGCGCATTCGAGAATATCGCCATGCCGAGGCAATGCAGCCAGATCCGCCGGCCGCGCGCCGTCCCCACCGGCGGCAGCCCGGCTCCGGCCACCAGCGCGACGCTGACCAGGATCGCCGCCGCCAGCGAGATGCGCCCGGCTGCTACCCAGAATGGCCCGAATCCGGTCAGCGCCAGCGCAATGCCGAGGAATGCGCCGCCCCAGATCAGCCCGAGGAAGACGAGTGCCGCCCAGGCGGCGGGGGATGGGGAAGACGACGACATGTGGATGCTCCTGCGCCGACGCAGGAGGCATCTCTGCACCAGCCGGCCGGCCAGCGCCATAGCCTCCGGCCTTCGCGCACGACCCTCTTGGCAGCGGCCGACAATCGGCGTAAGCGGGCTGCGGGCGCGACCCCGGACTAGGGCGAGCGGGGCGTGCTCAGCGATCTCGCCCTGACCGTGGAGCTGGCCGATGAGCCATCCCGAGGCATCCGCCGTTGTGGCGGGCCGTACCCCCGTTTCAAAACCTGCTACCCTGCCGATCCGGCCCGAGTTCTCCTCCGGCCCCTGCCCGAAGCGTCCGGGCTGGACGATCGAGGCCGTCGCGGCCCATGCCTTCCTCGGCCGCTCGCACCGCGCAGCCGCCCCCAAGGCGCAGCTCAAGGAGGTGATCGACCGCACCGCCGCGCTCCTGGAGCTGCCCGAGGGCTACCGCCTCGGCATCGTGCCGGCCTCCGACACCGGCGCCTTCGAGATGGCGATGTGGTCGATGCTGGGCGCGCGGCCCGTGGACATGCTGGTCTGGGAGAGCTTCGGCCAGGGCTGGGCGACCGACGCGACCAAGCAGCTCAAGCTCGACGACTGCCGCGTCATCGCCGCCCCCTATGGCGAATTGCCCGACCTCGCCGCGGTCCGGCCAGAGGCCGACGTCTGCTTCACCTGGAACGGCACCACCTCGGGCGTGCGCACGCCGGGCACCGCCTGGCTGACCGAGGGCCGCGAGGGCCTCGTCTTCTGCGACGCGACCTCGGCCGTCTTCGCCCAGGCCCTCGACTGGGCGAAACTCGACGTCGTCACCTTCTCCTGGCAGAAGGCGCTCGGCGGCGAGGGCGCGCATGGTGTCCTGATCCTCTCGCCCCGCGCGGTCGAGCGGCTGGAGAGCTACACGCCCCCCCGCCCGCTGCCCAAGATCTTCCGCATGACCAAGGGCGGCAAGCTCATCGAGGGCATCTTCAAGGGCGAGACGATCAACACCCCCTCGATGCTCGCCGTCGCCGATTGCCTCGACGCGCTCCTCTGGGTCGAGGAGATCGGAGGCCAGGCCGCCACCATCGCCCGCGCCAACGCCAGTGCCACCGCGCTTCAGGCCTGGGTGGACCGTACGCCGTGGGTCGAGAACCTGGCCCCCGACCCGGCGATCCGCTCCAACACGTCCATCTGCCTCAGCATCATCGACCCTGCGATCGCCGCCCTCGACGATGCCGGCCAGCGCGACTTCGTCAAGCGGATGACCAGGCTGCTCGAGAAGGAGGGCGCCGCCCTCGACATCGGCGGCTATCGCGACGCGCCTCCGGGCCTCAGGATCTGGTGCGGCCCCACGGTCGACACCAGTGATGTCGAGGCGCTGATGCCCTGGCTCGACTGGGCCTTCGACGCCGCCCGCGCCGCCTGATTCCCCCTTATCCGCAAGACTTGCGCAAGCCCGGAGACATTCCCGTGCCCAAGGTACTTATTTCCGACGAACTCTCTGATGCCGCCGTCCAGATCTTCCGCGACCGTGGCGTCGAGGTCGACTTCCAGCCGAAGCTCGGCAAAGACCCCGCCCGCCTCAAGGAGATCATCGGCAACTACGATGGCCTCGCCATCCGATCCGCCACCAAGGCGACCACGGATCTGCTGGCGAACGCCACTAACCTCAAGGTCATCGGCCGCGCCGGCATCGGCGTCGACAACGTCGACATCGCCGCCGCCTCTGCCCGCGGCATCGTGGTGATGAACACGCCCTTCGGCAATTCGATCACCACTGCCGAGCACGCGATCGCCATGATGTTCGCCTGTGCCCGCCAGGTCCCCGAGGCCGATGCCTCCACCCGCGCCGGCAAGTGGGAGAAGTCCCGCTTCATGGGCACCGAGATCACCGGCAAGACGCTGGGCCTGATCGGCTGCGGCAACATCGGCTCGGTCGTCGCCTCGCGCGCCATCGGCCTGAAGATGAAGGTGATCGCCTACGACCCGTTCCTCTCGGCCGAACGCGCCCAGGCGCTCGGCGTCGAGCGCATCGAGGAGGTGGACGACCTGGTCGGCCGGGCCGATTTCATCTCGCTGCATGTGCCCAAGACCGAGAAGACCGCCAACATCCTCTCCGCCGAACGCATCGCCCGGATGAAACCCGGCGCGCGGCTCGTCAACTGCGCCCGCGGCGGGCTGGTCGACGAGGCGGCGGTCGCCGAGGCGCTGAAATCCGGCCATCTCGCCGGGGCGGCCTTCGACGTGTTCTCCGAGGAGCCCGCCACCGACAACGTCCTCTTCAGCGCCCCGAACATCGTCTGCACCCCGCATCTGGGCGCGGCCACCTCCGAGGCCCAGGAGAACGTGGCGCTGCAGATCGCCGAGCAGATGTCGGACTACCTCGTGGCCGGTGCCATCTCGAACGCTCTGAACGCCCCCTCGGTCACCGCCGAGGAAGCCCCGATCCTGAAACCCTGGATCGCGCTGGCCGAGATGCTGGGCAGCTTCGCCGGCCAGGTCACCGAGAGCGCCATCACCGGCA
>CAYLHK010000145.1:0-6812 GCA_964383295.1 uncultured Rhodovulum sp.
GGCAGCCCTCGACCAGCGTATGCGGGTCGTTACGTATGATCTCGCGATCCTTGCAGGTGCCCGGCTCGGATTCGTCCGCGTTCACAACGAGATACTTCGGCCGCCCGTCGTCGCCCTTGGGCATGAACGACCATTTCAGCCCGGTCGGAAAGCCGGCGCCGCCGCGGCCGCGAAGGCCGCTGGCCTTCACCTCCTCGATGATCTTGTCCGCGCCGCGCCCGATCAGCGCCGCGGTGCCATCCCACTGCCCGCGCGCGCGGGCACCGGCCAGGCTGCGCTCGCCCATGCCGTAGAGATTGGTGAAGATGCGATCCTTGTCCGCGAGCATCTCTTGCCTTGCCTTCTGCCCCGGCGCGGCCGGGGCGTCCATTTCACTCGTCGTCTCGTCCGGAACCGTCCGTCGTGCCGCCCGCCGCCAGGATGCGCGCCTGCGTCACCCAGTCGTCGCGCGTCACCCGCCCGCTGAACCCTTCGAGGTTCGAATCGACCCAGGCCACCTCTTCGGCCGTCCAGCCGGCGATCTGGTCGAAATGATAGTAGCCGAGCCCGTGCAGCATCGCCTCGAGCTTCGGCCCCACGCCCCTGATCCGCTTGAGATCATCAGCCTCACCCGCACGCGGCGCATCGAGCCCCGCGGGACGCGACACCGCCGGCGGCTCCGCCATCAGCCGCGCCGCATCGCCGGCCGCGCGCGCCGCGGCACGCACCCGCTCGCTCGCCGCTGCCTCCGCCGCGGCCTCTGCCGAAAGCTCAGGCTTCGTGACCGGCGCTGCCGGCTCGGGCTCCACGGGCTCGGGTTCGACCGGCGCAGGCTCCGCCGGGGCGGGCTCTACCGGCGCCACCGGCTCGGGCGTCGCTGGCACCGACGCCGGCATCACCGGCGGGCGCGCCACGCCCGTCACCACCTGGTCGCGGGTGAACCACACCACCAGCGCCAGCACCCCCAGCGCCAGGATCAGCGACAGGACGAACCACCAGTCGAAGACCAGCCAGAACAGGATCAGCGCCGCAACGCCGGCGGCCGGCGCCCACAGGCGCGTCTTCGCGGGCCAGGCCGCGTAGTCGGTCAGCCAGCGCAGGTCAGACATCGGCCGATCCTCCGATCCCCATGGCTCAGTAGACCTCGCCCTCGTCCACGCGCCGGGAGAATTCGGTCTCGCCGCCCGCGGCCAGGATCCGCGCCTGCCCGACCCAGTCGTCGCGGCTGGCGCGGCCGTGGAAGCCCTCGAGATGCTCGTCCACCCAGGCCAGTTCCTCGACACTCCAGGCCGCGATCTGGTCGAAATGGTAGAAGCCGAGCGAATGCAGCATCGCCTCGAGCTTCGGCCCCACGCCCTTGATCCGCTTCAGCTCGTCCGGCCCGCCGGTACGGGCCTCGGCCAGCGCCGCGGGCCGCGCGGGCACCAGCGGCGGCGCGGTCTCGGGCGCGGCCGCCAGCGGCGCGCCGGTGATGCGCATGATCGTATCGCCGTAGGTCTCGGCCAGCGTCACCGAAGCATTGCGCGCATGGACGAGCGCCGTTCCGGTCAGCGAGGTCAGCCCGCCCAGCGGCTCCGAGGCAAAGCGCCCGTTCTGCGGCCCCGGCAGCGGCACCTCGCCCCGCGCGAAGGCGTCGAGCAGTTCGCCGAGCTTCTCCGCCGTCAGATCCTCGTAGTAGTCCTTGCCGATCTGCGCCATCGGCGCATTGGCGCAGGCGCCGAGGCATTCCACCTCTTCCCAGGAGAACCGCCCGTCCGCCGACAGCTCGTGCGGATGCGGGGCGATCTTCTCCCGGCAGACGGCGACCAGATCCTCGGCACCGCAGATCATGCACGACGTCGTCCCGCAGACCTGGACATGCGCCACGCTGCCGACCGGGGCCAGCTGGAACATGAAGTAGAAGGTCGCGACCTCGAGCGCACGGATCGGCGCCATGCCCAGCATCCGCGCCACTTCCTCGATCGCCGGCCGGCTCAGCCAGCCCTCCTGCTCCTGGGCACGCCACAACAGCGGGATCACCGCACTCGCCTGCCGCCCCTCGGGGTACTTGGCAATCTGGCCCTTCGCCCAGTCGAGGTTCGCCTCCGTGAAGGCGAAGCTCGCGGGCTGTTCGGGATGCAGGCGGCGAAGCATCAGAGGCAGGCCCCCGTGTGCAGCACCAGATTGCCGTTCGGCGCCACCGATGCGCGGCGCTCGGCGATCAGCTGCTGGCTGATGGCGCTGGCCTCGCCATCGCTGAACCCGCCTGCGGCCAGCATCGCGTCGTTATCGGTGTGCGGCAGCTGGCAGCCGCCCGCCTGCAGCATGTTCTCGAACATGGCCACGCGCTCCGGCGTCGGCGGGGTCATGGTGTCCGCGCCCCCGAAGCCAAAGCCGTTGCAGGCGGCCAGCGTCACGCCCGCCAGCCCCAGAAGCGCCGCCCTCGTCAACGATCTCATCGGTCTACCTCCCCGAAAACGATGTCGAGGCTGCCGAGCGCAGCCGAGACATCCGCCAGCATGTGGCCCCGGCAAAGATGGTCCATCGCGGCCAGGTGCGGGTAGCCGGGCGCCCGCAGCTTGACCTTGTAGGGCTTGTTGGTGCCGTCCGACACCAGATACACCCCGAACTCGCCCTTGGGCGCCTCGACCGCGGCATAGACCTCGCCGGCGGGCACGTGGAATCCCTCGGTATAGAGCTTGAAGTGGTGGATGAGCGCCTCCATCGAGGTCTTCATCTCTGTCCGCTTCGGCGGCGCGACCTTGCCGCGGTTCAGCACGTCCTCGCCCTGGGTGGCGGCGAGCTTCTCGACCGCCTGCAGGATGATCTTGGTGCTCTCCCGCATCTCCCACATCCGGCAGAGATAGCGGTCGTAGCAGTCGCCGTTGCGGCCCAGCGGGATCAGGAAGTCGAACTCGTCGTAGCACTCGTAGGGCTGGCTGCGCCGCAGGTCCCACGAGATCCCCGACCCGCGCACCATCACGCCCGAGAAGCCCCAGGCCTGCGCCTCCTCGGCACTGACGATGGCAATGTCGACGTTGCGCTGCTTGAAGATCCGGTTCTCGGTCAGCAGCCCCTCGATATCGTCGAGCATCTGCGGGAACTCGCGCGCCCAGGTCGCGATGTCCTCGATCAGGTCGGGCGGCAGGTCCTGATGCACGCCGCCCGGGCGGAAATAGGCCGCATGCAGCCGCGCGCCGCAGGCCCGCTCGTAGAAGACCATCAGCTTCTCGCGCTCGACGAACCCCCAGAGCGGCGGGGTCAGCGCGCCCACGTCCATCGCCTGCGTGGTCACGTTCAGCAGATGGTTCAGGACCCGACCGATCTCCGAGAACAGCACCCGGATGAGGCTCGCCCGGCGCGGGATCTCGGTCCCGGTCAGCCGTTCGATCGCCAGGCACCAGGCATGCTCCTGGTTCATCGGCGCCACATAGTCGAGCCGGTCCAGATACGGCAGGTTCTGGAGATAGGTGCGGCTCTCCATCAGCTTCTCGGTGCCGCGGTGCAGCAGGCCGATATGCGGATCCACCCGCTCGACGATCTCGCCGTCGAGCTCGAGCACCAGGCGCAGCACGCCGTGCGCGGCCGGATGCTGCGGGCCGAAGTTGATGTTGAAGTTGCGGATGCGCTCGGGCGCCGGCGGGGCCTCCCCCTCGGTGTCGATCGGCGCCTGGCTCACGGTCTGCTCGCTCATCTCGTCATCCTCATGCGCCGACCAAGGCCGGCTCGGGACTGCGCCAGCGCGCCGGGACCAGCGCCCCGAAACGCGCGCGCACGAAATCGTAGGTCGGCGCCAGCACCTCGGTCGCCTGCTCCTCCAGCGCCGCGAGGATCGCCTCCGACCCGCCGGCCGCCCTCTCCTCGCCGCGATCGGCATTCACCCGGCGCTCGAAGCGCGCCGGATGCCGCGCCACGCCGAGAAAATCGCAGAGCCGGTCGATCTCCTCCTGCCGGAACAGGGTCTCGAAGAAGAAATACCCGATCCGCGCGCGCGGCACCGCCCGCTCCAGCCGCTCGATCGTCAGATCATAGCGCGACCGCAGCAGGCTCGTGTCCGCCGGATCGCGCAGCGTCTCGGCCAGCCGATCCTCGAACGAGCGCGGCTTCGGCCGCGGCCCGTCGATCCGGTGGCGCTTTCGCACGTTCATCCGCGTGGCCGACACCAGCCGCGCCACCGGGTCGCGCATGACGAACACGAACCGCACGTCGCGCCCCAGCCCGGCCATCTCGGCATAGCTCTCGGTGCCGAGCAGCGCATAGGCCGGCGTGATCTCGCCCGCCACCGGCTGGCCGCTATACGCCTGGAACAGCACGTCGGCATAGGCGTGATGGCCCGGGGGCTGGTTCTCGCGCAGCATCGCCTCGCTCAGCCGCCAGGCCTCGTCGACCGCCCGCTTGCGCGGCGCGCGCACCAGCCGCTTCAGCCAGCCCAGCCGCTCGATCTTGCGCATGTGCCAGCGGACCCGCGCGCGCCGGTCGTAGAGGCCCGGCATGTGCATCGTGGTCCAGTAGTGCTGCTCCTTGCGCACCGGCAGGGAAACCTCCGGGTGGCCACGCAGATAGTCGTCGAGCCACGAGGTCGCAGCCTTCTGCGCGCCGACGCCGAAGAACAGCGTGCGCGGCCGGGCGAACCGGGGATCGAGCGCCAGGGCTGCGGGCCCACTCATCTTGTCAGAACCTGCGCGGCCCGTTGGGGGCGCGGAACGCCAGGATCCACAGCATCACCAGCAGGCCGATGCCCGTCAGACAGACGAGCGACCACCACGGGTTGATGCCGGCGCGCTCGGTGAGCGTCCACATCGGGATCATCATCAGCGCCGCCCAGATGAGGAAGACAATGAATTCCATTGCGTCAGGCCCCTTTCTTCTCGTCGCCCGGAAGGATGTACTCGGCACCCTCCCACGGGCTCATGAAATCGAACTGGCGGTATTCCTGCGTCAGCTTCACCGGCTCGTAGACGACGCGCTTGGTCTCCTCGTCGTAGCGCACCTCGACATAGCCGGTGGTCGGGAAATCCTTGCGCAGCGGATGGCCGCTGAAGCCGTAGTCGGTCAGGATGCGCCGCAGGTCCGGGTGGCCGGAGAACAGCACCCCGTACATGTCGAAGACCTCGCGCTCGTACCAGTCGGCCGCCGGCCAGACCCCGGTGACCGAAGGCATCAGCTCGCCATCGGCGACATCGGCCTTCACGCGGATGCGCTGGTTCCGGTGCATCGACAGCAGGTGATAGACCATCTCGAAACGCTTCGCCCGCGCCGGCCAGTCCACCGCGGTGATGTCGATCAGCGTGGTGAAGCCGCAGGCCGGATCGTCGCGCAGCAGCGTCAGCACCTCGACCATGCGTCCGGCCGCGACGGTCAGCGTCAGCTCGCCCACGGCGATCTCCGACCCGACGAGCCAGTCCGCACCCAGGCTCTCGATGCCCGCCTTCAGTTCCTCGACTGCGTCCGCCATTGCCCCCTCCGCCTCAGCGCACGATCGTGCCCGTGCGGCGGATCTTCCGCTGCAGCTGCAGGATCCCGTAGAGCAGCGCCTCCGCCGTCGGCGGGCAGCCCGGGACATAGACGTCGACCGGCACGACCCGGTCGCAGCCGCGCACCACCGAATAGCTGTAGTGATAGTAGCCCCCGCCATTGGCGCAGGAGCCCATCGAGATCACATAGCGCGGCTCGGGCATCTGGTCGTAGACCTTGCGCAGCGCCGGGGCCATCTTGTTGGTCAGCGTGCCGGCCACGATCATCAGATCCGACTGCCGCGGGCTTGCGCGCGGCGCCGTGCCGAAGCGCTCGAGGTCATAGCGCGGCATGGAGGTGTGCATCATCTCCACCGCGCAGCAGGCGAGCCCGAAGGTCATCCAATGCAGGCTGCCAGTGCGCGCCCAGTTGATCGCCGCCGCCGTCGAGGTCAGCAGGAAACCCTTGTCGGCCAGCTCGTCCGACAGCGCGGCGGTGACCACCTCCGGCTGCAGATGCGCGCCGAGCCGTCCCGCGGCCGGCTCGATCACCTCGCCGCCCAGCTTCGTCTGCGCCTCGGTATGGATGACCTCCCGCTCTACTCCCATTCGAGCGCTCCCTTCCGCCATTCATAGGCAAAGCCGATGGTCAGCACGCCCAGGAACACGATCATCGACCAGAACCCGAACAGGCCGATGTGCTGGAAGCTGATCGCCCAGGGAAACAGGAACGCCACCTCCAGATCGAAGATGATGAACAGGATCGACACGAGATAGAATCGCACATCGAACTTCATCCGCGCATCGTCGAACGCGTTGAACCCGCATTCGTAGGTCGAGATCTTCTCCGGATCGGGATTCCTCACCGCCACGACGGCGGCCGACAGCAGCAGCACGAGGCCGAGCGCGATCGCGAGTCCGAGGAAGATCAGGATGGGGAGATACTCGCGCAGCAGTCCGTCCAACTCTGCCTCCCTCTCTGGCGTGTCCGCGGCGCCCTTGCATCCGCGGCACTGGCTTGTCTGGTGCACCAACCGGCACCGCGATTATATGCGGCAGCGCACAACGTCAACCGGAGCCGGAGTGTGCCACGTTTCGCCGGCAGCGCAAACCGGCACCGCTCCTCGCGAAGCGGCAGGCCCAACACCAGCCGCGACGATGCATACACGTTGTGCACACATAAGAATTTCCCTATGTTTTCAACCGAAGGCTGGGCGCAACGCGGCGTTGCGCCCGCGGGCTCAGCCCGTCACGCCACCGCCCGTGCCAGCGCGCACTGCTTCCAGAGCGCGCCCAGTGCATCCGCCAGCCGGTCGAGATCGGCGTCGGTATGGACCGGCGAGGGGGTGAAGCGCAGCCGCTCGGTGCCCTTCGGCACGGTCGGATAGTTGATCGGCTGGA
>CAYLHK010000146.1:0-6796 GCA_964383295.1 uncultured Rhodovulum sp.
AGCTCGAGGAATGGCTCTCCTCGATCACCAAGATCGGCATCGCCGGCATCGAGCCGGAGGAGGCGCTGACTGCGGCGAATGTGCTGAGCGTGATCGGCCAGACCTCCGAGCAGATCGACGCGCTGCGCAGCGTCGTCGAGCAGGGCGTCGCGCGGGCGGCCGAGACCGAGGCGCGGATCGGCGAGCTGGCGCAGCTGTTGTCCGCCCCGCCCCCTGCCCCGCCGCCGCCGGTCGACACGGCGCTGCTCGAGCGGATTGCCGCGGCGCAGGAGCGGGTCGCGTATCTGCTGGAGACCCGCGACGAAGACGCGGGCACCATCGACGCCGAGACGCGCGCGCGGCTACGCTCGATCGACACGCAGGTGCTGCGCATCCTCGAGGACCTCGCCGCCGGCCGCCAGGACCTGGTGTCGGAGATCCGCCAGGACATCGCCGGACTGACCGAGGCCCTGCGCATCGCGGCCTCGCGCGGGAGACACTGAGCCATGGCCATCGGCAGCGG
Source organism: uncultured Rhodovulum sp. (assembly GCA_964383295.1). GTDB lineage: Bacteria > Pseudomonadota > Alphaproteobacteria > Rhodobacterales > Rhodobacteraceae > Amaricoccus. The sequence goes on from CAYLHK010000146.1 coordinate 503, forward strand.
CCGGGGGGGTGCGCGGTTCTCGGGCATCATCTGGCCCGGTTTCGTGGACGTGATGACCGCGCTGGTGCTGGTGCTGTTCTTCGTGCTGTCGATCTTCATGATCGTGCAGTTCGTGCTGCGCGACACGATCACCGGCCAGGGGCGCGAGCTCGACGCGCTGTCGGTGCAGGTGGCAAACCTCGCCGACGCGCTGGGGCTCGAGCGCAGCCGCGCCGACCGCGAGGCTGCCCTCGTCTCGACGCTGACCGGTGAGCGGGATGCGGCCGAGACGCGTATCGCCGATTTCGAGCTGCAGGTGGCGAGCCTGCTGGCGCGCAACACCGACCTGACGACCCTGATTGAATCCGTCGCCGAGGAAAGCGCCGAACGGCTGAGCGCCAACGAGGCGCTGGAACGGGCGCTGGCGCTGGCGCGCAACGAGGTGGACGCAGCCGCAGAAGCAGCGCGGCTGGACGCGGCGCGCGCCGATGCGCTCGACGCGCTGGTCGCCTCGCTGCAGACGGACATGCAGGGCCTGCGCGGCGATTTCGACGCACAGGCGCTGGCGCTGGCCCTCGCCCAGGAGACCCGCGATGCCGAGGCCGAAGCGGCGCGGCTGGCCGCAGCCCAGCGCGAGGCACTGGAGGCGATGGTGGCCTCGCTCCGCGAGGACATGGCCGCCATCGAGGGCGAACTGACGGCGCGGGACGCGGAGCTTCTGGCCCGCTCGGAGGCGCTGAGCGAGGCCGAGACGCAGCGGCTGGCCGAGGCGGCCGCCGCCCAGGGGCTGCGCGAGCGCCTGGCGGCGCTTGAGGCCGAGGTGAGCGACCTGACCGAGGCCGAGCAGGCGCGGCTGGTCGAGCTCGCCGCCGCCGAGGCGCTGCGCGAGCGGCTGGCCAATGCCGATTCCGAACTGACCGCAATGACGATGGCGCTGGAGGCCGAGCGCCAGCGGGCCGAGGACACGCTGACGCTGCTGGCTGCCGCCGAGGCGGCGCGCGACCGGCTGGGCGACGAGGGCGAGGCGGCGCTGACCGAGGCCGAACGCCGCGCGGCCGAGCTCGCCCAGGCCCGCGCTCTCCTGGCTGAGGAACAGGAGATGTCGGCCGAGAGCCAGCGCGCTGTTGCACTCCTGAACCAGCAGACGGCCGAGCTGCGCACCCAGCTCGACGGCCTGCAAGGGTTGCTCGACGATTCCGCCGCCCGCGATGTGGCGTCGCAGGTTCGTCTCGAACAGCTCGGCACCAACCTCAACGCCGCCCTTGCCCGCGTGGCCTCCGAGGAACGCGCCCGCGCCGAGGCCGAGACCGCGCGGGCCGAGCTCGAGGCGCGCGAGCGCGAGCGGCTGGAAGCGGAGGCCGTGGATCTCGAACGCTACCGCTCGGAATTCTTCGGGCGCATGAGCCAGATCCTCGGCGAGCGCGAGGGCGTGCAAGTCGTGGGCGATCGCTTCGTCTTCCCCTCGGAGGTGCTGTTCGCCCCGGGATCGGCAACGCTCGGCGCCGACGGCCAGGCGCAGGTCGGCCGCGTCGCCGCGGTGATCCGCGAGATCGCCGACCAGGTCCCGCCCGGCATCGACTGGGTGCTGCGGGTGGACGGCCATACCGACCGCACGCCGCTCGGGGCGGGCAGCCAGTTCGCCGACAACTGGGAGCTGAGCCAGGCCCGCGCCCTCTCGGTCGTGCGCTACATGAACCAGCAGCAGGGCATCCCTGCCAATCGCCTTGCCGCCACCGGTTTCGGCGAGTACCAGCCGGTCGATACCGGCGACAGTCCCGAGGCGCTCGCCCGCAACCGCCGGATCGAGCTGAAGTTCACCGAACGGTAGAGGCCGGCAGACGCTCATGACAGCCCTGGATCGCTATGTGCGGCTGGAGGCGACAGGTATCTGGCGCGAGGGGCCGGATGCCCCGCCGCGCGAAGTCGTGGTCTCCTTCGGCAAGGCGACGCTGGTGCTGACCGATCCCGCCGACGCGCCACTCGGTCATTGGGCGCTGGCCGGCGTTCAGCTGATCGGCCGCGGTGACGGCGGCACGGTCTATGCGATGGGGGGAGACGGCGCCGAGACCCTGACGATCCAGGATGCAGAGATGGTCGCCGCCATCGAGGAGGTCCGCCGCGAGCTGCCGGCCTGGCCCTCGGCCGCCGCTGCGCCCGCCCCGCGACGGCGGGGGCGGCTTGTCGGACTGCTGGTGCTGCTCGCCGGCCTGACCGCGCTGGCGGCGGCCGTGCCGCAGATGCTCGGACGCCTCGCCACGGCGACGGTGCCGCCCGAGCAGGCTGAGGAGTTCGGCGACCGGATCCTGCTCGCGCTGATCGAAGCCGGCGGCGCGCCCTGTGCCGATCCGCCCGGCCAGCGGGTGGTCGAGCGGATCGCGGCGACGGTGCTGCGCGCACCGGTGCCGCCGGTGCGGGTGATTGACCTAGGCGGTGGCATCGGGGCGGCGCTCCCCGGCGGGACGATCCTGCTCGACCGCAGCGCCGTGAGCGCGCCCGCCCAGGCGGCCGATCTCGCGCAATGGATTGCCGGGATCGCGGCCGGGGCGGACCCAGTCGCCGAGATGATGCGGGCCGCGGGACCGGCAGCCAACCTGCGCCACGTCCTGACCGGCGACCCGGGGCCGGAGGCGGTCGCCCGGGCGGCGACGAGGCTGCGCGCGGCCGCCGCCGAGCCTCCGGTCGCGGCTGGCGTGTCCGCCGTCCCGCCGCTCGCCCCCGCCGATGCCGTCGCCCTGATCCACATCTGCGACTGACGCGCGGAACACCGGCCAAATTCGTCTCGAATGCCGGCGACATTTCTCTAGCCGATTAACGATTGGAGAGCTCGCCCGGAAGTAGCGTGCCCGGGCCATGTCGAGCCCGCCCGAGCCCCTCGCGAGCCCTGCCCCCGACCGCCTGTTCGACCGGGCGAGCGGTCTCATCCTCTGCTGCGGCTTCGCCGTGGTGGCGGCGGCGCATATGGTGGTCGACCATACCGTGCGCCGGCAGATCGCCGCCAGCGAGCTGGCGATCGCGGCTGCGAACGAGGTCACCTCGGCCCGGATCGTGATCGATACGCTCGACCACTTCGCCAGCCGCGGCGCAGCGCCGCTCGGCACCGCCGAGCGCAACCGACTGGCCTGGGACGTCGACCGGCTGATGGCGCAGGAGACCGACCGCATCGCCCGCGGCGGCAACCCGGCGCCCGATCTCACCGCCGCCGCCGAGCGTGCCCTGGCGCTGGCGGCGGCCACGGACCCTTCGTCCGAGACAGCGGCGAGCGTGCGCGGCGAATTCCGCGGCCAGGTGATGCCGGACCTGAACATCCACGCCGCGCGTCATCGGCTGGCGGCGATCGAGGCCGCCGTTGCCACGCGCTGGACGGTCTTTTCCTCCCTGGCGCTGCACCTGCTCGGCGGCGTCGGCCTGGTGCTCGGCGTGCTGCGCCCGACCCGGCGGCGGATCGTGGCCTGGGTCGCGCACAGTGACGAGACCGACCGCGAGAACCGCTTCCGCCTGCTGCACGATGCCGAGACGGGCCTGCCGAACGCCACCTATCTGCACGCCCATCTGGATCGGCTTGTGGCCGGCGCCGGGCGAGCGGACACCCATGTCGCAGTGCTGCGCATCGACATCGACCGCTTCAAGGTGCTGGCCGAGACGCTGGGCAAGCGCACCTGCGACGAGATCATCCGCATCGCCGCCCGCCGCATCCAGCGCGCGCTCAGAAACGAGGACTTCGCCGCCTATCTCGGTGGCGACGATTTCGTCGTGGTCGCCGCCGACCTCGAGGACGGCAACGCCGCCGCCGCTGTCGCCGGCCGGATCCAGGCGGCGCTGGCCAAGCCCTTCTCGATCCGCGGCGGGGCTCGGCGGCTTACCTTCAGCATCGGCGTGACGCTGACGGGGGACGACCGCGCCGAGACCGAGCGCATCCTCGCCAACGCCTATATCGCCCTGACCGAGGCGCAGAGCGCGGGGCACGGCAACGTGCGCTATTTCCGCGAGGACCTGCGCGCCGAGGTCGAACGCCGCGAGACGCTCTATACCGAACTGCTCACCGGGCTGGAGCGAGGCGAGCTCGTCCCCTTCTTCCAGCCGCAGATCGACCTGGCCACCGGCCGGTTCGCCGGCTTCGAGGCGCTGGTGCGCTGGCACCATCCGACCCACGGGCTGCTGACGCCGGCCGCATTCCTCGACTTCGCCGACGAAGTGGACCTGACCGAGCGCATCGGCGAGGTGGTGCTGACCCGCTCGCTCGAAGCCCTGCGCGGCTGGGAACAGGCCGGGCTGCACGTGCCCGAGGTCGGCGTGAACTTCGCACTGGCCCAGCTTCGCGACCCCCGCCTGATCGAGAAGATCAAATGGGAGGTCGAGCGCTTCGACATCGACCCGTCGCGCCTCGCGATCGAGGTCCTGGAGACGGTGCTGATCAAGAGCGATGCCGACATGGTGGTGCGCAACCTGCGTGGCCTGGCCTCGGCGGGCTTTCGCATCGAGCTCGACGACTTCGGCACCGGCCATGCCTCGATCTCGAACCTGCGCCGTTTCATGGTCAACCGCATCAAGATCGACAAGAGCTTCATATTCGGCATCGAGACCTCGACCGAACAGCAGCAGCTGACCGCCTCGATGATCGCCATGGCGCGCGCACTCGGCATCGCCACACTGGGCGAGGGCGTGGAGACCGAGGACGCCGAGGCCATGCTGCGCCGGCTCGGCTGTGACTACTTCCAGGGCTACCTCGTGGCGCGCGCCCTGCCCCTCGCCGAGACCTTCACCTGGCTGCGCGGCTGGCGTCCGCGACCCTATGGGTCGGACGAGGGTCCGGACGGGCGGGCCACCGGCGGCGACCCGAATACACCTTGACCTTTCAGCGTCGCGGCTGTTGAACGCCGGGCAGGTTTTATCCCCCTTCCCGACTGGAGCCGCCCGCGATGGACGACCAGAACAGAAATCTGATCCTGGCGACCGCGCTCAGCTTCCTCGTCATCCTGACCTGGTTCATCCTGTTCCCGCCGCCCGAACCCGAGCCGCTGCCGCCGGCGGCGCTCGAACAGACGGCCGACGGCCAGCTCGTCGTGCCCCCGGCGGACGGGGTGGCGAGCACGCCCACCGATCTCGCGGCGCCCGTCGAGACCGGCCGCGACCTGGCGCTCGCCACCACCGAGCGGGTCGAGATCCGCACGGCGCGCCTCGAGGGCTCGCTGTCGCTGACCGGCGGACGGATCGACGACCTGCGGCTGCGCGACTACCGCGTCACGGTCGAGCCGGACTCGCCGCTCGTCACCCTGCTCACACCGGCCGGCGTGCCGCATGCCTATTACGCCCTCTACGGCTGGGCGCCGGCGGGCGGAATCGGCTTTGACGCCGTGCCCGGACCGAACACGGCCTGGACGATCGAGAGCGGCGACGTGCTGACGGAGACCACCCCGGTCACGCTGGCCTGGGACAACGGCCAGGGGCTGGTCTTCCGCCGCGAGATGGCGATCGACGCCAACTACATGTTCACGATCACCCAGAGCGTCGAGAACCTGACCGGCGCCGAGGTGCGGCTGCAGCCCTACGGAATCATCGCGCGCCACGGCATGCCGCCTGACCTGCGCGGCTTCTACATCCTGCACGAAGGCGCCATCATGGTCGCCGACGGCAAGCTGGTGGAGACGAGCTACCGCAGCATCACGGATCAGACGTTCAGCACCGCCGAGCGCGCGGCCGCCTCGACCGTCGAGGTGGCGCAGAACGGCTGGATCGGCTTCACCGACCACTACTGGATGTCGACGCTGATCCCGCCCGCGGGCCAGTCCTTCACCGCGGTCACCAAGCACAACCCGACCTCCGACACGTTCCAGACCGACGTGCGCCTGCCGGTGATGGCTGTGGCGCCGGGCGAGATCGCCGCGGCCACCACCTCCCTCTTCGCCGGCGCCAAGGAATGGGACACGATCCGCAATTATCAGCGGGAGATGAACATCGACCGCTTCACCGATGCGATCGACTGGGGCTGGTTCTTCTTCCTCACCAAGCCGATCTTCATCGTGCTGCACTATCTCAACCAGCTGATCGGCAACATGGGCTGGGCGATCATCGGCCTGACCTTCCTGATCAAGCTCATCCTCTTCCCGCTCGCCTACAAGTCCTACGTGGCGATGTCGAAGATGAAGCTGCTCCAGCCCGAGATGGAGAAGATCAAGGAACGTGTTGGCGACGACCGCATGAAGATGCAGCAGGAGGTGATGGCCCTCTACAAGTCGTCCAAGGTCAACCCGGCCGCCGGCTGCCTGCCGATCCTGTTGCAGATCCCGATCTTCTTCTCGCTCTACAAGGTGATCTTCG
>CAYLHK010000147.1:0-6738 GCA_964383295.1 uncultured Rhodovulum sp.
CGCATCATCGGGATGACGATGAAGAGATAGGTCTTCCACATCGGGATGCCGTCGACGCGCGCGGCCTTCCAGATGTCCTCGTCGATGCCGCGCAGCCCCGCCAGCATCAGACACATGACGAGCCCGGTGCCGTTCCAGAGCCCGGCGATCAGGATGCCGTAGATGACGATGTCGGCGTTGTAGAGCGGATCGAAGGTGAAGCTCGTCCAGCCGAGGTTGCGCACCACGCTCTGCACCCCGAAATCGGGGTTCAGGATCCACTGCCACACCAGCCCGGTGACGATGAACGACAGCGCGAACGGGTAGAGGAAGATGGTGCGGAAGGTGTTCTCGAAGCGGATCTTCTGGTCGAGCAGCGCGGCGAGGACGAAGCCGATCACCAGGCTGAAGATCAGCGACAGGAAGCCGTAGATGACCAGGTTCTCGATCGAGATGAGCCAGCGCGGCGTCGACCAGAGCCGCTCGTACTGGTCGAGCCCGACGAAGCGCAGCCGCGGCAGCAGGCGCGAGTCGGTGAAGGAATAGACCACCGTCCAGAGGGTGCCGCCGAGAAAGACGACCACCGCCGTCAGGATCATCGGGATCGAGGCGATCTTTGCGCTGAGGTTGCGGAAGATCCGGCTCGGGCGTGACGGGTTCGGGCGTGACTGCGCGGCCATGGCCTGCCTCTCGCAAGGGTGGGATGCACCTCGGGGGAACCGGCTCCGCGTGAACGGAGCCGGCCCGCTTTCGCCTGCGCGCGCTTTGGGAGGCTCAGTCCGCGCTGGCGATGATCGCCGCGAACCGCGCCTGGGCGTCCTCGGGCGACATGGTGGTGCTGAAGAACTCGGTCATCAGGTCGTTGATCTGGGTGACGGAGTCCTGGCTCAGCAGCTGCTCGACCGCGGGGATGATCGTGCCGGAGGACAGGATCTCGAGCCCCTTCTTCATGCAGTCGTTGGCCGCGTCGAGATCGACGTCGCCGCGCACCGGCAGCGAGCCCTTCTTGAGGTTGAAGTCGACCTGCGCCTCGGGCGAGAGCATGACGCCGGCCAGCACGCCCTGGGCCTCGGTGACGCCCGCGTCGTTCGAGAGCGGGAAGTAGAAGGCGTCGCCACCGGTGGCGATCACGTCGCTGACGCCGAGGCCGGGCAGGCAGCTGTAGTCCTCGCCCGCGACCTGTTCGGCCACCTGGAACTCGCCCTGGGCCCAGTCACCCATGATCTGGCCGCCCGCCGCGCCGGTGATGACGAGGTTGGTCGCCTGGTTCCAGTCCTGCACGTTCGAGCCCTGCGACATGTCGCGGGCGTCGGCGGTGGCGGCGAAGATCGCCGCGACCTCGGGGCCTGCGGCCACCTCGGCATCCTTGTCGCCGTAGACGGTGTTGAAGAGTTCGGGGCCGCCTACCGAGGCCATCAGCACCTGGAACACGCCGGCCGACTGCCAGGGCTGGCCGCCGAGCGCCAGCGGGATCTTGCCGGCCTCGCGCAGCGCCGGGGCGGCGGCGACGAGTTCGGACCAGTTCGTCGGCACCGGCACGCCGGCATCCTCGAACGCCTTGTGCGACAGCCAGAGCCACTGCCAGGAGTGGATGTTGATCGGCACGCAGTAGATGCGCCCGTCGACGGTGCAGCCGTCGAGCAGCGACGGGGGGTTGATGTGCTCGCGCCAGCCGTTCTCGTCATAGAGGTCGGTCAGGTCGCGCATGAGGCCCGCCTCGACCAGCTCCTCGGCCTGGCGGCCGTGGTTGAACTGGGTGGCGCCCATCGGATCGCCGCCGGTGATGCGGCTGATGAAGACCGTGCGCGCGGTCGGGCCGCCGCCGGCGATGGCGCCGTCGACCCAGGTGTTGCCGGTGGCGTCGAAGGCCCTGGCAAACTCGGCGACCGCTGCCGCCTCGCCACCTGACGTCCACCAGTGCGTGACCTCGAGATCCGCGCCGAGGGCGGCACCGGCCGGCAGGGCCGCGCTCAGCGCCAGGGCGGCGGACAGGGACCGTATTTTCATTTGTTGACCTCCCGCAATCTAAATCGTTGCAGGCAGAGGGTACGGGCATCGCCTTCGAAAAGCAATTCCGGAATCCGGAAACCCGTGGGCGTCGGCGGCGACGGGTCGAGAGCCATGGATACTAGCCCAATCATGCGATGCTTTTCAAAAGATTGCACGCCGTGGGCTGGACGGAGTGGCCGCCGAGGGGCGGCCGTATCCGCGAAAAGCGCCCGCGCCTTGAATGAAAACTGTAACGTTTCAGAATTGCCCATGCTAGCATGGCGGAGGGCTGATTCGGAAATTCAGGAGGTGGCAGGTCATGGCCGGAAAGGAGCGGTCGACCAGCGAGCGTCCCACGTTGAAGACCATTGCCTTCATCACCGGGCTCGGGGTCACCACGGTCTCGCGCGCACTCAGCGACGCGCCCGACATCGCCCAGTCGACCAAGGAGCGCGTGCGCCTGGTGGCGCGCCAGGTCGGCTACCGGCCGAACCGCGCCGGCGTGCGCCTGCGCACCGGCAAGACCAATGTCATCGCGCTGGTGCTCTCGCTCGAGACCGAGGTGCTCGGCATCGCCCCGCACATCGTCGCCGGCATCTCCGGTCATCTCGCCGGCACGCGCTATCATCTGGTGGTCACGCCCTACCGGCTGGGGACCGACCCGCTGGACCCGGTTCGCTACATCGTCGAGACCGGCTCGGCCGACGGGATCATCTTCTCGCGCACCGAGCCACGCGACCCGCGGGTGACCTACCTGCACGAGCGCGGCTTTCCCTTCGCCACCCATGGCCGGACGGAGATGGGGCTGGAGCATCCCTATTTCGACTACGACAACGAGCGTTACGCCGAAACGGCCGTCGACCGGCTGGTGCGCCGCGGGCGCAGCCGGCTGGCGCTGCTCGCCCCGCCCACCCGCTACACCTATGCGCGGCACATGAACGCGGGCTTTCAGCGCGGCGTCGAGCGCCACGACGTGACCGACGTGCCGCTGCGCACCATCGATACCGACAGCACCGAGGCGGAGATCCACGCCGAGATCAGCCGGGTGATGGCCGGCCCGCGCTTTCCCGACGGCATCGTCTGCGGCAGCGCCCAGGCGGCGATCACCGCGGTGGTCGCCGCCGAATCTGCCGGCCGGGTGATCGGCGAGGATTTCGACGTGGCGGTGAAGGAGAGCTTCGGGCTGATGAAGAAGTTCCGCGCGCCGATCGAGGTCGTTCACGAGAACTTCCGCTCCGCCGGCGCGGCACTCGCCCATGCCGTTCTCGCCACCATCGACGGCGCCCCGCCGGAGGGATTGCAGACGCTTGAGACGCCGAAGGAATAGCCTCCGGGCAGGATAATCCTATTATCTGTTTTATTTCAGTCACTTGAAGAGCGTATCAACGTGATACACTCCCTCGCCGCCCGACTTGCCAGCTCTGTGCGCTAGTAGTATCGCCAGCCAACTCCGCACCCAGGCCCACGACCACTCAAATGCCCATCCATGAGCTCGCCGCAGTCGGCGCCGCCGCCTGCTGGTCGGTGACCGGCATCATTGCTGCCGGGCCGGCGTCGCGGCTGGGGGCGCTGGTCTTCAACCGTACCCGGCAGGTCTTCGTCACCTGCCTGCTGGTTGCCTTCGTGCTGGCCACGGGAGGCTGGCGAGAGCTGGATGCCGCAAGTGCCGGCCCCCTGGTGCTCTCGGCGGTGATCGGCATCTTTGCCGGCGACACGCTGCTGTTTGCCACGCTCAACCGACTGGGACCGCGGCGCTCGGGCATCCTCTTCGCGCTCAACGCCCCGATCGGCGCCCTGCTCGGCTGGCTGGTGCTGGGCGAGAGCCTGCCCCCGCAGGCGGTGGCCGGCATCGGCGTGACCGTGGCGGGTGTGGCGCTCGCCATCCTCTACGGCCGCGGCGGCAGCCTGCATGATCTCGAGGCGGTGCGCGGCGCCATGTGGGTGGGCGTCGCCCTCGGCCTTGGGGCAGCACTCGGCCAGGCGATCGGTTCGATCATCGTCCGGCCGGTCATGGCCGCCGGTCTCGACCCCGCCGCCGCATCTCTGCTGCGCGTCGCCACCGCCGCCGCCTGCCTGACGGTGCTGACCGCCCTGCCGCTGCCCGCCGTCAGGCCCCGTGGCCCGATGAGCCTGCGCGACTTCGCCCTGACCGCGCTGACCGGCTTCATCGCGCTCGCCATCGGAATGACGCTGCTGCTCTTCGCCCTGTCGGGCGGCGAGGTCGGCGTGGTCTCGACCCTTTCGGCCACCTCGCCGGCGCTGATCCTGCCGATGCTCTGGCTCCACACTGGCCAGCGTCCCGCCGCCGGCGCCTGGGCTGGCGCGGCGCTGGTGGTCGCCGGAATGGCGATGCTGTTCCTGCGTTAGTCGACGAAGGCCTTCTCGATCACGAACTGGCCGGGCTCGGAGTTCGAGCCCTCGACGAAGCCGAGATCCTCGCAGATCGCCTTGTGATCGCGCAGCATCTCCATCGACCCGCAGATCATCACCCGGTCGGTCGCGGGGTCGAGCGCCCCTCCGACCGCCTCGGCCAGCCGCCCGTCGCGGATCCAGTCGGTCATGCGGCCCATGCGCGGGCTCTCTTCGCGGGTGGTGGTGGCGATATGCACCAGCTTGTCCCCGACGATCTCGGGCAGGAATTCGTGGTCGCGGATGCGCGCGATCAGATCGTGCCCGTAGTCGAGCTCGGCCAGCTCGCGGCAGGTATGGGTGAGCGCGACCTGCTCGAACTTCTCGTAGGTTTCCGGGTCGCGGATGATCGACGCAAACGGGGCGATGCCGGTGCCGGTCGAGAAGAGAAAGAGGCGCCGGCCCGGCGTCAGCGCGTCATGCACCAGCGTGCCGACGGGCTTGGGCCGCATGACGATCTCGTCGCCCTCGCGCAGGTGCTGGAGGCGGGACGTCAGCGGACCGTCCTCGACCTTGATCGAATAGAACTCGAGCTCCTCCTCCCAGGAGGGCGAGGCGATGGAATAGGCCCGCACGAGCGGCCTGCCCTCGACGATCAGGCCGATCATCGCGAATTCACCGGAGCGGAACCGGAAGCTGTCCGGGCGGTCGCAATGAAACGAGAAGGTCCGGTCCGTCCAGTGACGGATATCGCGCACCTTCAGCAGCGCCATGCCGCGAAGTGCCTTTTCAACGACCTGGTTCATCGCGTCTCTCCCCGGGGGACCGCCGCGGCTCTTACACCCTGCCGCCCGCCGCGCAACCCCTGGGCAAAGGAAGGGTTGCTTTCTGCGCCCCCGCCCCGCGGCGGAGAAGATTCACTTCGCCGGAAGCGCCCCATAGAGAGTAATCGCCCCCTCGATGTCGCCGGGCATCAGCGCGTCGATGTCGCCCTGATTCTGGTAGCCCATCAGCGAGCCGGTGGCGCCGGGGTGGTCGAGCCCGATGGCATGGCCGATCTCATGGGCAAGCACCGTCCCGAAGTCGCTGCCCTGGCCGCCGGGTGCTGCCCCGATGCCCCAGGCGAGCTCCGGGTTGAAGCAGATCGTGGCTTGCGTCAGCGGCGCCACGCCATCCCTGGCCGCGGCCCCGTCGAACCAGACATTGGCGAAGGCGATCCGCCGCGGCTTGCCCTGGGCGCCGATCAGGATGTCCGGCGTCTCGCCGGCCTCGGCCGGGCGGAAGCGGACGTCCGCCGCGACGCTCCACATTGCGAAGGCCTCCGCGGCGATCGCGTCGAGCCAGCGCGGATCGTCACCCCAGGCGGCCGCGAGGCGCTCCATCGGGGCGAGTTCCTGGCAGTTGATGGCATCGGGAAACGATCGCGCATGCGTGGCGAAGCCATAGGTGACCTCGGCGCCGGTCCCAAGCTCGGGCGCGCCCCATTTCATCCGATGGCCGTCGATCTTGAGCAGGCGGAACTCGTCGGCACGGATCGACGTGGCGCCCAGCGCCAGCACCGCCGCCGCGGCGAGGCACGCAAGTCCGGATCGTGAAAGGAGACGTGTTGCTGTGTGCACGGTCCGCCAGTCGCATTCGAACATCCGCCCGCACACCACCCGGCCCTCCCGCCGGCGCAAGCAAACAGATCGCCTGAACCTAACCGCAGGGTCCGCCTGGGACGCAAGCGATTTTGGGCGGAAATCCGCCGAAAATGCGCAGGCGGTGTCACAATCGCCGCAAAGCGCGGCACGTCTGGCGCCTAAGTAACCGGTTTTGGTCGCCACCATTGACCAATTGCCTGGCCGGGCGTATATGTCCGCACAGAATGAAAGGCCCCGATCCGGGGGTCCGGGCCGCGTGGGATGATGCGGCCACTCCTGTCGCAACGAATCCGACGCAAGGTTACATGACCACATTTTCTGATCTCTCGCTGGACCCGCGGGTCCTTCAGGCCGTTACCGAATCCGGCTACACCACGCCCACCCCGATCCAGGTCCAGGCGATCCCCCACGCGCTCGAAGGGCGCGACGTGCTGGGCATCGCCCAGACCGGCACCGGCAAGACGGCCTCCTTCGTGCTGCCGATGCTCTGCGCGCTCTCGAAGGGCCGCGCCCGGGCGCGCATGCCGCGCAGCCTGGTGCTGGCGCCGACCCGCGAGCTGGCGGCGCAGGTGGCCGAGAACTTCGAAAAGTACTCCAAGCATCTGAAGCTCTCGATGGCGCTCCTGATCGGCGGCGTCAGCTTCAAGGATCAGGAAAAGCTGATCGACCGCGGCGTCGACGTGCTGATCGCCACGCCCGGCCGGCTGCTCGATCATTTCGAGCGCGGCAAGCTGATGCTGACCGGCGTGCAGATCATGGTGGTCGACGAGGCCGACCG
>CAYLHK010000148.1:0-2050 GCA_964383295.1 uncultured Rhodovulum sp.
AGCTCGTCGCCGCCCGCGGGCGCGAGCAGGAGCAGGAAGATGTCGGTCATCTCGGCGACCATGGTCTCGGACTGGCCGACGCCGACGGTCTCGACCAGCACCACATCGGCGCCCCAGGCCTCGACGAGCAGGATCGCCTCGCGGGTGCGCCGACCCACGCCGCCGAGCGAGGCACCGCTGGGCGAGGGGCGGATATAGGCGGCGGGATCGCGGGCCAGCCGCTCCATGCGGGTCTTGTCGCCGAGGATCGAGCCGCCCGAGCGCGCCGACGAGGGATCGACGGTGAGCACGGCCAGCCGCAGGCCGCGCCCCGTCAGCGTCAGGCCGAGCCGCTCGATGAAGCTCGACTTGCCGACCCCGGGGGTGCCGGTCAGCCCGACGCGCAGCGCCGGACGGCGGGGCAGCCGGGCGAGAAGCTCGCGGGCGGCGGCGCGGTGGTCGCGGCGGGTGGATTCGACCAGCGTGATGGCGCGCGCGAGCGCGCGGCGGTCGCCTTGGGCGAGCGGGCCCGCAAGCTCCGACACGGCTATTGCCGCCTTCGGCGCATCTCCGCCATCACGCAAGCTCTACTGCCCTCCGGTGGCTTGTCTCTTGGCCTCGGGCCGCCTGTTTGGCATATCCGGGGGCCACTGTCCCGACCGATCTCGCGAAGGGAGCTGTCCATGTCGTTCCGATTTCTCCGCCTGCTGGCCTTCGGCATCGCCGTGAGCGCGGCGGCGCCGGCGATGCCTGCGACCACGGCCTATGACTTTCACATCCGCGGGCTGCGGGTCGGCTCGCTGACGCTGGGCTCGGAGCAGAACGGCGCGGATTATGTCGCCACCGGCCGGATCGACCCGAGCGGGTTCATCGCGCTCTTTGCCGATTACTTCTTCGACGGGACCGCGCGGGGCCGGGTCGCACGCGATGGCAGCGTGCAGCCCGCGCGCTATGACGCGGTGTCGAAATCGCCGCGGCGGCTGCGCAATACCGAGATCCGGTGGCAGAACGGGCGCCCCGTGCATGTCTCCGTGGTGCCGCCGCGCTCGACCTCGCCCGATCCGGCGGCGCAGGTGGGGGCGCTCGACCCGGTGTCGGCCGGCTTCCAGATGTTTCGCGATGCGCCGGTGGGCGAGATCTGCCGCGCCACGGTCGATGTCTTCGACGGCTCGCGCCGTTCAAGGCTGCGGCTCGCCGCGCCGACGGAGCGGGGGAGCGAGCTGGTCTGTGCCGGCACCTTCTCGCAGATCGAGGGCGAGGCGCATAGCGCGGGGCAGCTCGAGGAGTTTCCCTTCACCGTGGTCTTCCGCGCGAGCGGGAGCGGGGTGGCGCAGCTCGAGCGCATCGAGGCGCCGACCCGCTACGGCAATGCGGTGATCTCGCGCCGGCGCTAGGGCCGCCGCGTGACCGGGGCATCGCCTCTTCCGATAGATCCGGTCCTGCCGGAGATCGCGCGCGCGCTGGCGCGTTCGGGCACGGCCGTGCTGCAGGCGCCGCCGGGCGCGGGCAAGACCACGCGGGTGCCGCTGCATCTGCTGGCCGCGGGCATGGCCGGGCGCATCCTGATGCTGGAGCCGCGGCGGGTCGCGGCGCGTGCCGCCGCCGAGCGGCTGGCCGAGGCGCTGGGCGAGCGGCCGGGCGGGCGCGTGGGGTTCCGCATCCGCGGCGAGAGCGTGCCGGGGCGGTCGATCGAGGTGGTCACCGAGGGCGTGCTGACGCGGATGCTGCAGTCCGATCCCGCGCTCGAGGGCATTGCCTGCGTGATCTTCGACGAGTTCCACGAGCGCGGGCTGCAGGCCGATCTCGGCCTCGCGCTGGTGCTGGAGGCGCGCGGCGCGCTGCGCCCGGATCTGGCGGTTCTGGTGATGTCGGCGACGCTCGATGCCGGGCCAGTGGCGACGCTGATGGGGGGCGCCGAGGTCATCACCGCCGAGGGCCGGGCCTGGCCGGTGGAGACGCGCTGGCTGGAGCGTCCCTGGCGCGCGCCGGGGGTGCGGGTGGAGGCGGCGGCGGCCGATCTGGTGCTGGCGGCGCTGGCCGAGGCCGAGGGCGGGGTGCTGGTGTTCCTGCC
>CAYLHK010000148.1:2060-6715 GCA_964383295.1 uncultured Rhodovulum sp.
CGGGCGGGTGGCCGCCGCGCTGGCGCCGCGGCTGCCGGCGGGCGTGGTGGTGCAGCCGCTGCACGGGGGGCTGCCCTTTGCCGCGCAGCGGGCGGCGCTGCGGCCGCTGGAGGGCGGGCGGCGGCTGGTGCTGGCCACGTCGATTGCCGAGACCTCGCTGACGATCCCGGATGTGCGGGTGGTGGTGGATGCCGGGATGGCGCGGCGGGCGCGGTTCGATCCGGCCTCGGGGATGACGCGGCTGGTGACCGAGCGGGTGACGCGGGCCGAGGCCGAGCAGCGGCGGGGCCGGGCGGGTCGGGTGGCCGAGGGCTGGTGCTGGCGGCTGTGGACGCGGGGCGAGGAGGGGGCGCTGGCGGCCTATCCGCCGCCGGAGATCGCGGCGGCCGATCTGGCCGGGCTGGCGCTGGAGCTGGCGGTCTGGGGGGCGGCCACGCCCGAGGGCATGGCCTTCCTGACCCCGCCGCCGGGGCCGGCATTCGCCGAGGGGCGGGGGCTGCTGGCCGATCTGGGCGCGCTCGATGCCGAGGGGCGGATCACGGCGCATGGGCGGGCGCTGGCCGGCATGCCGGTGCATCCGCGGCTGGGGCACATGCTGGTCGAGGCGGGCGCGCGGGGTGCGGCGCGGCTGGCGGCGGATCTGGCGGCGCTGGTCGAGGCGCGCGATCCGCTGGCGGGTGCGGGCGGGCCGCCGCCGGCGGATCTGGCGCTGCGGCTGCTGGCGCTGCGCGATCCCGGGCGTGCCGAGCGCGAGGCGCCGGTGCGGGTCGATCGCGGCGCGGTGGCGGCGATCCGGGCCGAAGCGGGGCGGCTGGCGGCGCTGGTGCCGGGGGGACGGGGCGAGGGGCTGTCGCCGGGCGCGGCGCTGTCGCTCGCCTATCCCGACCGGATCGGGCAGCGGCGGGCGGGCGAGGCGCCGCGCTATCTGCTCTCGGGCGGCAAGGGCGCGGTGCTGGGCCCCAGCGACGGGCTGGGGGCCGCGCCGATGCTGGTGGCGGCCGATCTCGACGGCGATCCGCGCGAGGCGCGCATCCGGCAGGCATTGCCGGTGACCGAGGGCGATCTGCGGGCGCTGCATGGCGCGCGGCTGCGGCGCGAGCGGGTCTGCGTGTGGTCCCGGCGCGAGCGGGCGGTGCTGGCGCGCGAGCGGGTGATGCTGGGGGCGCTGGCGCTCGAGGACCGGCGCTGGACGGGGGCGCCGCCGGAGGCGGTGGCCGCGGCGCTCTGCGAGGGGATCCGGGATCTGGGGATCGAGGTGCTGCCGTGGACGCCGGCGGCGCGGCGCTTCGCCGCCAGGGTCGAGTGGCTGCGGGCGCATGGAGCGCCGGAGTTGCCCGACATGTCCGAGGCGGAGCTGGCAGCGGGGCTCGAGGACTGGCTCGCGCCCTATCTGGCGGGCATGGCGCGCGCGGAGGATCTTGGGCGGGTCGACCTGCTGGCCGCGCTGGAGGCGCGGCTCGACCATGGGGCGCGGCGGGAGCTCGACCGGCTGGCGCCGGCGGGGATCGCGGCGCCGACGGGTACGCGGCTGGCCATCGACTATGGCGGCGCGGCGCCCTCGGTCTCGGTGCGGCTGCAGGAGATGTTCGGGCTGGCGGCGCATCCGACCGTGGGCGCGGACCGGGTGCCGCTGGTGGTCGAGCTGCTCTCGCCGGCAGGGCGGCCGGTGCAGACGACGGCGGATCTGCCGGGGTTCTGGGCTTCATCCTATGCCGATGTGCGCCGCGACCTGCGCGGGCGCTATCCGCGCCACCCCTGGCCGGAGGACCCGGCCGCCGCCGCGCCCACCCGGCGGGCGAAGCCGCGGGGGACATGAGCGGGCGGATCGCGCCGTTTCGACACGAATGCGCGGCATTTTCCGTCTGCCGGGCGGAAACCGTGTTTCACGCCGTTCGCAGGTTCCACACCGGCGGCGTGGTAGACTGGGGCGCGTGGAGCCCCGTGCAGGGTGAGGGGGATGTCGGCGACCGGAGAGACGCTGCTGGACCGGATCGGCCGCCGCCTCGCGCGCCGGCTCGAGGAGCCGTCGCCGGGGTTCGAGCCGTTCACCCACGCGAATGTCGCGGCGCTGCGCCGGGTGCTGGAGCCCGGTGACGTGCTGCTGGTCGAGGGGCATGCGCGCGTGTCCGTGGCGATCAAGTACCTGACCATGTCCACCTGGTCGCATGCGGCGATGTATGTGGGCAATGCGCTGGGCCAGGTGACGGCGGAGGGCGAGCCGCTGACGCTGGTCGAGGTCAATCTCGGCCAGGGCTGCGTGGCGGTGCCTCTATCGAAATACGAGCGGTTCAACACCCGCATATGCCGTGCTGCAAGCCTGTCGGGCGGGGACCGGGCCCGGGTCGTGGCTTTCATGATCGCGAGCCTCGGCAAGCGCTATGACACGAAGAACATCGTCGATCTCGCGCGATACTTCCTGCCCGCGCCGCCGGTGCCGCTGCGCTGGCGGCGGAGGATGCTGGCGATCGGATCAGGCGATCCGACGCGGGCGATCTGCTCGTCGCTGATCGCCCAGGCCTTCGAGCATGTGCGCTACCCGGTCCTGCCGCGGATCACCCCCGATTTCCGCGCCGATTCCGGCGCGCGGCATCAGCGCCGCGAGATCCTGGAGATTCGCCACCACTCGCTCTATGCGCCGCGCGACTTCGACCTGTCGCCGTACTTCCGCATCGTGAAGCCGACGCTGGAGAGCGGTTTCGATCACCGGGCGCTGACCTGGCGCGAGCCGGCCGCGGTTCCGGCCCGCTGAACCGCCATGACACCAGCATTTCATTGACCTGAAGCACCTGCCACCCTAAATAAGGGTCCAGGATGCGCGGGTATTCCAGCGCTGCATGGCTGCCATGTGATAATGGCAATTCATTCGGCGGCGTCGGGATGTATACCCCCCCGAAGCCTGAAACGAACGATAGATAAGGATGTGCGTAATGCTCGATTACGTAGACGAGGTTGCCTACACCAACGATCAGGGCGCACGGGCGCAGAAGCTCTTCGCCGCGGTGGTGCTGGCGGCGCTCGACGACGCGATCGCCGACGACAAGAAGTATGGGAACGGCCCCGAGGTGATCGCCCGCTGGGCGCGGTCGCGCGACGGCCGCGAGGTCCTGATGTGCGCCGGCATCGATCCGAACGAGCGCACGGTGAAGGGCATGATGGAATTCGTGCGCCGCGGCGTGCGCACCTCGGTGGCGCTGAGCCGCGAGGAGAGCGAGCGCCAGGCGCAGCGCGCCGAAGCCGCCTGAGACTGCTGATCTTCAAGCCGACGGGCGGGCCTTCGGGTCCGCCCGTCGGCGTTTCTGGAACTACCTCCGGTTGAAGGGGGTGGGCGGTCCCGGTTTTACGAGCTCCGCGGTATTGCTTCGCGCGCACTCGCTTTCCTTCCGAACCCGCTCTTGCGGCGCACTGCGTCGCGCGGGTTCGTCGACGGACAAATCCGCGAAGTGAACAAGCGGAGCGCGGTCAGACCTCGATGACCTCGAGCACGCCCCACACGTCCTTGAGCGCTGCCTGCACCTGCGGGGTGAGCGGGTAGCGGTCCTTCAGGTCGATGTAGGTGTCGCCGGGCAGGTCCGGGCCGCTGACGAGAAGCTCGATCGGGCCGAGCCGTGCCGATCTCGCCTCGCGGGCGACGATCTCCAGCCGCGCCTTGAGCGAGGCGACTGCGCCGATCTCGGTGACATGGATGCGCAGTCCCGCCGCCGCCGCGCCGGCGAGCGCGCGGTCGATCGGCTGTGCGCCTCGCGCCTGCAGCCGCATCTCGTCGCCATCGAGCGAGGCCTCGACGGTCAGCACCACGCTGCGACCGACCTCGAGCGCATCGCGCGCCGCGTCGAGGACGTCGGAGAACACGCGCACCTCGAAGCCGCCCGTGGGGTCGGAGAGCCGCACGAAGGCGAAGCGGTTGCCGCGCGCGCTCTTGCGCAGGTCGACGGCGGAAATCGTGCCGGCGAGACGCGCGGCCAGTGCCGACTGGCCAGCGGCGGCGCGCATCAGCTCGGCATGGGTCAGCACCTTCTCGCGGCGCAGCGCCCCGGCATAGGCGTCGAGCGGATGGCCGGAGAGGTAGAAGCCGACCGCCTGCTGTTCCTGGGTGAGCCGCTCCATCTGCGACCAGTCCTCGGGCTGGGGCAGGCGGGGGGCGGGCAGCTCGACCGCGGCCTCGCCGAACAGGCTGACCTGGGCGGAGGCGCGTTCCTCATGGGCGGCGGCCGAGAAGGCCATCAGCACTTCCAGGCTCTCCCAGCACTTGCGCCGGTTCGAATCGAGCCCGTCGAGCGCGCCGGCCCGTACCAGCATCTCCAGCGCCCGCTTGCCCACGCGGCGCAGGTCCACCCGTGCGGCGAAGTCGAAGAGCCCGTTGAACCGCCCGCCCTGGGCGCGGGCGGCGGTGATCAGCCGCATCGCCTCGACGCCCACGTTCTTCAGAGCGCCGAGGGCGTAAACGATACGCCCCTCGGAGACCGAGAAGGTCGCCTCGGAGCGGTTCACGCAAGGTGACAGGACCTCGACGCCGAGCCGCGCGACCTCCTGGCGGTAGGCGCCGAGCTTGTCGGTCAGGTGGATGTCGCAGTTCATCACCGCGGCCATGAACTCGACCGGATGGTTCGCCTTGAGCCATGCGGTCTGGTAGCTGACGACGGCATAGGCGGCGGCGT